>JAGXAL010000070.1 GCA_018971605.1 Natronospirales bacterium | reverse complement strand
AGTTGCAGAAGCTTGATATTTCCGCCGGTCACTGGGTATATCACGGCGAGACCCTGCACACCCCGTCCGGCAAGACCGGCCAGTGGACTTGGGACGAGCATTGCGGATGGTCCGAGAACCGGGAGTTCATGGTGTGCAGCTTCACCAACGACTGGTCGGGCACGCTCATCAAGTCGCTGGTGGTCGATACCTGGAACCAGAAGGACAAGAGCTACTGGCACTACGAGTTGTACCCGGGCGGTGCCGGCGACCAACCCTTCATTTCAAGGATGACGGTGCACGGCAATACCCGCGTGGAATATGCCACGGACAGCGAGCATGGCAAGCAAGTCGAGACGCGCATTACCTACGTGTTCGATTCCCCGACACACGTCAAAGTGAGCATCGAAACCTCGCACGACGGCGCCCACTGGGTGAGCGTGGATCAGGGCGAGGGCGTGAAGCAGCCCTGAGCCGCCTGAATAGCGGAGCGCTCAGCTTCTCAGACTGAACATCCGTTGCCACACTGGCTGGCGCAGCAGGCTGTGCAGCACGGTTGCGGCCAGGTGCCCGCCCCAGTAAATCCAGGTGATGACCGCGAAGGTGTCGTGCACGTCCTCGATGAGCTCGAGCGTGTCGTGCCCGGCGCCCAGGGTCCGTGACAGGAAGAAGATTCCGCCGGTAATCACCATGGCGGTGACCGCCAGCAAGCCCAGTCCGTGGACGAAGCCGGCGAGGTCGCTGTTCCCGGGACCCCCGGCACGCAGACGCTGGTAACGCAAGCCCTGCCAGAGTTCGTTGACCACGTTGCGCAGGCCGGTGCGCGTCCAGGGAAACAGATGGCCCAGGCCTTCGCGCGGGTGCGTGCACGACCACAGCCAGTGCAGGATGACGAGCGCCAGGATGATCGCGCCGATCACCTCGTGCGACATGAAGCCGAAGGTATCCGGCCGCCCGGTATGCGGACTGCGCATGAAGCTGCCGATGAACAGCTGCGCGCTGACCGCGATGGCCAGCAACAGATGTATCACCCGCAGCGGCCGGCTCCACTGGCCGGCAGGGTTTTCCGGAACGCTCATGTTGAATGCTCCCAGGTGCCCGAGCGTATTCTGCCTGATGCCGTGACAAAGACCATAAAAAACCCGGCAGATTGCCGGGTTTTAATGTGGGCAAGCGCCTGAGTTGTCAGGCCATGAGCGTGCCGAGTTTCTTGATGGCGTTGGTTTCCAGCTGGCGGATGCGCTCGGCCGATACGTGGTATTGGTTGGCCAGCTCCTGCAGGGTCGCCTTGTTTTCATCCAGCCAGCGGCGCTGCATGATGTGGCGGCTGCGGTCGTCGAGCTTCACCAGCGCGCGGTGCAGCCGGGCTTCGCCCTGTTGCTCCCAGTCCGAGCGCTCCAGCGCCACCGCCGGGTCGGATTGGGTGTCGGCCGCCAGGTAACTCGCCGGTGCCACGCTGCGGCTGTCCTCGTCTTCGGTCTCGGGGGTGGTGTCGAAGGTGATGTCCTGGCCCGCGAGCCGCGATTCCATTTCCAGCACTTCGGCTGGCGAGACTTTCAGTTCTTTCGCGACCGTCTCGACTTCCTTGCGGTTCATCCAGCCGAGGCGTTTCTTGGAGCCGCGCAGGTTGAAGAACAGCTTGCGCTGCGCCTTGGTGGTGGCCACCTTGACGATGCGCCAGTTCTTGAGAATGAATTCGTGCATCTCGGCGCGGATCCAGTGCACCGCGAAGGACACCAGGCGCACGCCCACGTCCGGGTCGAAGCGCTTGACGGCTTTCATCAGGCCGATGTTGCCTTCCTGGATGAGGTCGCCGAGCGGCAGACCGTAACCCAGATAGCCGCGCGCCACGTGCACCACGAAGCGCAGGTGATGCAGCACCAGTTGCCGGGCGGCATCCAAGTCCTGCGCGTCGCGGAAGCGCAGCGCCAGCGCGTGCTCTTCGTCGGCGCTCAGCACCGGGATGCTGCCGACTGCGTGGATATAGGCATCCAGACTGCCGGTCGGACCGGCAAGAATCAGCCGCTGCGTGCGCGGCATCAATGCGGTTTGGGTCATGGCAATCTCCCTCGAACTCACAAACTTTATATTAGCACTCTTGCCATTAGAGTGCTAAACGGGAGACAGGTTCCAAGTCAGGGATGAAAATAATCGTTGTGATTTCAATGACTTGCTAGGTGGGCTCAATCGCCCGGAGGTGGCGCGCCACGGCCAGCCACGAGCCCAGCCAGCCGAGCACGATGCCGCTCACGAGCAGGTCCAAGACTCCGTCCACACCCAGGCCGCTGAGGCTGAAATGGCTGCTGTAAAGGCTCGCCAGACGGCCGACCGGCCCGCCCATTAACGCCAGCCCGATCAACACCAGGATCCAGGCGAGCACGCCGCCGGTCACGCCGTACCAGGCGCCGTGATACAGGAACGGCCGGCGGATGAAGCGGTCGGTCGCGCCCAGGAGCTTGCTCACTTCGATCTCCGCGCGCCGGTTTTCGATTTCCAGCCGGATGGTGTTGCCGACGATCAGCACCACCGCGATGGCGAGCAACACCGCGACGCTCAGCACGCCGCGGTGCAGCAGCGCGAGGATGGCCTGCAGGCGCTTCAGCCATTGCACGTCCATGCGCACCTGATCCACCTGCGGCAGCGCGGCGAAACTCTGCGCCAGGGCCCGGGCGGCGGCGGGGGTGCTGGCCTCCGGTGTCGGCTGGATCACCAGTACCGCCGGCAGCGGATTGTTGCCGAGCAGGCTGAGCGTGTCGTTGAAGCCCGAGCGTTGCTGAAAATCCGCCAGCGATTGCTGCGCGCTGATCACCTGCACCGAAGCCACCCCGGCGTGCGCGCGCACTTGCTCGGCCAGTTGCTGCACGGCCGCATCGCTCACCGAGGTCTTGAGGAACAACGAGAGGCGTGCCGTGCCCTGCCAGCCGGCGCTCAGGCCGCGGGCGTTGTTCACCAGCACCAGCGCGCCGGCCGGCAGCGCCAGCGCGATGCCGATCACCGCCACGGTCATGAAGGTGGCGAGCGGATGCTGGCCGAGTTGCGTGAAGCCGCGCAGCAGCGTCAGCCGGTGATGGTGCAGGTACGCGCGCAACCGCTGGCCGAGCGTGCGCCGGTTCAACTGCGCGCCGCTGTCACGCGCCGGCATGCGTGTCTCCCGAGAGTTCCGGCGGCACCAGGTGGCCGGCACGCAGGCTGATGAAACGTTCGCCGAGGCGGCGAATCAGATTGTGATCGTGGCTGGCCACCAGCACGGTAATGCCGACCTGGTTCAGGCGCTGGAACAGGTGCATAACCTCGTAGGACAGCTCCGGGTCGAGATTGCCGGTGGGTTCGTCGGCGATCAGGATGGGCGGGCGGCTGATGACCGCGCGCGCGATGCCCACGCGCTGCTGCTCGCCGGTGGACAGTTGCACCGGCAAGGCGCGTTCCTTGTGCAACAGGCCCACGAGTTCCAGCGCCGCGCCCACGCGCCGCGGGATTTCGTTGTAAGGCACGCCACTGATCGTGAGCGGCAGCGCCACGTTGTCGAACACCGGCCGGTCATGCAGCAGTTTGTGATCCTGAAAAACCACACCCACTTGGCGGCGATAATGGGGAATCCGGCGGCGACGTATGCCGGCGAGGTTCTGGCCGTTGACGATGATCTGCCCGCGGCTGGGACGTTCGATCAACGCCAGCAGTTTCAGCAAAGTGCTTTTGCCGGCGCCCGAGGGGCCGGTGAGAAACACCATTTCGCCGTGCTCGACGGAAAAGCTGACATTGGCCAGAGCTTCGTTGCCGCCGTGGTAGCGCTTGCTGACTTCCGAGAACTGGATCAAGTTACAGTCTCCGCGGACACACCTACCAGAGCTTCGGCAAACTCGCGCGCATTGAATTCTTCCAGATCATCGGCCTGTTCGCCAATGCCGAGGTAGCGGATGGGAATGCCGAAACGCGCGGCGGCCGCAATCAGGATACCGCCTTTGGCGGTGCCGTCCAGCTTGGTGATGGCCAGTCCGGTGACGTTGACGGCGGCGTGAAATTGCTCGATCTGGCGCAGGGCGTTTTGACCGGTGCCGGCGTCCAGTACCAGCAGGCATTCGTGCGGCGCAGCCGTATCCTGTTTCGCCAGCACCCGGCGGATTTTCTTGAGTTCCTCCATGAGATTGCCCTGGGTGTGCAGCCGGCCGGCGGTGTCCACAATCAGCACATCGCTGCCGCGCGCGCGGGCCGTGAGCCAGGCATCGTGGGCCACGGCCGCCGGATCAGCGCCCTGTGCTTGGGCAATCACCGGCACATTCTGGCGCGCGCCCCAGGTCTGCAGCTGTTCGACCGCCGCGGCGCGGAAGGTGTCGCCCGCGGCCAGCATGATTTTGCGGCCGGACGCCTGGAAACGTTGTGCGAGTTTGGCGATGGTGGTGGTTTTGCCGACACCGTTCACGCCTACCGCCATGATCACGAACGGCGGGCTCGGAGTTTCCGTCAGCAGCGGCCGGGCAACGGGCGCGAGCAGCGTGGCGATATCCTCGGTGAGTGCCGCGCGCAAGGCGGCGGAATCGCGCAAGCGGCCCTCGCGGGCGCGTGCCTTCAAGCCTTCGAGCAGCTGTCGCGTGGCTTCCAAGCCTACGTCTTCTTGCAACAGTTGCGTCTCCAGTTCTTCGAATAGTGCTTCGTCTGCAGCGGCGCCCGGTGCGATGCGCAGCGCCGCACGTCGCAGGCGCTCACCTAGTTTGCTCACCAAGCGGGTTTTTTCGGCGGGCTGATTCATGGTGTGGCGATCCGTAGATCACCGCTATCCTAACGCAGCGGTACAAAAAATCGGGGCGGCCGAAGCCGCCCCGACAAACATTATCAGTCCGTTGCGTTACTTGATATAGGTATTGCTGGTAATCACCACGGCGGCACCGTTGGTGACGCCCAGGCTCACCGCTTCGGATTGCATTTCCGTGGTGACCGCGCCAAACGCAGCCGCATCCGACGCGCAGCCGGCGGGCGGCGCGGGGCTCAGCAACGAACCGTGGTCGCCCGAGGTGAACTGCACCAGCGCGCCGTGACCCGTGGATATCGGGTGCGGGCCGGGGCTGCTGATGGCTGTCAGGCCCATGAGGTTGTTCAGCAGATTGGTGGCGGAATTCGGCACCACCGTGTCTGGCACCGAGCAGGCGTCGAAGCCACCGACCACTTCCAGCATGTGGATGGGATCGTTGGCCGCGGCCCCAGCGGCGTAATTCGCCGGATCGCCGTCGTCAATCACCGCCTGGGCACTGCGGAAATAATCGTCATAAAACTGGGTACCGGGCGTGAGACCCGCGGCTTCCAGACCCGCATTGATTTGCGGCGCGAAGGTCGGTGAGTTGAGCAGCATCTGGCCGATATCGCCACCGGGGCTGGCGAGCGTCGCCGCCACGATCTTTTTGCCATCCACTGCCAGGAACGGGATACCTACCATGGCGCCCAGTGAATGGCCTACATAGAACAACTCTGAAGCATCGAACTTGTTGAATACCGTGGGATTGGTAGGTGAATTCACCGCCACCAGCGTTGGCAGGGTGGCCGTCAGATTGATGAGATCAGCCGCACCTTCCCGCAGGTTGTCGCGCGAGGTCAGCAGGCTACCGAGATTGATGAAATAGCTGCCCGAGGGTGCAATCGTGCTGCTCGGCGTGCTGAAGAACGGTGCGACTTCCGGCAGATCGAAAGTACGCTCATGACCTTTCTGATACAACGGATCGCTGGTATTGGTCACGCCATGCAACGGCAGGTCAATGGCCACCACCGCGAAACACTGGCTCGCAAAGGAGCCGCCGATGGCCAGAACGTTTTCGCGGTTCTGGGTGATGCCGTGTTGGAAGATCACCGTTTTCCAGCCGCTCGCGGGCTGGGTGCAGCCGCTCGCGCTGTTCGGAATGGTGACCAGGATCGGAATTACGTTCTGGGCCACAGTCGGCGTGGGCAATGGCGAGAGCACAGTGGTGTCGCCGCCGTTTGCCGTATGCCAGAAGCCGGTAAGCGGAGCGCCGGGATTCGCGGCGGTGGGTACCGCGGAATAATACGGCAGCGCCACATCGCCGGCATACAGGTTTGCGAGCGCCGCGACCGGCGGCGGCGTCTGGCCAACGGCCTGCAGAGCCGCGGCGACCGTGAGACCAGTGAACACGATGCCTGTGCCCTGCGGTTGGGCAGTCGCCGTCGCGTTAGCGGCAAGCGTGCTGAGTGTGTCGCCGACGTACTGGGTGCTGAAGCTGAAGGTCAGTACGATGCTCTGCGGGTTGATCTTGGCGCCGGCAGCGACCGCGAGTTGCGGCAGCGTGAACAGCGCCACCTGGTCAAGCTGCGGATTGCCGGTGGTGCCCATGGAACCGCCGGTGAGCACCGGCAAGTCGGCCGCAAGAATCAGCGAATAATCGGCGCTGGGCGCCGCGGCATCACCGTTAGTGTCTTTGATACCGTTGGTGAGTATCACGAGATAGGTGCTGCCACCCGCCAGCGGTTTGCAGGGCGTGATGTCGAGCACCGTGCCGCCGGAATCAGGGGCCGGGGACAGGCCGACGGTGTAATCGGTGGTGCTGGCGCTGCAATCCGCGCCCGGCACCAGCGGTGTGGCGCCCTTGGTGGGGTCAATGGCCTTGTTCTGGGGATTGGCGGTGACCTTGAACACGAATACGTCGCCGGCGTTCAGGCTGGCGGGATCGATGGCTTCGGTGAAGTAGGCATTGATGACCGACTGGGTGCCGTAGCCGTCCAGGTGGTTCATGCTGGCGAGTGCGGCGTTGGCCGGCGCGGCCGCGGCCGAAGTGGAGGCGAAGGGAATATTCAGCGTGCCGGTGGTGCTGCCGTTGAAATACAAATCATTGGGAAACGGGCCGATCCCGGAAAGCGGCGCGTAGCGCGCCTGAAAAGCAGTGGATGCAGTGGCATTGGTGGTGGAATTATTGCCATGCACGCATGCGGTAAGTGCCACGGCTATTGTGGAAATAATAAGCAGCGCGCGCTTGTCCATTGATTGTCCCTCCAAGAATGGAGAATTAGGGTACGCTGAGCGCCGGCCGCGGCGCAAGCATCCCGGTGGAGTGTGCAGTCGTCGGCCAAGTGTCTGAATCTTGGTGGGTTTGCTTGATGGTCAATCCGGGACGGGGTTACCGCAACGAGTTCCGCATCATCGCCGGTCAATGGCGGAGGCGACGGCTCAAATTTCCCGAGCTGCCGGGCATCCGGCCCTCGCCCGACCGGGTGCGCGAGACTTTGTTTAACTGGCTGCGGGATGCGCTGCCGGGGGCGCGCTGTCTGGATTTGTTCGCCGGCAGCGGCGCCCTGGGGCTGGAGGCGCTGTCGCGCGGCGCGGCCCGGGTGTTGTTCGTGGATCGGGAAGCGCGGGTCATCGAGGCCTTGCGCGCGCATCTCGCGTTGTTGGGTGCCGAAGGCGGCGAAGTGCTGCAAGCCGAGGCGCTCGCGTTCCTCGGCGGTCCGGCGCAGGCCTTCGACATCGTGTTCCTGGACCCGCCGTTTGATTCGCCGTTGCTGGCGGCATCGCTCGCGGTCCTGGCTCAGGACGGCTGGTGTACGGCGCGCGGACTCATATATATGGAGCATGCACGTGCGGCACCGCTGGCGGTGCCGGCAGGCTGGGAGCGGATTCGTGAGGGCCATGCGGGCCGTGTAGGCTTCGCGCTGGCGCGGCGTACCAATGCGGCGCTTGCGGGCGGCTGAAAAGGCCGCTATACAGGCAGCTACAAAGGAGTCTCCCATGGCGGCCAGCATCCTGTATCCCGGCACCTTCGATCCCATCACCAACGGGCACGCCGACATCGTGCGGCGTGCCGCGCGCCTGTTCGAGCGCGTGGTGGTGGCCATCGCCGCCAATCCCGGCAAGACGCCGGCCTTCTCGCTGGAGCAGCGCGTGGCCATGGCGCGCGCCACGCTCAAGGATATCGCCAACGCCGAAGTGCTGGGCTTCGCCGAGCTGACCGTGGCCTTCGCGCGCAAGCATAACGTGCGGGCCATTCTGCGCGGCCTGCGCGCGGTCTCGGATTTCGAGTTCGAGTTCCAGCTGGCGGCCATGAACCGGCATCTGGGGCCGGACGTCGAAACCATCTTCATGACGCCGGCCGAGGAGTTCACCTTCATCTCTTCGAGCCTGGTGCGTGAAATCGCGGCACTCGGCGGCGACGTGGCGCAGTTCGTGCACCCGGCAGTCATGAACGAACTTAGAAAACTGCAGAAGCATTAGGCCGGACGCACGGATTCTTCAGGGGGATCAAGATGGCGCTCAAGATTACCGATGCCTGCATCAACTGTGACGTGTGCGAGCCGGAGTGCCCGAACCACGCTATTTCCCAGGGTGCGGAAATCTACGAGATCGACCCGGCCCGCTGCACCGAATGCGTGGGTCATTTCGACACTCCGCAGTGCCAGGAAGTGTGCCCGGTGGAGTGCTGCCTGCCGGATCCGGAGCGCCGGGAGAGCCGCGAGGAATTGTTGGCAAAATACCGGCGACTTGTCGGTGATTCCCCGCGCTGAATCCGCTATGTGGGCCGCGGCGTAATGCTTCAAGCACGCTAAAAAAAGACGGGGCGGCCAAGCCGCCCCGTCTTGTCAAGCTTAAACGCCTTGTTTTAGTGCAAAGACGCGAGCTTCACGTGCTTGTGACCCAGGGCCTGCGCCACGTCGTACATGGCCTGATTGAGCAGCTTGTGCGTAGTCAGGTCGGCTTGCGAGCTGACGTTCGCATTGATGTCTTCCATCACCTGGTTGTGAATGCCGTGGGAAAGCGCATGATCAAACAGGTAGCCGGACCACCAGGTGCCGTCCGGCGCAGTGCCGGCGGTCACCAGCGTGCGGGCCAGGGCCACGCCATGCAGGTCAGCGGGGGCTTCCGGAAGCTTGATGCCCTGTTCCGTGGCGCGCTTCAGCGCGTCGTTCACCGCATAATCCATGCCGGTGATGAAGGTGTGCACCTCGTCCTTGCCATATTGCTTGGTGAGCTTGGCAACTTCGGCGTTCACGGTCTTTTCGCCCAGCATGGATACCAGGGCTTTGGAGAAGCTGAAGTTCTCCGCGCCGCCGCCGGCCTTGACCAGGGCTGCGGTGACAGTCAGCGCCGGAGCGCCGCTATAAACCGGCCCGCCGAACATGTTGGTCGCCGAAGCGGCCGCTGTGTCGGATGCCGCGGTATTGACCGGGCTGGGCCCGGCCGCCATTGCAGCGCCGGCTAGCAACATGGCTGCCGCTCCGAACGCCAGATATTTTGCGTATTTTCCAATCATCGTCATATCTCCTAGGTTTGCCAGTAATGTCGCGTCAGGCGCGACTCTCGGCGGCCTCCGCACGGGTAATACGTTTGAGCCGTGCAATGAAGCCGTCTCCCGGATGCAAAGCATCGAGAACCTTGAGGGCGCGCTCCGAGAGCAGCCCCTGAAAACGTTCGCCCAGATCGCCGGCCACGGTGGCCAGCGCCAGGCTTTGACTGATATAGGACGC
>JAGXAL010000069.1 GCA_018971605.1 Natronospirales bacterium | reverse complement strand
GTTTGCTCGGCTATCTCTAAGGCATCATCAACTTCAATCCCCAGGTAGCGGACGGTGCTTTCAAGCTTGGTATGGCCGAGCAATAGTTGTACCGCGCGCAGGTTCTTGGTGCGCCGGTAGATCAGCGAGGCTTTGGTGCGACGCATCGTGTGCGTGCCGTATGCGGCGCCGTCCAATCCGATCTCGGCAACCCAACGGTGCACAATCCGGGCGTACTGTCGGGTGGAAAGGTGCGGCGATCCGCTGACTCGGCTCGGAAATAGAAAAGCATCGGGCCGCAGGGAAGCCATCTCGATCCAGTCTCTGAGCGATTTCTTCGTCAGGTCAGTGATTTCAAATTGGACGGGGCGCTTGGTTTTCTGTTGAATGACATTCGCTCGTGAAGCGATCTGTCCGCCATGCGCTACGTCCATGACTTGCAGTTTCACCAGGTCACAAGCACGGAGCTTCGAGTCAATTGCGAGGTTGAACAACGCCAAGTCGCGCGTCTGGTGTCGCAGCTGCAACCGGACGCGGATAGCCCAGATGTCGCGCAGTTTCAAGGGTGCCTTCTGACCAATCAACTTGCCCTTGTTCCAAGGTTGATGCGTTTGATTGTCCATCGAAATCTCCAGTCGGGATTTCAATAGTGATCCAACTAGTGGTTGGGCCGCGTAGCCCCGATGGACGACCGGCTGCGTGGCGGTCACCCCGAATAACCCAAGCGCTTAGGGTGTGGTAACATAGGTCATGCCGACCCTCTCACGCGTCGACGGTTTGCGGATCGTGATCTATCCGAACGACCACCGGCCCGCGCACGTCCACGTGATTGGTCCTAAAGGTGAGGCGGTGTTTTTTCTGAACTGCCCGGAGGGGCCACCGGAGTTACGCGAGTGCTTTGGCTTCAAACGAGTCGAGGTGAACCGCATGCAGAGCTATTTGACCGGTGTATTGGAAACTTTATGTGGTGAACGGAGCAGAATCCATGGTAATTACTGAACACGAACTCAATCGGGCTGCACGGCGCATGGAAACACTGCGGCAGCAAGGACATGCCATCGCTGCGCGTTACGATCGGCGCCGTGCGCGCGTGATCGTCAGTCTAAATACGGGCGTTGAAGTTGCCTTTCCGCCCAAATTGGCGGAGGGCCTGGCTGAAGCTGGCTCCGCCGACCTTGCCAAGATCGAGATTACGGTAGGTGGGCTGGGTCTGCACTGGCCAAGGCTAGATGCGGACTTGTACGTTCCTGGTCTTCTCGCAGGGGCATTCGGTAGCAATCGATGGATGGCGGCTCAACTCGGTGCCGCGGGCGGCCGCGCGCGCACGCGAGCAAAAACTCGTGCGGCGCGTGTCAACGGGCGCCTAGGCGGACGCCCGAAGAAACGCACCACGACAGCATAACGTTCTTGGCAACAGGGCCGAGCAATATTGAATGATTGTGGGGTATGGGTCGTGATAGTAACAATCGACCCTAAGCGGAAGTTGCGGTGCAGCGCCGGAATGACCGCTTTGTAGTGGACGAACGCGCATCACCGCGGTTGTGCGCGATCCTGTGAACTCACCACACCGCGCACCGCAAGGTCGTACAGGAACCACATGACCAGCATTGACCCATCACATGTGCATGACGCTTACTGTTCGCAAGGATGAACCAGCGGACCGAACTTATGTACGCCTGCTTGGTGCGGAAACTGTAGTGTCTGAACCGAGTTTCAGGTGAATTTCATTGAGCGTGCGTAGCCTGGGTTCAATTTTTAATGAGGATTTTTCGTACACGCGCTTGGTTAACGCGCGGCCGACTCAAGCCTTGACTTGGGTTTGCCGGACGCTGCGCTGTCGTTATTGTCTGTTGAGCGCCAAGGCTGGCCGGTACGCTGCTCGATGTAATCCCGAATGAGCTTGCGCACGACCTGCGACGGAGTCATATCCGCCTCGGCGCACAGATGCTCGAATACCTCTTTCTTGCGGGGGTCAATCAACAGCGTCAGGCGCGCAGTGCGGTTTTCGAGGGACATGGGTATGTATATCCTATTAACATTTACAGCACTTATGATGATAACGTAATATGCGCACCGATTGAACCCGGTTCATGACTCCGGGTGAGGGTACCCGGTTAACATGACCGGCACGCACACGGAGCTTCTGGGCGCAGTCGCCATCGGCGGTGGCTGGCTCGCTATTGGCGTGTTGGGACTGCTGCGCTCCCACAGCACCGGCTGGGTCGGCCGCGCTCTTTTCCCTTTCGGCTCGCTGCTCGGCATCGCCTTGGCCGCGGTCGGAATCATCGCTCTTGCGCATGGCGTTGAAACGCTGATTCTGCCCATCGGTCTGCCGGAGTTACCCTTTCACTTGCGGTTGGATGCGCTCTCCGCGGTATTTCTGGTACTCCTGGGAGCCACTGCGGCTGGCGTCTCGATTTTCGCCGCGGGTTACTTCCGCCCCGGAGAAGGCACCGCTCCCGGTCTGCTCGGCCTGCAGTACCACGTGTTTCTGGCAAGCATGCTGTTCGTGGTGCTAGCCGACGATGCGCTCTCCTTCATGATGGCTTGGGAGAGCATGGCGCTGTCGTCGTATTTTCTGGTGACCTCCCAGCATCGCCTGCCGGAAATCCGCAAAGCCGGTTATCTATATCTGTTGATTGCCCATCTGGGAGCCGCAGCGATTGTGCTCAGTTTCGGCGTAATGCAAGGCGGCAGCTGGCAATTCACATTTGAAGCCCTGCGTGCTGCACAACTGACACCGGCTTGGGCCAGCATGGTTTTCTTCCTGGCGCTGTTCGGCTTCGGCGCCAAAGCGGGCATCGTGCCGCTGCACGTATGGTTGCCGGAGGCACATCCGGCTGCACCCTCTCCGGTTTCGGCACTCATGAGTGGGGTGATGCTGGAGATCGCGGTCTACGGCCTGCTGCGCGTGAATCTGGACCTGTTGCAGGTACAGGTCTGGTGGTGGGGCTTGGTTACGCTGGGATTAGGGCTTCTCACGGCGCTTTATGGAGTGCTGTTTGCCGCGGTTCAGACCGACATGAAGCGGCTGCTCGCGTATTCCTCAATTGAGAACATCGGCATCATCTTCATCGGCCTGGGGCTCACGCTCATATTCCGGTCATTCCACATGCCGGCGTTTGCCGCGCTGGCGCTCGCCGCCACCCTGTACCACTGTCTCAATCATGCTTTCGCCAAAAGCCTGCTGTTCCTTGGCACTGGATCAGTGTTGCACGCCACAGGGGAGCGCAATCTGGGGCGTCTCGGCGGCTTAATTCATCGTATGCCCTGGGTTGCATGGCTTGCATTGGTAGGAACTCTGGCAATCGCCGGAATACCCCCCTTCAATGGTTTCGTGTCGGAATGGCTGCTGTTGCAATCTTTCCTGTTCACCCCCTTCATACCCCGTGAGTTCGTCAACATGCTTTTGCCGCTTGGTGCTTCGGGGTTGACACTCGCGGCTGCCTTGGCCGCCTATTTAATGGTGAAGTTCTATGGAATTGTATTTCTGGGCCAACCGCGCGAGGCCAAACTCGCTCAGTCACATGACTGCGGCCGGCTGGAGCGTTTGGGTCTTCTGTGGCTCGCTTCGGCATGCGTTCTCCTCGGTATTTTTCCCGCCCAGACATTAGCCCTGATCGGTCAGGTGGGCGAGGAACTGCTGGGTGCTACCACGGCGCCGCCGCTCTGGCACGGGCTGTTGTTTGCGCCCATCAGCCCGGAACGGGCCGCTTATAGCCCGGCTCTGTTCTTGCTCGGCATCGCGGTCTTTGTGGGCCTGACCATGTTGATCGTGCGCATCGCTTATCACGGCCGCATCCGCCGTGCGGCTCCCTGGGTATGCGGCGGGTTTCCCTTGACGCCGAGAATGCAGGATACCAGCGAGGGTTTCAGCCAGCCTATCCGGCAAATATTCGAACCGTTCTTCCGCATGCGCCGCGAACTGCCGTCGCCATTTGACGCTGCGCCTCATTACCGCGTGCAGATCGAAGACCGGATCTGGCACTGGTTGTATGTGCCAGTTGTGGTCTCGGTGCAGTGGATCGCCCGCGCCGCGGGCATGATTCAGCGTGGGCGCATTTCAACTTACCTGCTCTATAGTTTTGTCACGCTGCTGGTACTTCTGATATGGGTGCTGTGACACTGACCGCCGTGCTGGCGCAAGCCGCCGCGACCGTCATGGCGGTTCTGGTGGCACCCCTGCTCCTCGGCTGGGTCAATCAGTGCCGCGCCTGGCTGCAGAACCGCAGCGGTCCGGGAATTCTTCGGCCCTATCGTCAAATCCGGAAGCTGTTCCACAAAGACGCCGTAATCGCGTCCAACGCCTCGCCGCTTTTCCGGCTGGTTCCGTACGTGGAGTTTGCGTCGATGGCCCTGGCGGCCGCCATCATCCCCACGCTTTGGACCGGCCTGCCCTTCGCCATCGCCGCCGATACCATCGCGCTGGTCGGACTGTTCGCGATGGCACGGTTGTTTCTGGCACTGGCCGCCATGGATATCGGCACCGCGTTTGGCTCGATCGGCGCTCGCCGCGAAATGCTCATCGGTTTCCTCGCGGAGCCTGCGCTGCTCATGGTGTTTTTCACCACCTCGCTGATTGCGCGCAGCACTTCACTGCCCACCATTGCCGATGGATTCGCGCATCAACCGTTTGCACTTTTTCCCAGCCTCGCATTCGCCAGCGTCGCCTTCGTCATGGTGCTGCTCGCGGAAAACACACGCATCCCGGTGGACAACCCCGCAACCCACCTGGAATTGACCATGATCCATGAGGCTACGGTGCTGGAGTATTCCGCCAGGCATCTGGCCCTGATCGACTGGTCCGCAGCGCTGAAGCTCTTCAATTACGTGTGCATCGGACTTGCGCTGTTCCTCCCTTGGGGGCTGGCTGAGAGTCCCGCGAATCCCGCCGGTCTGCTGCTCGCAGCACCTGCACTGGTGCTCAAGCTCGCGGTGGCGGGCGCAGGTCTCGCGTTGATTGAGACGCTGAACGCCAAAATGCGCCTGTTCCGTGCTCCCGAGTTTCTGGCGACCGCCTTTCTTTTGGCGATGCTCGGCCTTCTGGTGCGGTTGCTGCTCGGAAGTTAATGTTATGGCCAGTCTTCCTCTCGAACTCATCAATACCTGCGCGGCTCTGCTGCTGCTCTTGTCCTTCGCGATGCTGTCGCAACGCCGCGTGCTCACGCAGGTGGATCTTTACGCCGCTCAGGGATTGGTGCTGTCGGTTTCGATCTTTATTACAGCCTGGAGCACCCATCAGCTGCATTTGTACTTTTCCTGCGGCCTGACCCTGCTGCTCAAGGTCCTGGTGTTGCCCCTTATTCTGCGCCGGCTGATCCACCGATTGGATGCGAATTGGGAAACCGAGACGCTGCTCAACATGCCGAGCGTGCTGCTGATCGGTTTGCTGCTGGTGATGTTTGCCTTCGTCCTGGCCCAACCGATCTCGGAACTCGCCACCACGCTTACCCACGGTACGCTCGGCATCGCGCTCGCGGTCGTGATGCTTGCGTTCCTGATGATGATCACGCGGCGCAAGGCGGTGTCCCAGGTTGTGGGATTTCTGGCGATGGAAAATGGTTTGTTGTTCGCCGCCGCCAGCACGACTTACGGAATGCCGATGGCGGTTGAGCTCGGGGTGGGATTGGACGTGCTGGTCGGCATGATCATTCTGGGTATCTTCCTGTTCCACATCCGTGAACAGTTCGAAAGCCTCGACCTCTCGCACCTGGAGTCCCTCAAGGAAGACTGAGCATGGTTATGCTGCTATTGCTTTCGGCCCCTCTGGCGGGGGCGCTGTTCTTGGGTTTCACCGGCAACCGGCGCTGGGCACCGGAGGTCAATGTCATCGTCAGCGCCGCCACTTTCGTGGCCGCCATTTGGCTCACGGGGTTTACGCTCACGATGGGTCCAGTACTTTTTCTCGGACAGCAATTCTTCGTCGACTCCTTCAACGTGTTTCTCGTGGCGCTCACGGCCTTCGTGGGATTCACGACCGCGCTGTTCTCGCGCGCCTACATGCGGGTGGAAGTGCAGCACGCGCGCATCGGTGGCGGACGGCTACGCCTCTACCACGGCCTGTATCAGCTTTTCATCTTCACCATGCTGCTTGCCCTGACGACCAACAATTTGGGAATTCTGTGGGTAGCCTTGGAAGGAGCCATGCTGGCCACCGTGCTGCTGGTCTCGCTTTACCGCACACCAGGCGGCATCGAAGCCGCATGGAAGTACTTCATTCTGTGCGGAGTGGGTATCACGTTGGCGCTCTTTGGAACTGTGTTGCTTTACTTTGCCGCGAGCAAACTGCTCGGCAGCGAAGGCACCAATGCGTTGCTCTGGACGCGCCTTGAGCAGGTCCGTGGCCAGCTCGATGCCAGAGTCTTGTCCCTTGCCTTCGTGTTCCTGCTGGTGGGCTACGGCACCAAGGTGGGACTCGTACCACTGCACCACTGGCTTCCCGATGCGCATGCTGAAGGTCCGGCCCCGGTGTCCGCCGTGCTCTCGGGCCTGCTGCTCAATGTCGCCCTGTACGCCGTGGTCCGCTGCAAAATACTGGTCGCGGGCGCGATGCACTCCGGGCTCGCAGGCAATCTGATGATGGGCTTCGGTATGTTGACCATGACGCTTGCAGCCTTTCTTCTGTGGCGGCAGAAAGACATCAAGCGACTCTTCGCCTATTCCTCGGTAGAGCACATGGGGATCGCCACGTTTGCTTTCGGAATGGGCGGGCCTGTGGCCAATTTCGCGGCGCTCTTGCACATGACCGTGCATTCTCTGACCAAATCCTCGCTGTTCTTTACAGCGGGCCAAGCGGCACAATGGGCCGGCACCCAGGTCATGGAGAAAATCCGCGGCCTGCTCAAATTGAATCCATCGGTTGGCTGGGCCCTCATGCTTGGCACGCTCGCCATCCTCGGCATGCCTCCGTTTGGGGTGTTCACCAGCGAGTTCCTGATCGTGATCACCGCTATGCGGGACCATCCCTGGGCGACGCCGTTCCTGCTGCTCACCTTCGTGGTGGCGTTCGGCGCGATCTTCTTCCGCGTGCAGGCCATAGTGTTTGGAGAAACGCCGCAACCACAACTCCCGCGTGGATCGAGGCTGGTGACGGTTTTCGCCCAACTCGCCCTGGTGCTGATGCTCGGGCTCTATATTCCGCCGCATCTCGCGCAGTGGTACCGCGACGCGGCGCAGCTCATCGGTTAGTTCCGTGACCCAATCGCGTTCTCAGCTTTCCATTCAACCGCTCCCGGGCGTGGCATCTGCACGGTATGCCTGCGCCGACGCAACGGGCCTGCACAAGATTTGTGAACAAACGCGCGCAGCCGGAGGCACGCTGCAGGCCTTGTGGGCGAGCGATGAGCGTGATCGCGACGGCGGTTTTCGGCTTTGGATCGCCCTGGGCGATGCCGAAGGTCTGTTGCTGTTGGAACTGCCCCTGGCCGCGGAACGGCCCGAGTATCCCGACCTCTCAGATCTGTTTCCAGCCGCCGCGCACCTGCAACGCGCAACTCACGATCTCCTCGGTGTGCGGGCCGTCCGCGGCGATTCGCGCCCCTGGTTGCGGCACGCCGCATGGCCGGAAGGCACATTCCCGCTGCGCCGAGATTTGCCGGCCGAAACATCCTATCCCGCTGCAAACGACGCTTATCCATTTGTGCGCGTGACCGGAGAGGGCGTGCACGAGATCGCCGTGGGTCCGGTCCACGCGGGCACGATCGAGCCGGGACACTTCCGTTTTTCCGCGGTGGGGGAAAAGGTGCTGCGCCTGGAAGTGCGCCTCGGTTACGCTCACAAGGGCATCGAAAAGCGCTTTGAATCGCTCTCTGTACTCGAAGGTCAGCGGCTTGCGGCCCGGGTCTGCGGCGACTCGGCCGTCGCCTTTTCGTGGGCATATTGCATGGCACTCGAAGGAATGTGCGGCACGCTGCTTCCCGAGCGTACGCTTCGGCTGCGCGCTCTCCTGCTCGAACGGGAACGGCTGGCCAATCATCTCGGCGATCTTGGTGCGCTTGGCAATGATGCGGGATTTGCGATGGGTCTCACGCAGTTTTCACGCCTCAAGGAGGAGCTGCTGCGCATGAATGCGCGAGTCTTCGGTTCTCGCTATCCGATGGACGCGGTAATCCCGGGCGGCGTGGCGGCAGATCTGACCGAAGCCGCACGGCGGGAACTTCTGGAGGCGGTGACACCGCTGGAAAACGAAATTACCATTCTGCGCAACATTTATGCCGACCATTCCGGCCTGCAGGACCGATTCACCGGCACCGGACGGATTACGCCAGCACTTGCGGCGCAATTGGGCTTGCGGGGGCTTGCCGGACGCGCCAGCGGACAACCGGGGGATCTGCGCTGCGACCATCCCTGTGCTCCGTATGACAAGCTCGCTGTCCGGCGAGTTACCCAAACGGGAGGAGATGTGGCGGCGCGCGTGGCAGTGCGTTTCGCTGAAGCGCAGGAATCCTTGCGATTATGTCGGGTGATCCTGGAGAGTCTCCCCTCGGGCGAGGTGCAGGTTCCTTTGCGGAAACCGGACGATTTTTTGCCGGGAAGTGGGTGGATCGAGGGTTGGCGCGGACCCGTGCTGGTATTTCTTCAGGCCTCGAAAGACGGGCGTATCCGCCGCTGCCACCCTCACGACCCCTCCTGGCAAAACTGGCCGGTGGTGGAGCACGCGATCATCGGCAACATCGTTGCAGACTTTCCGCTCATCAATAAATCTTTCAACCTGTCCTACAGCGGCGTGGACCTCTAAGGGAATCCTCAAATGTTGCGCACCTTGAAGCAGATCACTCGCGTGGGGATCGTTACGGAATCTATGCCTGTAGCCGCAGCGGCGTTGAAGGACCTCACGCGTCTGCAGAAGAAAATCCACGCGGTTTTCGAGAGAGCCTTGGCCATAAGGCACGTGGACGCGGGATCCTGCAACGGCTGCGAACTGGAAATCCTTGCCCTCAATAATCCGTACTACAACCTCGAAGGCTTGGGTATTCGCTTTGTCGCGAGTCCTCGTCACGCCGATATGTTGCTGGTCACCGGACCGGTATCACGCAACATGCAGGAGGCATTGCGTCAAACCTATGACGCTATGCCCGAACCAAGGTGGGTGGTGGCGGTGGGTGCCTGTGGGGTTGATGGCGGAATCTTCGGCTGCAGCTACGCAAGTGCCGGCGGCGTTGACGCGGTGGTACCGGTTGACGCTCGCGTGCCGGGCTGTCCACCGCAGCCTGAAGCCATACTCCAGGGAATCTTGGCTGCGCTCACACATGTAAACCAGCGTAGTGGCTGATTGGGTTACAACCTGAATCCGAGACGGCGGAAGTTCATGGATAACTTTGTTCAGGCGCCTCACTCCGGAGTTTGACGTTGTGGATGACAACTCCAGACAAGAGATACCGTTGTACTGGAGCGGCTGACTTCAGGCGTTCATGCCGGGGCACACGGGTTGCGGTTTCCCTCCGCAACCGGCGGTCCTATCCAATGCGTGCTCTAATGTAAGCGGACCTTGCTAATTGCGTGTGTATGGCCGGTGTTGGC
>JAGXAL010000183.1 GCA_018971605.1 Natronospirales bacterium | reverse complement strand
CTGGCCATCGTGCTCGACACGCGATTTCCGCACAATCGTGAACTGCTGTCCGCCACCGTGCTGCTGATTTTGACAGCCACCGGCGGGCTGCTGCTGTTCGGATTCCGCGCGGCGCACCAATCGCTGCCGGCGCCAGTGGTGGTCTTGCATGCCGCGTTCGCACTCGCCGCACTCGGATTGGTGATTGCCGGCGTGGTGCTTGCGTGACCCCGGTCCCAGTCAAAAATCCCGCCGGGCTGCAAGTTTCCGCGGTGCAACTGCAATTCGCTGCCACAACCCTCGGGCTCGCGGGCACCGCGCTGGTGATCGTGCAGGCTGCAGTCTGGGTCAAGCACAGTCACGCCAGTGTCGCTGCGCTGGTTCTCACGGCCTGCACGCCGCTGATTGCAGCGCTGGTGTTCGCCGCGGTGCCGCGGCGCGCACCCGAGAGTGATGCGGTCCGCTATTATTCGCCGCGCGCCGCGATGCTGTGGATCACGCTGTTGCTGCCAGTGGCGCTCACCGCGCTCGCCATGACTCTGATTGGCACCAGCGGCAGCTTCGCGGATTATTTCGGCCTGGCCTTGCTGGTGGCGGTCAATGCCGGGCGCAACCTGCGGGATGGGTTGCGTGCTTTGTGGCTGCGCAAAGCCGGGTACTCGGGATGAAGCGCGAACTCAAAGCCAGCGTCGATATCCATGCTTCGCCGGAGGACGTCTGGCAGGTACTCATGGACTTCCCCGGTTATCTGGAGTGGAGCAAGTTCCTGCTGAGCATTGAAGGTCCGGCGGTGCCGGGCTCCTACCTGCGCGTCCGCTTGGGGAATGCGGATGACCAGTTCAAGGTGTACAAGCCCATGGTCTTGCAGGTTACGCGGCTGCGCAGTCTTCGCTGGCTCGCGAATTTTTGGGTGCCGGGGCTGCTGGATTGGGAGCACGGGTTCCAGCTTGAATATCTGTTCGACGGCGGCACGCGCCTGCGGCAGACCGCGATCTTCGGCGGATTCCTGGCCCCTTGGGTATGGCGGCGTCTGGAACCGACCGCGAGCGAAGGCATCGCCGCCTTCAATTACGCCCTCAAACGCCGGGTGGAATCGCGGGTTTAGCCCATCGGGAAACGCCGCATGCCACGGCGCGCGAATCTGAGTTAAGCTGTTTTGCATAATATCAATCCGCATCCACCGGCATGCGGCGACACACTCGTGGCGTCTGCCTGACTGCAAACAAAGAGTGCTGATTTGTCGTGAAACGCGTGCGCATCCAGCGATGGCTACCGGGCATCGGCATCACGCTGCTGCTGACGGTGGTGGCCGTACTGCAATTCGGACGCGGCGCCGAAGCGCTGGCCTACCGCGCGGGCTTGTGGTTGGTGCCGCAACGGCCGCCCAGCCCCGACGTGGTGGTGGTGGGCATCGACAGCGTCGCGCAACAGAAATACGGCGCTTGGCCGTGGCGGCGCGATCTGCTGGCGCAACTCACCAGTCAACTCGCCACCGACAAGGCGCGGATCATCGCCTATGTCCCGGCATTCGCGGCGCCGCAGAACGCGGAAGCGCTGCATTATCTGGACCAGCTCGCTTCACTGAATGTGCTCAGGAAAAATTCGGATGCCGCGGCGCAAATTGCCACGGCCAAGGCGGCGTTGGCTACGGATCAGGCGTTTGCCGAAAGTATCGCCAACGCCGGCAATGTGATCCTGGCCGCCTACGGCACTCTCGGCCAGGGGGCAGCCGCCTCGCCACTGCCGCCGTGGCTGGAATTCAAGATGCGCGTACCGCAGCCGGAACCCTCGGCCGTGGCGGATTTGTTTTTTCAGCCGCAAAGCGCCGGCGTACAGCCGCCGCTGGCCGCGTTTGGACAAGCTGCGGCGGG
>JAGXAL010000068.1 GCA_018971605.1 Natronospirales bacterium | reverse complement strand
GTGCTTGCCATCTTGCCCTTGTGCTGTTCGCGCGGACCATACACGTTGAAATAGCGGAAGCCGACAATCTGGCTTTTCACGCCCTCCCGCATGCGGCGGCGCACATATTGGTCGAACAGGAACTTGGAATAGCCATAGAGATTCAGCGGGTGTTCGTACTGGCGGTCTTCCTTGAATACCTTGCCACCGCCGTACACCGCCGCGGATGAGGCGTAAATGAACGGGATTTTGTGCGTGAGGCAGTACTCGAGCAGCGCCTTCGAATAGTCGTAGTTCACCGCCATCATGTACTGGCCGTTCCATTCGGTGGTATCGGAACAAGCGCCGTTGTGGAATATCGCTTCGATGGGGCCGAGCGTGTCCGCGATCAATTGCTGCAGGAACGCGTCCTTGTCGCGGTAATCGGCAATTTCGGCTTCCACCAAATTCCTGAACTTGGTGCCGTCCTTGAGATCGTCCACCACGATGATGTTGGAATGGCCGCGGCGATTGAGCGACAGCACCAGATTGCTGCCCACGAAACCCGCGCCGCCGGTGACGATAATCATGTACGCTCCCGATTCGAATAGATCACTATATATTTATAAAACACGCCGTTGGCTTCGGACACCGAAATCAGCAGGCCGCGCCAGCCGTCCAGCATGCCGAGCCGCAGGAAATAGGCGCGGATGAACGCCCACACGGTCTTGAACAGGATGATAACCGGCGGATAGGTACGGGTGGACTCGCCCGCCTTGAGCATGGTGTAGCGGTGCATTTTCACCAGGAAATCGCCGGCATCGCGCATACCGGTGTGGCGCAGCACGCCGCTCAGGTTTACCGCCTGTTCGCCGGGCTTGAGTTCCACCTTTTCGTGCACCGCCACATCGGTGAATTTGTGTGTGCTCCGGTTGTATAGCCGCGTGAGCCACTGGCTACCCCAGCCGGCGTGACGCACGCGCTTGCCGAGAAAATAATTCTGCCGCTCCACTGTGTACGCTACATCGGGTTTGTCGAGCGCCAAACCAGCGATAGCTGAAGCCAGGCCCGGATCCATCACCTCGTCGGCGTCAAGCGAAAATATCCAGTCGTTTGACGCCAATGTGGCTGCGGCGTTGCGCGTCGGCCCGAAGCCGCGGAACTCGCCTTTGTGAACCTTCACATTCGGATAGCGTGCGGCGATCGTGAGCGTCTCATCGCGCGAGCCGTTGTCGTACACCAGCGCTTCGCCGAAATCGCGCACGGAATCGAGCGTCGCCGCCAGCGTGGCAGCGGCATCGCGCACGATCATTACAACAGAGATACGCGAGAGCGTCGCGGCCATGTTTAATCCCGCGATGTCAGTTGATTACGCCAGTCAAAATGTTCCGAGTTCGATCCCTTCTCCCCTTGAGGGGAGAAGGTGAGGTTGAGGGGTGATAGTTCCACCCTCACCCTCTTTCAGGCTACGCAATCCTGCTTCGCCTGAAAGTCCAGGGCTGCCATCCATGGCACCCCGCTCATTGCTCCGCAATGAGCCCTCTCCCGCCAGCGGGAGAGGGGAAGATATTTGCATCCAAACACTGGGGTTGTCGCAGGCATTCATTTTGAGATGATCTCAGTCAACCAGCGTATACGTTGCGCCGCAGTACGGACACTCGGTCTTGCCGGTTTCCTCGATGGCAAGGAACACGCGCGGGTGCGAGTTCCACAGGTTCATGCTATCCATCGGGCAGTGCAACGGCAAATCCTTACGCGTGATTTGGTAATGGCGCTGGGCGTTGGGGATTTGTGGTCCGGCTTTCTTGGCGGCGGTGTTCACGGCGCGTCTCGCATGCGAGGAAAGGCGGCAAATTATAGCAAGGCGGCCTAACCGGACGGTGCCTCCGGACCAATCCACTCGCGCCACAGCGCCTGGATCCGGCTGCGGCGCAGCTCGGCTTCGGCGGGCGGAATACGCGCCGGCCTGCCCTCCAGCGTGCGCCGGTGCACGATTTGGCGGAACGCCTTGTAGGTTTCGGTCAGGAACTCGCCGGTCTCTGCGGTAATTACCTTCTCAACGACCAGGCCTTCGAGATTGCGGATGTTGTCGGTCCAGTCGAGCAACGCGGGATGCACGGCTGCGTTCTTCAGCACCTGGTATTGCACCAGGAACTCGATGTCAGTGAGTCCGCCCGTATCCAGCTTGATGTCGAACTCCTCACCGGCATGCACCTGCTCCTTGAGCATGCGTGCACGCATTTCGGCCACGTCGCGGCGCAAGGCTTCGACGTCACGCGGTTTGCCGAGCACCTCGCGGCGCACCCGCTGAAACGCCGCGGCGACTTCCGCATCGCCCGCCACCGGCCGCGCGCGCAACAGCGCCTGATGCTCCCAGGTCCAGGCCTGTTCACGCTGGTAACGCGTGAAGCTGTCGAGCGAACTCACGATCAGCCCGGCTGCGCCGCTCGGCCGCAGGCGCGTGTCCACCTGGTAGAGCATGCCCGAGGCGGTGGGGATCGAAAGAATGTTGATGACGCGCTGCGCAAGGCGCGTGAAATATTCACTGTTGTCGAGCACGCGCGGCCCATTCGATTGCTGCTCGCCGCTGCGGCTGTCGTGCAGGAATACCAGATCCAGGTCCGAGCCGTAGCCCAGCTCCCAGCCGCCGAGCTTGCCGTAGGCGATCACACCAAAATGCGCGCGCCGCAAGCGGCCGCGTTCGATGCATTGCGGCTCGCCGTGACGAGTGCGCATGTGTCGCCAGGCGATGTCGAGCGCCTTGCGGATCACCTGCTCGGCGATCCAGGTGAGGAAGTCGCTGACTTTCATGAGCGGCGCTTCGCCGACGAGATCCGCGGCCGCCACGTGCATTACAGCGGCCTGCTGAAACTGGCGCAGTGCGTCCATCTGCGCTTCCAGATCATCGGGCGCGCCGTCAGCCAGAGCCGCTTGCAGTTCCGCTTGCAGGGATTCCTGGGTGGGAAACTCCGTGAAGATGCGCGGATCAATCAGCTCGTCAAGCAACAGCGGCGCGCGCGCCACCAGATCGGCAAGCCAGTTGCTGCCAGCGACGAGCCGCGCCAAGTGCTCAAGTGCGGTGGGCCGCTCCACCAGCAATGCGAGATAGGCGGAGCGCTTGCCGATGGCCTCGATCACGCGCAGCAGCCGCCGGAAGGTATCGGTCGGTGAAGCTGTGGAGGCCGCAGCTTCCAGCAAGCGCGGCATGAGTTCGTCAAGCCGCGGGCGCCCCCGCGTGCCGAGCCCGCGCACAAATGCGCTGCTGCGCAGCGCCTCCAACTCCGCAGCGACCGCAACGGCATCGACGAAACCCGCGCCCTCCAAGCGCGCAGCGGTTTCATCCCGCGGAAGCGTGCCCTGCCACAAGGCGGTGTACGGCGATTCTTGGTGATGCTGTTCGCGCAGATTGCGCGGTGCGACCACCACGGCATCGAACAACTGTTGCACCTGCCGGCGGTGTGTGGCGAGCGCCGCAGCAAAGGCATCCCATTCGTCAAAACCCATCGACCAGGCGAGGCGCACGCGGCCCGCGGCGTCGCTCGGTAATTCATGCGTTTGCTGGTCGCGCCATTCCTGCAGGCGGTTTTCCACACGCCGCAGAAATTCGTAGGCCTCGGTCAGTTTTGCGGCTTCCTGCGGCTTGAGATAATTTTCCGCTCCCAGATGGCGCAGCACCGGCAACACCGCAGGCTCGCGCAGCGGCGGTTCGCGCCCGCCGCGGATCAACTGGAATACCTGCGCGATGAATTCGATTTCGCGGATGCCGCCGGGACCGAGCTTGATGTTGTCTTCCTGGCCGCGGCGCGCCACGTCCTGGCGAATCAGCTCCTTCATTTCACGCAACGAGTCGAAGGCATCGAAATCCAGGTAACGCCGGTACACGAAGGGCCGCAGGCGTTCCTGCAGTTGTCTGCCGGCCTTGAGGTCGCCGGCCGCGGGCCGCAACTTGATGAGTGCATAGCGCTCCCAGTCGCGGCCGTGATTCTGGTAATAGGTTTCCATGGCATCGAAGCTCATGGCGAGCGGCCCGGCCTCGCCGAAGGGCCGTAGCCGCAGATCCACGCGGAACACAAAACCGTCTCCGGTCACCGCGTCGAGCGTGCGTTTCAGTTTTTGGCCAAGGCGCAGGAAATACTCGTCGTTTTCCAGCGGTTTCAGGCCGTCGCTCGCGCCGTGCTCGGGATAGGCAAACATCAAATCCACGTCGGAAGAAAAGTTCAGCTCGCCGGCGCCCAGTTTGCCGAGCGCCAGTACCACCAGCGATTGCGGCTCGCCTTTGGCGTTGCGTGCCACACCGTGGCGCTCCGCATGCCAGCGCGACAGGTGTTGGAGCGCACCGTCGAGGCAGGCGTCGGCCAGACCGGACAAATCCCGCAGGGTTTCCGCGAGATTCGCCCAGCCGGCGAGATCGCGCCAGGCGATGCGCAGCATTTCGCGCCGCCGCAGCTGGCGCAGCGATGCCATGAGTTGTTCTTCAGATTCGAATTTTTGTGCGGAAAGGTACGTCGCCACGCGCGCGCGCGGCGAGTCGTTGCTCAACAGATCGCCGGAAGCACACAGCTCGTCGAGCAATTGTGGCTCACGTGCACAGCTTTCCGCCACGAACGCACTGCTCGCCCAGACCCGCGGCAGGCTGTCATTCACAGTCTTGGGAAGCCGTGACGGATCGCCACCCTCGACACACCACTGTGCGAGCGCAGCGTCCAGCGCGGGTTTAAGCAGCGCAGGCAGAGTGGCGGAGCGGTTCATGGAATGCGACCATACGGTTCGAAGCGTCCCGTACCCTAACACAATGTCCGCCAACGTCCGCCGCAAACCGCCGGTCCGTGCCGAGCGCCGTTTTTTCGCCACCGCCGCGCGCGGTCTGGAGCCACTGGTCGCGGATGAATTGCGCGCGCTCGGTGCGAAGGACGTCAAGGAGGAACGCGGCGGCGCCTCGTTTGGCGGGCCGCTGTCCACTGCTTATCGCGCCTGCCTGTGGCTGCGCACCGCCAACCGCGTGCTACTACCGCTGGCGCGCTTTCCCGCGCCGGATGCCGACAAACTTTACGCCGCGGTCACGCGCATGCCCTGGGAGAACGACCTCTCGCCGGACGGCACGCTGGCGGTGGATTTCACCGGCAGCAGCGAAAAAATCATCCACACCGGGTTTGGCGCGCAGCGCGTCAAAGACGCCATCGTGGACCGTTTGCGCGAAAGATTCGGCCGGCGGCCTTCGGTCAATCTGGCACAGCCGGACCTGCGCATCAACGTGCACCTGCACCGCGAGATCGCCACGGTCAGCCTGGACCTGTCAGGCGACAGTCTGCATCAGCGCGGCTATCGCAGCGCCAGCGTGACGGCACCGCTCAAGGAAAATCTGGCGGCAGCCTTGCTGCTCAAGTGCGGCTGGGCGGACATTGCAAAAAACGGCGGCGCGTTTGTGGATCCGATGTGCGGCTCCGGGACGCTCGTAATCGAAGCCGCCTTGATGGCGGGCGACGTCGCGCCCGGATTGTTGCGCACCCACTGGGGCTTCAGTGGCTGGCTCAGGCACGATCCGCAGTTGTGGGAACACCTGTTGCAGGAAGCCCGCAAGCGCAGCGTAGCCGGCCGCGACAAAATTCAAACAATGCTCGGTTTCGACAATGATGCAAAAGCCATCGCGGCTTCGCTAGTCAATGCTGAATGCGCGGGAGTCAAAGATCTGATTCACTTCGAATACGGGGCACTCGCTGACGACCGTCTGCCGGCAGGACTCGCGCCGGGTTTGGTCGTTACCAATCCTCCTTACGGCGAGCGACTGGGCGAAACCGAAAAGCTCGGGCCTTTGTACGCGGAGCTCGGCAGTTGGCTGAAAAATAACTGCTCAGACTGGCAGGCCGGCGTGATCACCAGCAATTCCGATCTGGCCAAGCAAATGCGCATCCGTGCCCGCAAAATGAACACCTTCTTTAACGGCGCGCTGGAATGCAAGCTCTTGCAATTCAGCATTGAACCCGAATGGTTCATGCGGAATGACCGCGCAACGGCGGAGGATTGATTTGCATTAGGTAAAACTCACGTCAGGCGGCGGTACCGGCAACGCGTGCCGGTATTAGACTAAAAGTTTCCCCATAGTCATTTCAGGAGGCTGTCATGGCACGCAAAACCACCAGAAAATCCAAACCCGGGAAATCCAGGGCTGCAAAGACCAAGCGCAAAACCAAGACCAAAAACACGCGCCGGGCGCCGCCCATCCCCAAGGGCTATCACAGCATCACGCCTTATCTGATCATCAATGGCGCGGCGGCGGCGCTGGAGTTTTACAAGAATGCTTTCGGCGCCAAGGAGAAAGTACGCATGCCCGAGCCAAGCGGTCGCATCGGCCACGCCGAAATCATGATCGGCAGTTCGCACATGATGCTTGCCGATGAACACCCGGAGATCAACGCGCGTGCGCCGCAAGCCGGCACCGCGCCACCCGTGAGCATTGTGCTGTATGTCAAAGACGTGGACGCAGTGTTCGAACGCGCCGTGAACCACGGCGCCCGGGTTGAACGTCCATTGGAGAATCAGTTCTATGGCGACCGCACCGCCACGCTCATTGACCCTCATGGCCATCGCTGGCACATCCACACGCATATCGAGGACGTGTCACCCAAGGAAATGCAGCGACGCATGCAGTCACAACATCAATAAAACCGAAGCCCCGCGCAAGCAGGGCTTCTATTTTCTGTCCTCTCCAGAAAACGGTACTGACGATGATGCGGGTTCAAATACGTGCTTGACTGTCTCAAACGTTGGCTGCTTTGAGGGCCCGCACCGGTTTGATTTTCAGCTCCACCACTGCGCCCATGGCGGCCGCTGCCGCTTGCAGGGTTTTGGCGGTGATATTCGCGCCCGGTTTTTCGATGCTTTGATAACGCTGATAGCTGACACCCAGAGCCGCGGCAACTTGCGCCATGGTTAGGTTCCTCTGCTTGCGGATTAAATACAAAGACAGTGGCGCCGATATTTCGAGACCAACAGGTATTTCATACTCGCCTTTGCGCGTTGCCGTCGGAGCGGGGATATCCAATCCGTGTTTCAGCATAGAGGCCAGCACACCGTCTAGTGCCTCGCGTGCATTGAATATGGCTTCTTCGAGTGACTCACCTTCGGTAAATACGTTTTCCAGGTCACGAAAAGTAACCATGTACCTATTGCCGTTTTTCTTGACGCGCGCGCTATAGGCCAACACTACGCTGGCTGGCGTTTCAATTGCTTTACCGATGTTCGCCATAACGCCTCCGCTCAATGTGCTTGGCTCCGCATTTTCACGCCGGTTGCCCGTTCAAGACTCCTGAGCAAACCGTTACCCAGATCCCTACTACCATGTACAGGAACGGCGACCGGCCGATATCCAGGCTTATACATGATGTGATGGCTGCCATTGATGCGGTCTAATCTCCAACCCGCGGCTTGCAACCTTTTGATGGCTTCCTTGCCGGTCATACGTCACATTCCGCTTACGATCGAGCACAATATATATATTGTGTCTCAAAAATGCAATTCATATGTTGTGTTGCCCATACCCATCACGGCAGCAGGACCGTCGAGCCAGTGGTTTTGCGCGATTCGAGATCGCGGTGTGCCTGGGCGGCTTCCCGAAGCGGATAGGTCTGATTAACCGCAATCTTGACCGCGCCCTGCTTCACCACTGCGAACAACTCACGTGCGGTACGCACCAAGTCTTCGCGCTTGGCAATATAGGTTCCGAGCGTCGGGCGCGTAAGAAACAACGAGCCTTTTTGCGACAGGATGATCGGACTGAAAAGCGGCACCGCGCCGGAGGCGTTTCCATAACTCACCATCATGCCGAGTGGCGCGAGGCAATCCAGTGAATCCATGAATGTGTCCTTGCCCACGCCGTCATAGACCACCGGCACGCCTGCGCCTTTGGTAATTTTCTTTACATGCTCCGAAACCTTGTCGCGCGATGTGATCAGCACGTTCCTGCAGCCGGCTTTCTCTGCGAGCGGTACTTTCGCCTCACTGCCGACGGTGCCGATGACTTTGGCGCCGAGATGTTTGGCCCACTGGCAAAGAATCTGGCCGACACCGCCAGCCGCGGCGTGCACCAGAATGGTGTCGCCCTTTTTCACTTTGTAAGTGCGACGCAGCAGAAATTGTGCGGTCATGCCTTTCAGCATCATGGCCGCTGCGATTTTGTCGCTCACACCCGCGGGGATTTTCACCAGCCGCTCCGCCGGCCGCAGCAATACTTCGGCATAGGAACCGGTCGGGTCCGCGTAGGCCACGCGGTCGCCGGGTTTGAAGTCCTTGACCTTCGGGCCAATCGCCTCCACTACTCCCACGCCTTCCCGGCCTATAGTCGCCGGCAGCGGTAATGGGTACAGACCGCTGCGGAGGTAGGTGTCCACAAAATTCACACCGATGGCGGTATTGCGCACCCGCACCTCGCCGGCGCCGGGCTTGCTGACCTCGACCTCTTCCCAGCGCAGCACTTCCGGCCCACCGGTTGCATGGATGCGGATGGCATAGGACATAAGCATCGCCTCCTAAACAGGATACGAGAGTAATGCGCACGCGCGCGCGGGCAAACAAGCAAATTATGGCACTCAGAATGCATCATCGTGCCGGTTTTTGGCTAATTGGCCAGAGTAGAATCCCTGCGGCCTCATCCGGGCCTATGACAATAGGGAGTTCACCATGGTCTCACTCGCTCACCTCTGGCTGCCGATCCTGCTGTCCGGAATCGGCGTATTCATCGCCAGCAGCATTGCGCACATGGCGCTCAAGTTCTGGCACCAACCGGATTACCACGGCTTCCCCAACGAAAGCGAAGTGGGCGCCGCAATGCGCAAAGGCAACCCGGCTCCCGGCATGTACATGCTGCCGTACAGCAAAATGGAGGACATGAAAAAACCCGAAGCCCAGGAAAAATTCAAACAAGGCCCGGTTGGCTTCATGATCCTGCGCACCAACGGCATGCCCAACATGGGCAAGGGTTTGGTGCTGTGGTTCATTTTCTGTCTAGTGGTCGCATTTTTCGCTGCTTATGTCGTTGCCAGCACGCTGACCACAGGCACAGCAGGACTTCAGGTATTCCGCGTAATCACCACGGTGGCCTTCATGGGTTTCGCCTTCGGCTCGCTGCCCATGGGAATCTGGTGGGGCCAACCTTGGAAAGCCGTGACCAAGGATGTGATTGACGGCCTGATCTACGCTCTCGTCACCGCCGCGATTTTCACCGCGCTCTGGCCGAAATAATCAAACCGTCTGAGAATGCCTTTTCGTCATTCCCGCGAAAGCGGGAATCCAGAAAATTAAATACCTGGACCCCCGCGTTCGCGGGGGTGACGAATTAACGAAGTTCTTGCGAGAATCTAACCTCCGTGTCGCTCACAGATGCCATCGTCGAACTCAGAAAAATGCCGGAAACCCTAGGACAACAGGTTGCCGACCTCACGGACGTACAACTGCATTTCCAGCCCGAGGGCGGATATTTCTCAGTGCTCGAAAATGTCTGTCACCTGCGCGACATCGAACGCGAAGGTTATAGCCTACGCTTGCAACGCATGCTCGTCGAAGAACATCCAGCACTGCCTGACATCAACGGCGGTCAACTCGCCCGCGAGCGGCAATACAGCGAACAGC
>JAGXAL010000182.1 GCA_018971605.1 Natronospirales bacterium | reverse complement strand
ATGGAAGAAGTGGAAAGCCTGTGCGATGAAATCGGCGTGCTCGACGATGGCTGTCTGTTGGCGCAAGGCAGTCTGGAACAGTTGCTGAACCGCGACGCCGATCACGGCTTGCGCCTGACGCTCGGCACGCCGCCGAGCGCCGCGCAGCAGGCGGCGTTGCGCAGCGTGCCGGCGCTGGAAATCGCGGATCGTGAACTGCATCTGCCAAACTGCAACGCCGCCGTGCTGCAACATCTGCTGGCCTTGCTCGCCGCCAACGGCCTGCACGCGAGCCGCATCAACTACGGCTACGGCAACCTCGAAGAACTCTTCCTGCATCTCACCGGCCGGCAATTGAGGGATTGACGCGCGATGGCACTGTGGGCACTGGTGAAAAAGGAGTGGCTGCTGCTGCTGCGCGACTGGCATGCCTTGTTGCTACTGTTCGCAATGCCGGCGGCGTTCATCTTGGTCATGTCGCTGGCCATGCAGCACGGTTTTTCCGTGCAACGCACGGTCAGCATCCATTACTTCCTGCTGGACCAGGACCACAGCGCCGCCAGTGCGGCGCTCGTCAAGCAACTCGCATCTGCGCAGGGATTCCAGGCGCTGCCGGCGGATGCTCCGCCCGCACAATTGCTGGCGCGCGTGCACCGGGATCAGGTGCAATTCCTGGTCGAGATACCGCGCGGTTTTGGCGACGCCATGCAGAGCGCGGACCCCGTGGCGGTGCGCATGCGGGCCGGGCCAGGCGTTGAGCCGGCGGTGTACCGGCTGTTCGAGATGTCATTGCGCTCTGCGTTGTCGCAGGTCTATCTGGGAGTGAAGCTCGCGCCCCTGAAAGCGCATCTGCCACCCGGCGACGCCGCCGTGGATTTCACCGTCCCGGACAAACTGCTGCAGGCTGAATCGCTTTACCAGGAAAACGGCGCGCACCGCATTCCGACCTCGGTGCAGCAGAGCGTGCCCGCATGGTTGCTGTTCGCGATGTTCTTCATCGCCATCCCGCTGTCCACGACCTGGGTGCAGGAACGCCAGCAAGGCACTTACGCGCGCCTGCGCAGCATGGGCGTGAATGCATCCAGCCTGTTGCTGGGCAAATTGCTGCCGTATGTGGCCATCAATCTGCTGCAAGTGGTGCTAATGCTGGCCATCGGCGTGTGGCTGGTGCCGTGGCTCGGCGGCGAGCAGTTGACGCTGGGGCAGGCGCCGCTGGCGCTCGCGGTCATGGCATTCACGGCCAGTTTCGCCGCCGTGGCCTACGCGCTGTTGATCGCCAACTTGGTGTCCACCGCGGAACAGGCCACGATCTTCACCGGCGTGGCCAATCTGCTGATGGCGGCGGTCGGCGGTATCATGGTTCCGGTTTTCCTCATGCCGCCGGTGATGCAGACCCTGAGCCATTATTCACCCATGGGCTGGGGACTCGATGGCTTCCTGAACGTGTTTTTGCGGCAAGGCGGACTCCACGCGGTGGCCGCGGACGCTCTGCTGTTATTCGCCTTCGGCCTGGCCTGCCTGCTGCTCGCGGGCGCGCGTCTGACCACGCGCCGCAGCAGCTGAAGCGCCATGGACAAGACTCAGCTCAAACTTGAACTCAAGCGCATGATCATCGCGGAATGCCAGAAGCAACTCACGCCGGAACAAATCCCGGATGATGCCGTACTCATCGGCAGCGACAGCAGCCTGGGGCTGGATTCCCTGGATGCCCTGCAGATCGCCCTGGCGGTAAAGCGCGAGTACGGCAAACGCATTGACGGCAGCAACCAGACGCGCGCGGCGCTGGCTTCCGTGAATGCGCTTGCGGACTTCATCCTTTCCGATTCCAGCCGCTGAACCTGCATGCCTGCTGCCTATATTCGCGGCACGGGCCTGAGTTGTACGCTCGGACTTGATGCCGAGGC
>JAGXAL010000067.1 GCA_018971605.1 Natronospirales bacterium | reverse complement strand
CTCGGCGATTACGCCCACGCGCTCGCCCAGGGCGTCAACTTGAGCGCGGCGGACACACAGGCGATGGCCGAGAAGCTGCACGAGTACACCGGCCTGCCGGTACAATACATCAAGAACGTCAAGCTGCGCGTTGACCCTTTCCGTTTCGAGAAGGAGTTGCTGCGTGGCCAGGACCGCACCGTCGGGCGCCTGGACTCGCGTTTCGAGGGCATTGACGCCGACGCTGCCGGTGAAGATCCATCCTACGATCCGGCAAGTTCCGCCATCGGCCCGGCGTATACCGCTGCGTTCCACTGGTATCTCCAGAACGATCTCAAGTACAAGACCGATCTTCAATACAAAGTGGAAAACTACCGCGAAGTGGGCAAGGACTGGGACAACGGCCAGCGCATTGACGGCCAGAGCTACCCGCTCATGGACGTGGAGGAAAATCTGCGTGCGGCCATGAGCGAGAACCCGCACCTCAAGGTGTTCTCGGCCAACGGCTATTTTGATTTCGCCACGCCGTTCTTCGAGACCGAATACGATCTCGATCACATGGGCCTGGACCCGTCACTGATGAAGAACATCAGCTACGGCTATTACCAGTCCGGCCACATGATCTACCTGCACCTGCCGGCGCTGGTGAAGTACAAGGCGGATCTCGCGCACTTCTACGACACTGCGAACGAATGATCTCCATCATCTTCAGCGTCTCTCCCCCTTCCAGGGGGGAGAGATGGGATGAGGGGAATCGAATATAATTCCCCGGAACCTGCGGCCGGCAGATGGCCGTTTGCCTGCAGCGCGATCCGACAACCGCTTGAGAACCCCCGGCGTACATCCGCATGGCCCTGACTTCTGAACGCAAAGCGCGGCATCCGGCCGGCCGGCTCACGCCCATGCGCCGGGCACGCTGGTTCAAGTGGATGCTGCTCGCCGCCGTGCTGTGCACCGTGGGCCTGTACACCGCGGAATTCTCGCATTATCACGACACACCCGCCGCCGACCTGCACTGCCCTATTTGCCAGGTCATGGCCCACAGCGCACTGGATGTGTTTGCGCCACAATTCAAGCCGCTGCCGCCTGCCATTCGCATGCATTTTCTGGCTTTCGCGCCGCACCAGACTCCAGCGCCGGCGCGTATATTCACCATCAAACACCAGTCCCGCGCTCCGCCTCTCGTTTAATCCTCTCTACGGCATCGCCCTCGTTGCGCCCTGACGCTGGCCACTTTGCACGGCCAGCGTAGGGAGCGGCGGCGCGCGATCCACGTTCCATTACTGACAACAATCCCGCCGCGATCGCACTCGTTACCAGCGAGCTTTGCGGCGATACCAGAGAGCGAGACGCCATGCAGCGCTTACATGAACACATCCGTGTCTGGATGTTGTGGCCAGTGCTCGGCCTGATTATCGGTCCGACGCCGGTTTACGCGCACGCCATCGCCGGCATGCGCCTGTTCCCCTCGACCTTGAGTTTTGACGATCCCGGCATCGGCGCGGAACTGCCCTTGGTGTTCAGCCACATCAATGTGGACGGCAGCGAGCAGAACGTGCTGGCCTGGTCATTCACTAAACCCATCACGCCGGGTTTTTCGCTGGTCGCGAGCGGCGACTACCAGAGTCTGGTCCCGGGCAGCATGTCGGCAGGCCGCGGCTGGGACAACTTGACCGTGGCCGGCGCCTGGCAGCTATACGAGAACGACAATTCCGAATCCATGGGCATGTTTTCCCTAGCCGATACCATTAGCAACACTGGCAGCCGCGCGATTGGCTCGCCCTACTCCACCTGGAGGCCGGAATTCGCCTTCGGCCAGGGCTTGGGCGAGGTCTCGGCCAACTGGCTGAAACCTGCGGCGATTACCGGCGCACTATCGGTGAGCGTACCCACGGACCCGACGGTGCCGCGCACACTCAACTGGGGTTTCTCGCTGCAATACAGCATTCCTTACCTGCAGGATTTCGTGAAATACGTCGGCCTCAAGGCGCCGTTCAACAACATGATTGCAGTCGTTGAATTCCCGATGCAGACCTGCCTCGACAACGGCTGCCATGGCCAGACCACTGGCTACATCAATCCCGGAATCATTTGGGTTAACCACTACGTCCAGTGGGGCGTGGAATTGCAAATTCCAGTGAATCGCCGCACCGGCAATTCGGTCGGGATTCTGCTCGGTTTTGATTTTTACCTCGACGATCTCGCGCCGCACACCATCGGCGCGCCGATCTGGCAGTGAGGAGTACCAACATGCGCACTGTCATTTTTGCCGCGCTATTGATGACGATTAGCCTCGCTCCAAGCGCGTGGGCGCACGCCTTTCCAGACAACTCCTCGCCACATGTGGGCGCGACCGTCAGCCCTTCGCCCAAGCTGGTGCAGATCTGGTTCGATGGCGAGATCGAACCGGTGTTCTCGACCTTGATCGTGAAGAACGCATCCGGCACGCAGGTCAGCCAGGGTAACGGCGCGGTGTCTTCCTCCGATAACACCCTGCTGCAAGCCACTCTGCCCGCACCGCTCCCGCCGGGCCAGTACTGGGTGTATTGGAGCGTGATCGCGCGCGACGGTCACCACACCGCCGGGCGTTTCCCCTTTACCGTGTCATAAGCGAGGCCCGCCATGCCCATCAACATTGCCTTGACCGCATTCGACGTGTGCATGCTGTTTGCGGTAATCGGCCTGTTGGCCTGTTGGCTTGCAGTGTTGCCGCGCGCTGAGGGCGGAACCATGGAGTCCGGCTTGCTGCATTTTCTGGGCGTGGCCGTGGCGTTACTGACGCTGAGCAGTGCCGGCATCCTGATATCCCGGGTGCTTGAACTGGATGGCGGCTCTTGGAGCCAAGTGCCGGCGGCACTGCCTTTGGCGCTCAAGGTTACGCACTACGGTCATGTGTGGGTGTGGCGTATCCCGGCGCTGCTGCTCTTGTGGCTCGCGTGGGGCTGGAGTTTCCGGCACCGCCACCACACCTGGGCTGCATGGCTGATGGTGGTCGCCGCCGCCGGCATCGCGCTCACCCGCAGCGAGACTGGCCATCCGGCCGACCACGGCGATTTCACCTTCGCGGTGTGGGCAGACTGGGTGCATCTGCTGTCCGCCGCGATCTGGGTCGGCAGCTTGTTCGGCATGTCCTTGGCGATCTTCCCCAAACTGCTGCGCGCGGGGGAGTCGGCCGGCGAGCACAGCGCTGAGATCTTCCAACGTCTATCCACACTATCCGGCGTAGCGCTCGCCGTGATCCTGGCGAGCGGTATTTACACTGCCATTGGTCAGCTAGGAAGTTTCAGCGCACTCTGGACGTCGAGCTATGGCATGACGCTCGATGTGAAACTGTTCATCGTGCTGCTGATGATCATGTTCGGCGCCCATAACCGCTACATCAAACTGCCGAGACTGCTGCGGCTGGCCGGTAAACCGGTACCACGCCCGTTGTTTGGCAAACTCCTCCGCGGCTTCGTCTGCACGGATCGCGCTGGCGGGGCACTTACGGAGGTGCGCAGCTGTGCGCGCGCGGTGCTGATCGAGAGCCTGCTGGGTGTAGCAGTGATTGCCGCGGCTTCGGTGCTGCTGCACGGCATGCCGCCCGCCGAGATGCCCAAAAATATGCCCGGCATGTCCATGCCGATGCAAATGTCGCGTGCGGCATCACCCGCCGGTGCGCCATTGTCATTTGCATCTCTGCCGGCGAAACTCAGCGAGTGCTGAAGGCTTGATGATTAATACCGAGCAATTTTACGACGCAGTGGCTAGATAGACAGCAAACGCGATAACTAGGCCCTGGCGTTGATCTCGCTAATTGCCTTTCTCTCCGCATGACTGCACATAAGCCATGGCTATATAGGTTGCTTTATAAAGAGCATCCTTATCATCCATGATGTCCAAGGTCATCATTTCGTTCGGGCCATTGCTGAAATAGTATCGATAGATGGGCGGAGAATCGGTATATATTCGGACAGGGCCTTGCTTCGCAAACTCGCGAGCTTTGGCTTTCATCAGATCAAACAGCTGGTCATAGTAAAACTGCAATTTTGGACACTGGTCAGCAGTTCCTTGATATGAAGTTTTCTCGAGGTCTTTAAGCATATCTTTTCTAGTTCTGACACCCTGGTCGTAGAGACTCATCGCCTGGAGTGCGACCGAATACTTATATTTCCTGAGATCGGCTGAAAATTCCCCGTTCATGGGGTCGCGGGAAATCGTGAAAATGATGTCCCCTTCACCACCCCAGTCGTTGTAGTACTCGTATAGAAAGGTGTTACTTTGCCAAAGCTCCCCGTTAAACCGGATGTCAAGCGGTACTTCGTAGAGCGCTTCAGCATAAGTGTGATAATTAACATCCTGCCAGCCGATATTTTCTAAGGTTAGCTGATTCTTTTTATGGAAGCAGTTCACCTGATAGTGATAGCCAGCTTCGATGCGAATGGTCTTTTCATATGGGTAGTTATGAATTTGTGTGACATCCTGATCCGGTTGATAGCAAGCATACCTGACAACGAATGTGCCGCTGGAGACCCATATACCATCATCGGTAATGCGCGCTTCCACAGATTTATCCGTGTGAATAGGGCGTATCAACGCTTTAACATACGCAGCGCTGATCAAGGAGGCGTTGCCTTTATCAACTGGTTCAGCGTCATACAAACGGGGAATTGCACAACCGCATAATGCGAGTGCGAAACATAAGCATATCGACCAGCGATTCATGCGTCTATGAAAACCAATCGGGTCTAACCACGAATACATTGCCCCTAGAACATGAAATAACCGTAATCTATGCCCTATTGCGCTAGTGAATGATGATCTTGCCAACCATGCCAGCGGCGAAGTGGCCGGGCACGTGACAGGCGTACTCCACCACGCCGTCGCGCGTGAAGGTCCACACTAGATCGCGCGTCTGGCCTGGCGCAAGTGAAATACCGTTCACGTCATGTTTCATGGACATGCCGGGCATGGTCTGCATTTCCTTTTCATGTGCAGCCTGTAGCTTGGCATCACCAATGACGAATTCGTGCGTGAGCTTGCTGTCATTGGAAATCACAAATTCCACGGTTTCGCCGCGACGCACCGCGATGCTCTTCGGCTCAAAACTGAAGTCCAACGCCTTGATATGAATGACCTGCGCGTGTGCGCTCGGCGCTCCGGGATGACCGAAGGCAAAATGCTCGCCGCCATTCATCGGCCCGGACATGCCGGCGGCCACTGCAGAGCCTGCGAGCGCCGCCCAGGCGATGACTGCGACCGAAATCCATAAATTCCGCATATTGTTTCTCTGGTTTTGACTTGACGAACCCGATAGACAAGTCATCACGCGTGAAGTTCTCTACCCAGCCAGCCTCAGCGTGGCACCCCGCCGGATGGCTCGGCCTGTGGTTGCAACTGCTGCAGCCAGAACTGCTGCATGGCGGTGAACAAATGCGTGCGCGCGGCGGGACCGGAAATACCGTGGGTCTTGTTGGGATAGATCAGTAACTGATACGGCTTGCCGGCGTCTATCAGCGCCTGAATGAATTGCAGGGTGTTCTGCCAGTGCACGTTGTCGTCACCGGTGCCGGCCACCAATAACAGCGGATCGGCGAGATTCTTGGCCGCCGCCACGTCCGAACTTTCCGCGTAACCCTCGGGGTTATCCTGCGGCGTGCCCATGTAACGCTCGGTGTAGGCGCTGTCGTAGTCCTGCCACTGGGTCACGGGCGCGACCGCGATGCCGGCGCGCCACACGCCGGGCGCGTGGGTGAGCGCGTAGGCCGTCATGTAGCCGCCGTAACTCCAGCCCCAGATGCCGATGCGCGCCGCATCCACATAAGGCCGGGACTTGAGCCAGCTGGCCGCCGCGAGCTGGTCAGCGAGCGCCAGTTTGCCGAGATGGAATTTAACCAGCGCCTGGTCGCGGTGGCTGAAATAGGTAGCGGCGCGGTTGTCGGTGGCGAACAGGATGAATCCCTGATTCGCCAGCAACTGGTCGAACAGGAAGTTCGTCCCGCCCCAAGCGTCGCGCACGACCGGGCCCACGTCCGGCCCGCCGTACTGATACATGATCACCGGATATTTCTTGCCGGCATCGAAATCCGGCGGCAAGGTCAGGCGCGCGTATATCGGCGTGCGCCCGTCGGCGGCCAGAATCGTGAAGAAGCGCGGCTTCTGGAAATGATAAGGCAGTTTCGCCGCCGCCTGAATAAGGACGTGCCGGCCATTTTCCAGATTCACCAGCGTGAGCGACGGCGGCGTCAGCACAGCGGACCAGGTATCCAGATAGGCCTGCGCTTGCGGCGCCATGTCGATCTCGTGGCTGCCGGTCCCGGTGGTGACCGCACGCGGCTCGCCGCCGCGCAGCGACACGCGATACAGTTCGGTGTTGAGCGGACCATGTGTGTAGCGCGTGAAATACAGTTGGCCGCGTGCTTCATCCACGCCCTCGAGCTTGAGCACGTTGTAATCGCCAGGCGTCAGGCGACGCGCCTGGCGACCGTCGTCGCTGTACAGGTACAGGTGATGCCACCCATCCTGCTGGCTGCTCCACACGAAGCCGCCGCTCTTGAGGAAATGCGGCGCATCGCGCACGTCAATCCAGTCGGGATCGGTCTGTGTCACCAGAAGCTGTGTATGGCCGGACTGCGGATCGGCGGTTAATAACTGCAATTTGGTTTGGGCGCGGTTCAGGACTTCGCCAAAGATGCGGTCGCCCTGCGGCAGCCAGCCGAAGCGCGGCAAATAGGTATCCGGCGTGCCGGCCATCGCCATCCACGCGGTTTTGCCGGTTTGCAAGTCGCACACGCCCAAGCGCACGAGCGGGTTGGCCGCGCCGGCGACCGGATATTTCTGTTGATACACACTCGGTTGTTGTTCAACGTAGTTGATCAGCGGGAAGCTGTGCACCGGGCGTTCGTCGGATTGCAGGAAGGCGATATAGCGGCTGTCCGGCGACCATCTGTAGGCCGAGCGCAGGTCCAGCTCTTCCGTGTACACCCAGTTCAGCTCGCCGTTGAGCACGCCCTCCGCATGCGGCGCCACGCTGTGCACCGGGCCGCCGTGCACGGAAACGTAATGCACGTCGCCGTTCGTCACGTAGCTCACCCACTGTTCGTCCGGCGACATCTGTAGATTGCGCTTGGCACCCGCCTCGTGCGTGATCTGTGTGGTTTGGTGCGTGCTCAGGTTATAGAAATAAATCTGGTCGTCGCTGAGATAGAAAATCGCATCGCTCTTGGGCGACCAGTAATAGCTGTCCACGCCGTAGCGGGTAATGCGCTCCTGCTCGATCTGGTTCTTGATTTTCGACGGCGGTGCCGCAGCGCTGGCAAGCTGCGCGCTCGACAGCAGCATTGATCTGCGGCCGCTGGCCACGTCCACGATGTACAAATCCGCCAAGCCGTCGGTGCCGCCGCGCAGCAGATAGGTCAGATGGCGGCCGTCCGGACTCCATTCAATCTGTTCGGGGGAATAGCCGGCCAAACCCGGCTCCGCGAAGATTTGCGCAAGCGTGTAACCGGGAGCCGGTGGGGCCGGCTCCGCGGACAGAGCCCAGACGGAAACGCCGAGTAGCAACACCACGACAGCGGCGCGGACTGGCATTTTCATGGACGGCACCCCTTCAAATGTTGCCTTGCGACGGGTGCAATTATAAGCGTGCGGGCCGCAGCGCATTCCTGCAGAAAATCGCCGCGTCCGGGACGACGGCAGGCAATTGCCCGACCGCAGTGCAGGAGTCAGTGTGGCAGCGGAGCTTGAGGATTGGTGCGAGCCCCGGCACCGGGCGGGTTGAAGGTCACGGTCACCGTGACATGTTGCTCCGGCGGTGGATCTTTCTGTTCCTGCAGTGGCTCGAAATACCACTGGCGCACGGCCGCGAGCGCCGCGGCATCGAATGCTCCGGGCGGCGTGCTGCTCACCACCTTGGGATTCTGCACCCGTCCGTGCGGATCCACATCGAAACTCAGAGTCACGCTGCCGGCCAGATGCTGATCCAGCAGCTTGGCCGGATATTCCGGATTCATGCGGAAGATGCGCCAGTGACCGAAGCTCACGATTTCGCAGCGATTCTCCGGCTCGTAAATCAGCGGCTGATTGCGGCAGTAAAAGCGGGTACGATCCTGGGCGGCGTCCGGACCGAAGAACAACGGATACATGAATTCGCGCGTCACGGCTTGCGTGCCGTGCAGGGCGGGCTTGAATTGCCACTGACGCAGAGCCGCCAACACCGCCGCGGTATCTGCCGGCGACAGCAGCGTGAACACGGCACGTGGCTGGTGCACGCTGCCGTCCGGAAACACGCTGAAGCGCACCAGTACCTGCTGATTCTCGGATTCGCCCTGCAAGGCTTGCAGTTCTGGCGTCAACGGCTGGCTGGTGGGCGTGCCGATCAACACGGGAGGCGCGGGCGGAGCCTGGGCAGGTTTGAGAGCCGGCGGAGTCGCGCAACCCCCGAGCACCAACGCCCCGAGCATGCACATCCACCCCTTGAGCTTCGTCATTTGACCCACGTAACGGCTTTTAAATCGTTCAAACCAGCCAGCGGCTACCTTAACACGCGTGCTGCATGCGCCCAAATCCGGCCCTCTCAGGCAGCGGGCCACCGGCTATAATACTGTTCATCCATACAGTATCTCCCCATGCCTAACCCGCCACGCATTCCCGAGAAAGGTCGCGGTGCACTCTCCAATCCGGAAGGGCGCTTCGAGACTCAGCACCGTGAAAACTTCGATGACGGTTGGGACCGCGAAGAGGAGCCGCTGCCGCCATTTGAAACCACGGTGACGCCGGAGCCGGCGCGCTCCATCATCAGCCGCAACCAGTCACCCGACATTCCCTTCGAACAGTCCATCAATCCCTACCGTGGATGCGAGCATGGATGCATTTACTGCTTCGCCCGCCCGAGTCACGCCTATGTGAACCTTTCACCCGGCCTGGATTTCGAGACCAAGCTGTTCTACAAGGAACATGCCGCGGAGTTGCTGGAACAGGAACTGCGCAAACCGAGTTATCGGCCCTCGCCGATTACGCTCGGCGCCAACACCGACCCGTACCAGCCCATCGAGCGCAAGCTCAAGGTCACGCGCAGCATTCTCGAAGTGCTGCAACGCTTCCACCATCCCGTGAGCATCATCACCAAGAGCACGCTGGTGGCACGCGATCTCGACATCCTCGCCGACATGGCCAGGCTGAATCTTGCCAGCGTCATGGTGAGCATCACCACGCTTGACGAAAACCTGAAGCGCAGCCTCGAGCCGCGTGCAGCCGGGCCCTGGGCGCGGCTGCGCACGCTGCGGGCACTCGCGGCGCAGGGGGTGCCGGTCGGCGTGCTGAATGCACCGATCATTCCGGTGGTGAATGACCGTGAAATCGAGCAAATCCTCGAACTGGCCGCCGAAGCCGGCGCCTGCTGCGCGGGCTACGTTCTGCTGCGGCTGCCGTACGAGGTCAAGGATTTATTCAAGGAATGGCTGGACGCACACCTTCCCGAGCGTGCCGCCCACGTAATGAGCATCATTCGCCAGATGCGTGGCGGCAAGGATTATCAATCCGGGTTCGGCACGCGCATGCGCGGCACCGGGGAGTACGCGGAGTTGATCGCGCGACGTTTTGCGCTGGCCTGCAGGAAATTCAATCTGCAACACGGACGCCGCACGCGCTTGAGCACGGCACACTTCCGACCGCCTGCCGCAGGTCCGCAACTGGATTTGGGATTGTAGGCCGGCGACCTAGTGCACGGCGTCGCGGTGCTTGCTGCCGGTTTCGCCCTTGAGCGCTTCCAGTTCGCGCGCCACCATCTTGGAATCCAGCAGGTTGATTTCCACGAGGCGCTTCAGATGCGCGAAGCTTTCGGCGTCACGCGCCTCCCAGCTGCAG
>JAGXAL010000181.1 GCA_018971605.1 Natronospirales bacterium | reverse complement strand
GTCTCGCGTTCCGGCACGCTTACCTACGAGGCCGTGTTCCAGACCACCAACCTCAATCTCGGCCAATCCACCTGTGTCGGCATCGGGGGTGATCCGGTGCACGGCATGAACTTCATCGACGTGATCGAGCGCTTCAACAATGACCCGCAAACCGAAGGCATCCTTATGGTGGGCGAGATCGGCGGCTCCGACGAGGAAGCCGCGGCCGCCTACATCCACAAGAACGTGCGCAAGCCGGTGGTGGCCTACATCGCGGGCGTGACCGCCCCGGCCGGCAAGCGCATGGGCCACGCCGGCGCGATTGTCTCCGGCGGCAAGGGCACCGCACAGGCCAAGTTCGAGGTGCTGGAAGCCGCCGGCGTCAAAACCGTGCACTCGCCTGCGGAATTGGGCAGCGCCATGGCGAAACTGCTGAAGGCTAAACGTGGCAAGCAGCCTAAGGCGGCGAAGACAACTGCCAAACCGAAGCGCAAAGCGACCGCGAAGAAAGCCGCTGGCAAAAAGCAGCGTTCACGCCGGTGAGCGTTTGTGCGAAGTACATTGTTGTGAGAATCCCCGCCGCTGGCGGGGATTTTGTTTGTGAGAAAATAAGCGCATGAACGGCAAGATTCGCGTCGTCATGGCCCAACTCGACCTGCTGGTGGGCGATGTGCCCGGCAACGTCGACAAAATCCTGAAGGCCGCCAGGCGCAGCCGCGATGACTTGCACGCCCAGCTCGTGGTGTTCCCCGAACTCACGCTCACCGCTTATCCGCCGGAAGATCTGCTGTTTCATTCCGCCCTGCGGCGCGATGTGGAGCAGGGCGTGGCGCGTCTCATCCGCGAGATTCGCGACATCGATGTACTGGTCGGCTACCCGGCTTACGAAGACGGCCGCATTTACAACACGGCCAGCATCATCGGTGGTGGCGCGCGGCGCGCCGCCTACCGCAAGCGCGAGTTGCCGAATTACAGTGTGTTCGACGAGAAGCGCTATTTCACGCCAGGCGAGGAGCCGGCCTTGATGGAAGTCGTAGGCTTGCGGCTCGGCATCAATGTCTGCGAGGACATCTGGCACGCACAGCCACCTCAATCCACGGTGGCGGCCGGAGCGCGCGTGCTGCTGATTCCCAACGCTTCACCCTTCGAACTCGGCAAGCAGCGCCAGCGCGAGGAGGAATTGCGCCGGCGCGCGCGCGACGCGGGTGTGCCGCTGGTGTATGTGAATTTGGTCGGCGGGCAGGACGAACTGGTCTTCGACGGCGGCTCGCTCGCCGTGAATTGGGACGGGCGCGTGGCCGTACGTGCGCCGAATTTCGAGGAAGGCCTGTATCCCGTGGACTTCAGCGCAAGCAGTGGGCGCATTGTCGCCCTGCCGGGCAGCGTGCATACCGACGAGAGCGAGGAACAGAGCATCTACCGCGCCATTGTGCTCGGCGTGCGCGACTATGCCGCGAAGAACCAGTTCAAGGGCGCGATCGTCGGGCTGTCGGGCGGTATTGATTCGGCCCTGACGCTGGCGCTCGCTGTGGATGCGCTGGGTCCGGAAAACGTCACCGCAGTGATGATGCCGTCACGCTATACCTCGGAACTGAGCATCGAGGAATCCGTGCGCCAGGCCAACACGCTGGGCGTGGGCTACCAAAGCATTTCCATCGAGCCGGCCTTCGAAGCTTTTCTGCAATCGCTCAAGCCGGTGCTGGGGGAAGACGGTGCCGGCGTCACCGCACAGAACCTGCAAGCGCGCTGCCGCGGCGTGCTGCTCATGGCGCTGTCCAACCAGACCGGCCGGCTGCTGCTGACCACCGGCAATAAGAGCGAAACCGCTGTCGGCTACGCCACGCTTTATGGCGACATGGCCGGCGGCTTTGCGCCGATCAAGGACGTGACCAAGACCTGGGTGTACCGTTTGGCGCGCTATCGGAATAGTCTGTCCACGGCTATT
>JAGXAL010000180.1 GCA_018971605.1 Natronospirales bacterium | reverse complement strand
TGGAGACCGCGCACCGGCATTGCTTCATCGCCAGCAGCCTGAAAAGCGAGATCGAGATTATTCCGGAACTCGTGTGCCGCGCATGACGGCGCAAGCAATTTCCTAGAGCAGCGACAGCCACTCGCGCAGGAACTCGGCAGACTGGCGCGCCAGCGTCGGCGCATGGCGCGCTGCTTCCTGGCGCAGCCCGGCAACCGGCAGGCCGTGCTTGCGCAGTTCGCCGGTGTGCCCCACGTACCATTGTTCCAGACCGCGCGCGGTGACTTCCGGATGGAATTGCAGTGCCAGCAGCGTGCCGCCGAAGGAAAACGCCTGGTGCGGACAATTTTCCGTGGACGCCAGCAGGCGTGCGCCGGCCGGTAAATCGAACGCGTCGCCGTGCCAATGGAAAACCGGACTGGTGAAATACTGCAGTGAGGAATCCTGGCCGGCCGCGGTAAGTTTCAGAGGTTTCCAGCCGATCTCCACCGCGCGCGCCTTGTGCACGCGCGCGCCCAAAGCATGCGCAACCAGCTGGGCACCGAGACAAATCCCGAGCGTTGGTCCGCGGCGTTTGAAGCGATCTTCCAGCAACTGCAGTTCGTCGCGCAGGAAAGGATAATCGTCTTGCTCGTCGACACCGATCGGGCCGCCGAGCACCACCAGTAAATCCCAGTTGGCCTGCGTGAGACGCGCGAAATCCATGCTGGGCGCATCCACGTAACGGAAGGAGTAGCCGGCCTCGGCCAGCGGCGCCTCGAGACTGCCCAGGTCCTCGAAGGGCACGTGGCGGATGGCCAGCAGGGATTTCATGTGTGCATTCTAGCCCGCTGTGCACTTTGCCCGGGGCCGTAACGACCGGAGGTAGTGCGGTCCCGACGAACGCCGCGAGCTACGCCGCAGCATCCCGCGCCCCGACGCGATGCCTGCTACGGTTCTATACTTCCCTCATGATTCGGACCCGCACACACTTGTCCGCCGGGGTGGCCGTACTGCACGACGCGCCGGGCGGGCGGCGCTACCTGCTGCTGCGCGCCTGGCGCTACTGGGATTTCCCCAAGGGCGCGGTCGAGCCCGGCGAAACGCCCCTGCAGGCCGCGGTGCGCGAGGTCCACGAAGAAACCGGCCTGCAGGATCTCGACTTTTACCGCGGCGACGCCTTTGCCGAAACCGCGCCCTACAACCGCGGCAAGGTGGCGCGCTACTATCTGGCGCGCACGCAAACGGACGCCGTGACGCTCAGCGCCAACCCGGTGACCGGCATCCACGAGCACATGGAATACCGCTGGCTCGGCTACCCGCAGGCTGCCAAGCTGGTGACGCCGCGGGTAAAATTGATCCTCGATTGGGCGGAATCACTGGCCAGCGGCGGAATCCCCGCTACGGTCAACGCAACTACCGCAACCAGCGTTCAAATACATCACGGGTGATGCATGCGCATTTATTCCACGACCCTCGCAGTCGGACTGCTCGGCCTGCTGGCCTCGGGCGCCGCGTACGCCGATCAATTCGGACCGGAACCGCCGTTGACCCTGACGCACTTCACCTTTGACGCAGGCTTCACTGGTGGCGGCGACAAGCTGGTGGACGTGACATTCAGTGACGGCAGCAGCCAGAGCCTGTACGCGGGCGATTCCGGATATCTGGATTTCGGCGTGTTGCAGGATTTCGGCGATCCGCACTGGAGCCTCAAGGGCACGCTGGGCTACGCTTACGCCGCGATCAACGCCAGCAACGCCACCATCAGCTTTTCGCACATCCCGCTGGAAGTGACCGGTATCTACAATCTCGGCAGGAACCACTTCGGCTTCGGCCTGCGCTACGACGTGAACCCGCGCCTGGATCTCGACGGCTTGGGGCCGAACGGCAACTTCGACAATGCCCTGGGCTGGCTGGTGGAATACCGTTGGTGGCTGTTCGGCGTGCGCTACACCAACATCACCTACCGCAG
>JAGXAL010000004.1 GCA_018971605.1 Natronospirales bacterium | reverse complement strand
CGACAAGAACGGCGGCGCCAGCAACACGAACAGCAGCAAGGCCATGTAGGCCGAAGCCTGGGTAACCCCCATACCACGGTAAAACCACGGCTGCAGCGCGAGTTCGCCGAGCACCGCCAATCCCGCGAGGCTCAGCAAGCCGCTCACCAGCAGCCGCTGGATGACGTGATGCAGACGGAAATGTCCGAGCTCGTGGGCCAGGACCGCCTCGATTTCTTCGGGCCCGAGCTTGTCCATGAGCGTATCGAAGAACACGATGCGTTTGTGGCGGCCGAAACCGGTGAAGTAGGCGTTGCCATGCGCGGAACGCGCCGAGCCGTCCATCACGAATACGCCGCGGCTCGCGAAGCCGCAACGCACCAGCAAAGATTCGATGCGTTGCTTCAGGTCAGCATCCGCGAGCGGCACGAACTTGTTGAACAGCGGTGCAATCAGCACCGGCCATGCCCAGGTGAGCAGCAAGCTGAATGCCAGCCATAGGACCCACGCATACAGCCACCACCAACCGCCGGCGCGCTGCATCAGGAACAGCACGGCGTAGAGCAGCGGCAAGCCTAGAATTACCGCGAGCAGCAGCATCTTGAAGTGATCGAGCACGTAGGTCTTGAGCGTGGTGCGGTTGAAGCCGAAGCGTGCCTCGATGCCGAAAGTGGCATAGGCGCCAAGCGGCAACTCGATCAGCACGTTGATCAGCGCGTAACTGGCGATGACCGCAACGCCGGTGGTGAGTGCGCCCAGCTGCACACCTCGCCAAGCCGAGTCCAGCAACGCCAGCCCGCCACCCAGGGTCCACAACACTGCCAGGATCGGTTCCAGCGCAATCCCGAACAAGCTGAAGCGGCATTTGGCGGCCGTGTAGTCCGCTGCTTTGCGGTGCTCATCCGGGCGGACACTGGCCTGGAAGACGTCCGGCACCGCTTCCCGGTGGCGGCGCACATGCTGAATTTGACGGCCCACGAGCCAGGCGCGGATTGCGGCCCACAGGGCCAGGGCCGCAACAAAAATCACGGTCAAAGCATTCATGCAGCGGTGGAAAGTTGCGACCGGCGCATTGTACACGATGCGGCGGATGGGCAGAATCGCGCCCGGGGTTTAGACTGAGCACGCTTGCCGCTTGAAGGATGCCCATGTCGTTGAATGTCGAAAACCTGATCTGGCTGGATCTGGAAATGACCGGCCTCGATCCGCAACAGGACCGGATCCTGGAAGTGGCCACGCTGGTGACCGACAAGCAGTTGAACCTGCTGGCGGAGGGTCCGGTGATCGCCGTGCACCAGAGCGACACGGTGCTGGACGCCATGGGCGAATGGTGCACACACCAGCACGGGCAGTCGGGACTCACCGCGCGGGTGCGTGCCAGCCAGGTGAGCGAACGCGAAGCCGAGCAGGCGACGCTTGCGTTTGTGCGCCGCTATTTGCCGCCGAACACCTCGCCCATGTGCGGCAACAGCATCTGTCAGGACCGGCGTTTCTTGGCCCGCTACATGCCGGAGCTGGAAAAGTTTTTTCATTATCGCAACCTCGACGTAAGCACGCTCAAGGAGCTCGCCAGACGCTGGGCTCCGGGCGTCGCCGAGGGTTTCACCAAGGAATCCACGCATTTGGCGCTGCAGGACATCCGGGATTCGGTAACGGAGCTCAAGCATTACCGCGAACGTCTGCTGCGACCGGAATTTCAGGCACTGTAAACTCCGCATGCCGGACATTCTGACATTCGCCGATATCTGTGCGGCCGCGGCGCGCATCGCTGCGCAGATCAGCCACACGCCGGTCATGCGGTGTACGCCGCTGGAAGCGGAGCTGGGCGCTGAAGTTTTCTGCAAATGCGAGAACTTTCAGGAAATGGGCGCCTTCAAGATCCGCGGCGCTGCCAATGCCGTGTTGTCGCTATCAACAGCGGCGGCGGCCCGCGGCGTAGCCACGCATTCGTCCGGCAACCACGGCGCGGCCTTGGCGCTGGCGGCACGCCGCCGCGGGATACCGGCGTGCGTCGTGATGCCGGAGAACTCCAGCGCCTTCAAAAAACGTGCGGTTGCGGAATACGGTGCCAAGATCATTTATTGCGAGTCGAGCATGCGCGGTCGAGAAACTGCGCTGCAAAATTACGTGGCACAAAGCGGTGCGACCATCGTGCATCCGTACAACGACCCGCTGGTCATGGCCGGGCAGGGAACCGCAGCGCTGGAATTGCACGAGGAAGTTCCGGGACTGGAGTGGGTACTGGCACCGGTGGGTGGCGGCGGGCTGCTGTCCGGCACGGCGGTCGCTACGCGCGCGCTGCGTCCCGGATGCAAAATCCTCGGCGTCGAGCCGCTCGGCGCCGACGATGCCTGGCGTTCATTGCGCGCGGGGCACATCGAGCCGGTGGCGCATCCCGATACCGTGGCCGACGGCTTGCGCGCCACCATCGGGCCGCTGACTTTCGAGGTGCTGCGCACGCAGGTGGACGAAATCGTGCGCGTCGCGGAGCCCGCCATCGTGGCCGCCATGCGCTTTGTCTGGGAGCGCTTGAAAATCATCATTGAGCCGTCGGCGGCCGTGGTGCTGGCGGCGCTGCGCGAAAGGCTGGTCGAGGTGAAGGGTCGCCGGGTCGGTGTTATCCTCAGTGGCGGCAACGTGGATCTGGATCATTTACCGTGGTGAGGCAGGCATGCACAGATTGACAGCGGGCATCGCAGCGTTGCTTGGCTTCTGGTGTTGCGCAACGGTGCTGGCGGCACCCGCTGCATCGCAGAGCGTGGACGTGCGCAATCTGATTACGGTCTCGCAGTTTCATGCGAGCGGCCTGGATACGCTCTCGCCGCCGCAGCTCGAGGCCTTGAATCTCTGGCTGGGTCATTACCTGGCCTCGCAGCCGGCAGCCTCGTCTACGCCGGTGGACGTGCGCAATGTCATTACCGTCGGCGAGTTCGACCGGACCGGTCTCGACAAACTGTCACCCGCGCAGCTTGCGGCATTCAATGACTGGCTGGATCAGTATCTTGGCACGCACAGAGTGTCGGCAGCACCGCTTTCCGCGGCCATGTCGCCGCCGGTGTCGCAAGCCAAGGCGCCCGTGGCCGCCAGTTTCGGTGCGGATACCATGCCCCGCAAGGAAAATTCGGCGACGCCAGAACGCATCGAAACACGCCTGGCCGGCGTATTTACCGGTTGGAGCGGCAATACGGTGTTCACGCTGGAAAACGGGCAGCAGTGGCAACAAGCGGGCACCGGATATTTCACCAATGTGAGGCTCGATCATCCGCAGGTGGTTATCAAGAAGCTCGGCTTCGGTTACCTCCTGACCCTGCCGGGGCACGGTGAAACCGTGTTCGTGCGCAGGATCAAATAGGCCTCGCGTCCTTGGCCTCCAACCACGAGAATTTGCTGGCCGAGCTGCGCCTGACGCTGCGGCCGGGAATCCGCGCGGACGCGGATGCTTTGCGCAGTTTGGTCGGCGGCATTTTGCAAAGTTACGGCTTGCCGGCACCCGGCGCGGCACTGGACGACGACCTGGCTGATGTCGCCGGCTGGTACGGCAGCCGCCAGGGCATGTTCGAGGTGCTGGAAGACAGCAGCGGCGTGCTCGTGGGCTGTAGCGGGGCCTACGGCCGCAGCCAAACGCTGTGCGAACTGCGGCGCCTGTACCTGGCGTACAAGGTGCGGCACCGCGGACTTGGCCGCGTGCTCCTCGAACGGGTGCTGGCCTGGGCACGGACCCATGGCTTTGAAACCATCGAACTGTTCACTGCGCCGGTGCTGAAAGAAGCGGTGCAACTTTACGAACGTTACGGGTTTGCGCGTCAACTGCAGGCGTCCGCCGGCAAGGCGGATGCCTGCGACCTGCATTTCAGCCTGCGGCTGCGCGACGCTGGCAGCTGAATCAGCGCGGAGACTGCGCGGAAGGGGCGGGTGTGCGGGTGGCTCCAGTCTGCGCTTGAATGGCGCGATCCAGTGCTTGTTTCTGCGCATTCACGGTGTCTTGTAACTGTTTGGCCTTGTTGACGTCGTTCACATAGGGCGCAAATACCGTGTGACTCACCGGTGGCGGCGCCTGGCTGCCGGCGGTGTTACCGACGGAATGACCGGCGTCGCAGGCGCCGAGGACCAGCGTCAGGGCAGTCATCAGGATGGCGCAGACCAGCGATTTCATGTTGGCTCCCGGTCGCCGAAAGTTTCGGTATGGTAGCGGAAGAATTGCAAGTCCGCCGACCAATGTGTTGACCTCAGACCGGCTTTGCGCAGCAGCTCGTCGTAGAACTGCGCTTTGTCGGGCAAGCGGGTCCAGACGGCAGGCAGGAAGGTGGCGCGACGCGTGCCTTCCTGGACAATCACGCCGTCCTCTCCCGGCCGCAGGCTGCGCAGCAGTTCCTCGCGGCTGCGCGCGGCGAGCGCTTCGCTGCTGGAGAGCACCGAGATTTCCACATACAAATCCTGTAACTCTGCCGCCACCAGCGGCGGGAAACGCGGGTCTTGAAAGGCGGCCAGCCGGGCATTGTGCATGACGTCATCCAGCAAGGACTGGTTGGCTTCGAGGTTGCCGATGCAGCCGCGCAGCACCGCGTGGCGTTTTAAGGTTACGAACGTGGCGCATGTCGCGCGCAAAGCTGGATCGGGATTGGCATGGCTGAAGCATGCCTGCCCCTTGTCCAGTGCCTGGTGGATGCTGTACCGCGCTGCAGCCAGCAGGGTAGCGCGCGTCACTGCGCTAAGACTCATACAAAGGCCCAGGCACCGTAACCCACCACGCGGCGCTTGTCCCCGGCGGTGTCGCCGGAGTTGCGCAGATCCAGACGCTCCACGCGCAACTGACGCTGGCGCGCCACGCTCAGCAGTCCGTTGATGGGGTAGGCTCCGCAAGCCTGCGCGTCCGGAATCGGGACTGCGCAGGCCTCGATGCGTTGCGCAGTATCTTCGTCCAGATCGCGGGCGCTATCGTACGCATGGTAGTGACTGAGATCGCTGCTGATGACGACGAGCGTTTCGTCGCCGCCCCAGAGCTTGCTCACGACCTCGGCAACCTCGTCCGTTGTCGCCGAGCCGACAACCAAGGGTACGAGAGTGAAGCGGGCCAGCAAGATTTGCAAAAACGGCAGATGCACTTCCAGGCTGTGCTCCAACGCGTGCGCCGCGTCGGAGCGCGTCACCTGCGGCAGATCCTCGATGCTCGCCAGGGCGTCCCGATCCAGCGGTACATTGCCCAAGGGCGTGCCGAAGGCGTCCACGCCAGGCAGCGCCAGCCCCCGCAGCGCCACGCGATGCGCAGGCCCGAGCAAGACCACGCGCTGCACAGTGTCGGCGTGCAGCGCCGCGCGGTTGTAGGCGCGCGCTGCAATCGGGCCTGAATAAACATAGCCGGCATGCGGCGCAATCAGCGCCTTGGGCGCTGCGCCCGCAGCCGGGTTGTCCGCGAGCAGTTGTACCAGCTGGGCGCGCAGGGCAGGGGCTTCACCGGGATAGAACAAGCCGGCAACGGCAGGCACACGCACAGCACGGGTGGTCATATACTTAATGGTAGTACGGAAACGCCGCTATGCCTGCCGCTTCACAAACCATCGTGCTCACGCGTTATTGGCACCGCCTTGAGGACGGCCGGGTGCAGTGCGACGTGTGTCCGCGTGCCTGCAAGTTGCAGGAAGGCCAGCGCGGTCTGTGTTTCGTGCGCGGCCGCGAGGATGATCAAATCAAGCTGTTCAGCTACGGGCGTTCCAGCGGGTTTTGTGTGGACCCGGTGGAAAAGAAGCCGCTCAACCATTTCCTGCCAGGTACCGCGGTGCTGTCCTTTGGTACCGCCGGTTGCAACCTAGCCTGCAAGTTTTGCCAGAACTGGGACATGTCGAAGTCGCGGGAGATGGATACGCTCGCCGACGCCGCGACGCCAGCGGCTTTAGCAGCAGCGGCGAAATCCCTAGGCTGCGCGAGCCTGGCGTTCACCTACAACGATCCGGTGATATTCATGGAATACGCCATGGACGTTGCCGCTGCTGGTCACGAACTCGGCGTCAACGCTATTGCGGTGACCGCGGGCTATATGTGCCTCGAGCCGCGGCTGGAATTCTACCGGCACATGGACGCCGCCAACGTGGACCTCAAGGGCTTCACCGAAGAGTTCTACTGGAAAATCTGCGGCGGCCATCTCGCGCCGGTGCTGGACACGCTCAAGTATCTCAAGCAGGAAACCCGCGTATGGTTCGAAATCACCACCTTGCTGATTCCCGGGCTGAATGATTCCGACGCCGACATCGAAAGCGAAACTCAGTGGATCATGGAAAACCTCGGCGCGGATGTGCCGCTGCATTTCAGCGCCTATCATCCCGACTACAAGCTGCGCGATCGGCCGCCGACGCCGGCAGCCACGCTCATGCATGCGCGCAGCATCGCGCTCAACAACGGGCTGCACTATTGCTACACCGGCAACGTGCACGATCGCAGCGGCAGCAGCACCTGGTGTCCCGGCTGCGGCGGCTTGGTGATCGAGCGTGACTGGTACGAGCTGGGCGCATGGAATCTGGATGATGACGGCCATTGCCTGAATTGCGGCACCGCGATACCCGGCAAGTTCGCCGGCAAACCGGGTCACTGGGGACGGCAGCGAATGCCGGTGAGAGTCACGCCGCTGCCGCGCGACCGGGTGTGAGGCGGGCAGCCGCGGCGTTGCCGCCGGAGCTGTGATAAATTCCGCGTTCGGCTGCGCCGCAAGCGTGGCGGATTTGTGAGCAACAAAGGCCGGGGTGCACATGCACATCGAGAGCGAAAAGTATTACCACATTCACAAACACAATTCGCCCAAGTGGGTGGAAGGCGCGGTGTTCAATTTCGGCGAAGAGCCTAATAATTCCTGGCGGGCATTCGAGGTGGCACGGCGCGGCATTACCAATCCCGAAACCAACGAGGTGTTCACCGTCGACCTGGTGGCCTTTCGCGCCCTGCACGTGTATCGCAAGCAGGGGAAGAAAGACCCGCACCTCAATTTTTATCACTTCAATCCGGTCATGACGCTGGCGGAAACGCTGGACAGCCTGTTTCTGTCCACGCGCATGGTGCGCGAACTGGTGCTGGAGGACGTGCGCCGCCAGATGTATCCGGATCTGCCCTCACGCAGCAGCTGCATCTGGCTGATTCCCGACGATGCGCGTGCCGTGCGCTTCTGGCTGGAAAACATGCGCGGCGATCACAAGAAGGTGTTCCGCGTGCGCGCCACCGGTGAAATGCACCGCGCCCCGCAGCAGCTGGTCATGGGCGACACCATTTCCCTGGTGGAATGGCATAAACGCGCGCTGGATTATTGGAACGGCGTGGACATGGAGTCGCACGATGACGAAATTACCTGCAACGGCGAAATCGAGATTCTCGAGGAAGTGCCGAGCAGCAATTTTTGATCAAGGCAGGCGAAACACGCGGGGCACGAGCTTGAGAGCGCGCCACAGCCCGGCGAAGCGGTGAGACCAGCGGCGCGCGTACAGTGCCAGCGTGATTCCCTTGAGACCCTCGTAGACCTGCCGGTTGTAGGGCATCCAGTAAGGCTGATAACGGATGAGTTTCAGCCAATCGTGCACGATGACCTTGGGGGCGGTGACCGCTTCAAAGGCAAATTGCCCATGACCGCGGCCGTAGCCGGAATGCTTGAATCCTCCCCAGGGAGTTTCGGTTTGCGCGTGCGACAGCAAATGGTCGTTGATCATGATCGCGCCCGCATGGATTTGCCGTGCCAGGCGTTCAGCCTGCCGCAGGTCCCGCGACCACACCGAGGCGGTGAGCCCATAGGCTGAATCGTTGGCCAGTTGTATGGCTTGCGCGTCGCTGGCGAACGGCATGACGCCCAGCACCGGCCCAAATGTTTCTTCGCGCATCACAGCCATGCCGTGGTCCACCTGGGTGAGCACCAGCGGAGCAACGAAGTGGGGGTTGTCGTCCGCGGGTGCGGCGGCTTTGGCGGCCACGCGCGCGCCGCGTTGAAATGCGTCTTCAAGATGATGTCGTACAGTTTCAACCTGGCGTGCGGTACACAGGGCGCCGACGTCCACATTGAAATCCCGGTCTTGGCCGGTACGCAAACGCGCTACTTTTTGAGACAACAATTCCAGAAATGGCGCGTACACCGTTTCCTGCACATAGATGCGTTCGACACCGGCACAGGATTGGCCGGCGTTCGAGAGCCCGGCCCACACCGCACCGGCCGCGGCACGTTTCAGATCCGCATCGGCGCACACGATCATGGCGTCTTTGCCACCCAGTTCCAGTGATACCGGCACCAGGGCACGTGCGGCCTTTTCCGCGAGCAACTTGCCGACGCGTACCGAGCCGGTGAAAAACAGTTTGTCGACGCCGCCGGTCTCCAGCCACAGATCGCCGCAGGTTGGGCCATCAATATTGACGTGCTGGAAAACATCCTGTGGTACACCCGCCAAGCGCATGAGCTCCGCAATCTTGAAGCCTACCGGCAGGGTTTCCGGCGCGGTCTTGAAGACCACGGCATTGCCCGCGAGCAGCGCCGGCAGAATTTCGTGCATGGGTATCCCTAACGGGTAATTCCACGGGGAAATGACGCCGATCACGCCCCACGGTACCCGATAAAGCGTGCTGCGCTTGTTGAGGTACAGCAGCGAGCCGCGTTGCAGGCGCCGCGGCCGCAGGAACTTGGCGGCATGGCGCTCGTACCAGCGACTCGCGGCGACCGTAGGCATGATCTCCGTAGCCAAGGCTTCCACGCGGGTCTTGCCCACGCAATCGGCAATCAGCTGCGCAAGCGCATCGGTTTGAAACAGCAGTAGCTGCCGCAGGCCTGCAATGCATTGCCGGCGTTCGGCGAGCGGCGTGGCTGCCCATTGCGGCTGCGCGGCATGTGCGCTGCCGAGCAGCGCACGTACCGCAGCGGCGCTTTGCCAGGGAAAATGGCCAAGAAATTCGCCGCTGGCGGGAGCATGCAGTGTGACGCCGGGAGCGGCAGCGGATTCGGCAGAGGCGCTCATGGGTGCATGGACGCAGGATTCAGAACACGAATTGCGTGGTTTGCAGCAGCACGTCGAAGGCCACGATGGCGCGCTCGCCGGCTCCCTTGAAGGGGTACACGTAGTGGATGTAGTAAGGCGGGAAAATCACGAGGTCACCGGTTTTTGGATACAGCCGGCGCGTCAGGCTGACGCCGTGATGGTGCGCAACCGGATGCGGATTGAGGAATTCGATACAGCCTTCGGGTTGGGGTTTTTCCGGCACCTGCGCGTAATACACGCCGCTTGCGAGATTGCCGGGGGTGGGATGCATGTGCGGCGCCTGCCAGTCGCCGGCCGCAAGCAGATTGGCCCAGGACACCAGGCGGGTGCGCGCCGCGTCCACCTTGGTGTCGTAGGCCTTGGCAAGATAGCGCGCCACGCCCGGTTGAATCACCTCTTCGACCAAGCTGCGCACCGACGGTTCTGGCCGGTTCAGGAACATCATATTCTTTGAAGTCTGATAGCCACCGTAGGTGGTGATGCTGCCGGAGAGCGCGGCATTTTCCTGCGCGTCGTCAATATATTGCTCACGCAGCCGGTGCACGATTTCAAAGACTTCCCGGTTGATGTCATCAACGCCGGCATGGTGACTCACCATCACGGCGATGGGGAAGTGATCTTCGAACCGGGTATCGTGCTGCGCTGCCATGGCGCGTGCCTATTTGGCGTCACCAGCCAGATACAACCAGGTTTCCACCACCGTGTCCGGATTGAGCGACACGCTCTCGATGCCCTGCTCGAGCAGCCAGCGCGCCAGATCCGGATGGTCGGACGGACCCTGGCCGCAGATGCCGATGTATTTCTTGTGCTTGCGGCAGGCCTGAATGGCCATGCTCAGCATGGCCTTCACCGCGGCGTTGCGTTCATCGAACAAATGCGCGATCACGCCGGAGTCGCGGTCCAGCCCCAGCGTGAGTTGCGTCATGTCGTTGGAGCCGATGGAGAAGCCGTCGAAATATTCCAGGAACTGCTCGGCGAGCACCGCGTTCGAGGGCAACTCGCACATCATGATGATCTTCAAGCCGCGCTCGCCGCGCTTGAGGCCGTTTCGGGCGAGCAGTTCCGTCACTTGCCGGGCTTCGTCCAGGGTGCGGATGAAGGGGATCATGACCTCGACATTCTCGAGTCCCATGTCCTCGCGCACTTTGCGGAGCGCGCGGCACTCCAGGTCAAAGCAGGCGCGGAAACTGTCGGCGATGTAACGCGAGGCGCCGCGGAAGCCCAGCATCGGATTTTCTTCGTGCGGCTCGTACTGACGTCCGCCGATCATGTTGGCGTATTCGTTGGATTTGAAATCCGAGGTGCGCACGATCACCGGCTGCGGCGCGAAAGCCGCGGCGATGGTGGCAACGCCCTCGGCGAGCCGCTCCACGTAGAAACTGACCGGGTCCTGGTAGCCCGCCATGCGTTCGCGGATTTGCTGTTGCACCTCGGGCGCCTGGGCCTCGAAGTTGAGCAGCGCCTTGGGATGCACACCGATCATGCGGTTGATGATGAACTCCAGCCTTGCCAGGCCCACGCCCTGATTGGGCAGCATGGCGAAATCGAAAGCCCGCTCCGGATTGCCCACGTTCATCATGACCTTGAGCGGCGGCTTGGGCATGTTGTCCAGGCTGATTTCGCTGCGCTCGAAGGCCAGTTTTCCGGCGTAGATGTGCCCGGTGTCGCCCTCGGCGCAGGACACCGTGACCTGCTGGCCATCCCGGATCTTGCGGGTGGCGTCACCGCAGCCGACCACCGCGGGAATGCCCAGTTCACGCGCGATGATGGCGGCATGGCAGGTGCGGCCGCCGCGGTTGGTGACGATGGCCGCGGCGCGCTTCATGATTGGCTCCCAGTCCGGATCGGTCATGTCGGTCACCAGCACGTCGCCTTTTTCGATGCGTTGCATTTCCCCGAGCTCGTGGATGACCTTGGCGGTGCCGGCGCCGATTTTCTGGCCGATGCTGCGGCCTTCGGCCAGCACCGGACCGCGCTGCTTCAGTTCATAACGCTCGAGCTTCTGGCCGGCGCGGCTTTTCACGGTTTCCGGGCGCGCCTGCAAAATGTAGAGCTTGCCATCGGCTCCGTCCTTGGCCCATTCGATGTCCATGGGTCGCTGGTAATGGTGCTCGATGATCACGGCCTGCTTGGCGAGCTCCAGCACCTCGGCATCGCTGAGGCAGAAGCGCGCGCGCGCGTCGGCGGAGACTTCGATGGTTTTGACGGATTTGGCGCCGGCTTCGTCCCCTGCGTAGACCATCATGCTGGCCTTGCTGCCGAGGTTGCGCCGCACGATGGGATATTTGCCGGCGGCCAGCGCCGGTTTGTACACGTAGAATTCGTCCGGATTGACGGCACCTTGCACCACGGTTTCGCCCAAGCCGTAGGCGGCGGTGATGAACACCACGCGATCGAACCCGGATTCGGTGTCGAGCGTGAACATGACGCCACTCGCGCCCAGGTCGCTGCGCACCATGCGCTGGATGCCGGCCGACAACGCCACCTGGGCATGGTCGTAACCGTGGTGCGCGCGGTAGGCGATGGCGCGGTCGTTGAACAGCGAAGCAAATACGTCCTTGACGGCGATCAGTACGCGTTCGATGCCGCGTACATTCAGAAAGGTTTCCTGCTGGCCGGCAAACGAGGCCTCCGGCAGATCTTCGGCGGTGGCGGAGGAGCGCACGGCCACCGGGATCTCCCTGCCGGACTGTTGCATGAGCGCCGCGTAGGCGCTGCGAATACCTTGTTCCAGTGCCGCAGGCAAGGGTGCAGCTTGCAGCCACGCGCGAATCCGGGCGCCCGTCCGGGTGAGGGCCGCGACGTCATCCACATTGGTGCGCGACAGCTCCTGGCTGATGCGTGCCGCCAGACCGTCGTGCGCCAGATATTCGCGATAGGCTTCGGCGGTGGTAGCGAAGCCGCCCGGCACCGTAATGCCGAGCTTCGCCAAATGGCTGATCATCTCGCCCAGGGATGCGTTCTTGCCGCCTACAACCGCGAGGTCCGGCATGCCCAGATGTTCAAAATCGATGGTATAGCGCTGCGACATGGGTCCGACTCTGGCTAGTTGGCGGAATGCCGGTCCGGGGAAGATATAATGCCACCCGAGTTGTCACCTGAGCGCACCGCACTACCTGAAATCCCATGCCGACGCCGCCAGAAAAACAGCGCACGGTCTTCTTTGTTTCTGATCGCACCGGCATCACGGCTGAAGCTCTGGGGCGCAGCCTGATGAGTCAATTTGACGGCGCCGCATTCCGCCAAGTCACTTTGCCATTTATATCCGATGTTGACAAGGCAAATGCCGCGGTTGCGCGTATCAATGCCGCGGGCCGTGCCGACGGGGTGCGTCCCATCGTGTTCAGCACCATCGTGGATGATGCCATGCGCGTCATCATTCAGCGCAGTCAGGCTCTGTATCTGGACTTTTTCGCCGCCTTTATCGGCCCTTTGGAAAACGAACTGGGGGTGAAATCCTCACACACGGTGGGACGGGCGCATGCCTCGGCTGACAATGCCGCCTACATCCAGCGAATCGAGGCGGTGAATTTTGCACTGGCCAACGACGATGGGGTAAGTACCCGCAATTATCCCAAGGCTGACGTCATCTTGGCGGGCGTGTCACGGTCGGGGAAAACGCCGACCTGTCTGTACCTGGCGCTGCAATATGGGGTGTTCGCCGCCAATTACCCGCTGACCGAAGACGATCTCAAACGCGGCCAGTTGCCTGAAGCGCTGCTGCCCTACCGCAACAAGCTCTATGGCCTGACCATTGATCCGGAACGCCTGCAACAGATCCGGCATCATCGCCGGCCGAACAGCCATTACTCATCCAGCAATCAGGTGCGCTATGAAGTGCGCCAGGCCGAGGACGTGTTTCGTGCCGCCGGCGTGCCCTGCATGAACACCACACTGCCTTCCATCGAAGAGATCGCCACCACCGTCTTGCATCAGACTGGCATCAAGCGACGTTTTTGATGTGCTCAGCGATGGGTATTGCCGGTAAGCGCCAGCCAGCGGCCCCGCATGCCTATGCTATATTCCGTGCATGCTCATCGAAACGCTCAGCCCGGGAATACGGCTGGTGCAGCCGCGCAGTTTTGCGGGATTGATGACGCTGTATGCGGCCAATTATGCAAGCCTGCGGCAGTTGCTGGGCAATCTGCACCAGCTTCCGGCGACATTGATTTCGCACAGTCCCAGCGATTTGCGAATTTATCTCACGCTGGGTGAACGCAGTCGCTACACCACTTGTCTGCGCATGACTTACCGGTTGAACGTGGCAGGGCGCGCCAGCGACAGTCCCGATTTGGAGCTGCGTATTTATCATGATGCACGTCTGGCTGAAGCGGTAAGTTGCAGCGACTCGCCGCGGGTAGTGAGGCCGGGGGCACCGGTGTCACGTGCGCGCTGCGAGCTGGCGCAACGCTGGACCTTGAATATGCTGCTGCGCAAATGGCTGGAACATTGCCTTGATCATCAGCACCGCTTTGGCGAAGCGCTGGCTGTGCATGCCGGTGGGACTTGAGTTGGGGCGAGGTCTTCACCTTGCAATTTTTTATGTTAAATTATGGATTGTGGGTGAGCGGTACGAGGCGCAAGTGAGTTGAAGCCGGTATTTTTCAACGCGCGTATGCTGGGTTTCAGATAATCGGATTGGGAGCCGGGATTCGCATGGCCGCAGGCATCAAGAACATCATTCCGGGCTTGCACAAGGCAGACGCAGCCGGGAAATCGGATGCGGCTGTGCCACAACAAACCAAGCTGGTCGAATTATTCGAAAACCGCAATCTGATCAAGCGCGAGCTGGATCAGGTCAGTGCCGAGCGCGATGCCCTGCGCCAAGAGCTGGACACGCTGCGCAGTCAGCATCTCGAGTCACAGCGCCAACTCAACAATCTAGAGCAGATGCTGGCAGATGCGGAACGCGGCCAGAGCGCCATCGTGTATTATCGACTGCGTGCGGTGTGGGAAACCTGCCGGCAGCAACTGCGGCTGCTGGCCGACGATCTCGGCAGTCGCTTCGAAAAAGCCGAACGTGGAGGGTTTGAGCAGGACTTGGGGCGCGACCGCAGTCGGCGGCTGGACGAACTCGCGCAGCAGTTCGACAAACTGGAACGCGAGCGCCGCAACCTGCGAAACCAGCTGGCCGAAGTCCAGCAGCAGTTGGCGAATCTGCGGAGGTTCTGGCGCAAACGCAAGCGTGAAACGCTACAGTTCCAGATTGACAAGCTTACCCGTCAATTCAAACCCATCGAAACCAGGAAACTGGAATTGCTGGGCGCCATGGAGGTGCTGCGCAACCAGAAACTGCAAACCTGGCCGGGGATCAGCGCGGCTTCCAAACGCACGGTCAATTTGTGGTTGCTGGCGCTGGCGCAATACCTGTATTTGCATCTGACCGAGTACAACATTGCCGAAATGGCGCACAGCGCCGGCACCAAGACTATCGCCGACGTGCATTTCGGCCTGCTCAACGATTGCCTGGCGATTGGCAATCACATCTATGAAGTAGTGGTGAAACTGCGCACCGACAAGTCGCGGCCGGAGAAATTGCGTTTCCGCACCGAACATTTGCGCTCGGTCGCCAGCTATGCTTCGGATCAGGATACGGTCCCTGAGGAATCCTGCCTCGATTACATCTCGCAGACTTCCAGGCTGGCGCCGACCATTGATGCGGAAGCTGAAGCCGTGGCCATGAACGTGCTGCGCAGGAATTATTGGGACATCCGGGGAATTCTGCTGATGCCTGCACCGACCGCCATCGCTGCCGTGGCTGCGGCTGTCCCCCGGGAGCCGGGCACCACGGGCGCCGCGGCATAGCCGCGCCTGCACCTCGATTGCGGGACGCCGAGCTCAGCCTGTTGCAACGCCGTTGCATGACAACGGGTAATGCTGGTTGCCCGCAAGGTTGACTCCGACTGGCCGTAAGTTCAGATTATTGCGCGCGTGATTGCGTGGCCGCTGCGTGCCCGGACAGGGTGCGCAGCGGCCGATTCTTCCCCAACATCAGTACGCGGAGGCGATTGTCATGCGGAAGTTCACTTTGCGCTGGGTGGCGGTCTGTGGCGCGTTGGGCGCGCTGCTGTTCATATCTGGCTGTTCATCCTCGTCTTCGAAATCCTACACCTTGCTGGCGAAATTGCCGGCCATGGGGCAGCAGCAACGGATTTACATGGCGGCGATCGACGTGACCGGTTCCACTTGCAAGGTCACGGTCCTGACCGAAGATTCAGGTACGCCTTGGTCGCCGGACTGCACGGTGAATCAGGACAGCGCCACGCAGAAAAGCTTCACCATCGGCGGCCAGCAGGTCAACCTGCAAGGCAGCGCAGGCGGCTTCACCGCCGACACCACGCTGACCCTGCCGCCGGTAGCGACCAGTGCCGCGCCGGCTGCCACGGCCAAGCCGGCGACTGCCGCGTCGCCCACGACCACGAAGAAAGCGGCTGCGACCAAGGCAACTCCAGCCGGCAGCGCGCCGGCCGCGGCCAGCGCCGCACCCGCAGCGCCGGTGACCGGCCAGCCGTTCCCGACTCAATGGGGCCAGGCGCCTTACCCCGGGCAATGGAAACTGGCGGCGCAGAACCTCGGGTATCTGGTGGACAGCGCCAACATCAGCATCGACGGCAGCGCCTGCGAATTGCACGTGCGCTTCAAGGTGCGTTACCCGCCTTATGACCTGTCGTGCATCGCCACCACGGATCCGCAAGGTAATTTCACCTTGATCTTCAATCAAGTCATCGTGGCGAAAAAAGCCCTGAGTCCGACCAACCAGATCCTACTGGCATCGGAAGGCCAGAGTATCTCGGGGTTGGTGTGGGACTCGCACGGCTTTGACGGCTGGAACCCGGCCGTACCGCCTTCTTGGCGGGTGGCGAAGTCCAAGTAGACAATCCGCTGCCGGGGCGCTTGCCGAAGGCATACGACGGATGAGAAGGGTCGGGCGGGGGCAGTTCCCCGTCCGACCTTTAATTTATTCTCTACGGTGAGGCTGGCGCAGGCGGCAGATTGCCGACGCCGAGCGCCGCCATGTCGGCGGCGATCCGGGCGGTTTCCTGCAAGAGCACGTCCGGCACCAGCGCAGCGGCATCGTCCGCACCGGTATCCTGTTCAGTCGTGTCATGCGCTTTATCCGCGCCGCTTTCCGCCAGCTTGTAGGCTGCCTCGAGATTGGCTGCAGGCGGTAATCCTTTGAGCTTGCGCCAACCGTTGGCAAGCGCCAGGCGCTCACGATCGCGGTCGCTGCGCTGCGCTGCGCGTGCCGTGAGCAGCAAGGGCACTGATTTTTCCGCGCGTTCCTGCGCCAACAGGCGCAGGCCGTCCAGGTACAACGCCCAGGCCGGGCTGTGCGCGGTGCGTTCACTGTGCAATTTGTCCAGTTTGGGCAGCATCGCTGCGATCCCAAGATGCAGCGGGCTGTAATCGACGGCGGCAATCTGGTCCCAGGGCAGCGCATCGTCCTGGGTCTCCTCGCCGAATTCCTGGGGGTCGATGTTCGAGGGCAGCGTGATGTCGGGGGTCACGCCTTTGCGTTGGGTACTGGCGCCGTTTACCCGGTAAAACTTGTCCACCGTGAGCTTGAGCTGGCCGGCGTCCTGGTTGCCCGGCACGATGCGATTCAGGTCAAACAAGGTTTGCACGCTGCCTTTGCCGTAGGTGTCCGAGCCGATGATCAATCCGCGATGGTAGTCCTGGATGGCGGCAGCAAAAATTTCCGAGGCCGAGGCGGTGAACCGGTTTACCAGCACCGCCAAGGGGCCGCGGTAAACGATGCCGCTGTCATCATCATCCAGCACATCGACCCGGCCATCGCGGTGGCGTATCTGCACGACCGGTCCGTGCGGAATGAACAATCCGGTCAGTTTGGTGGCTTCGTCCAAGGCTCCGCCGCCGTTGTTGCGCAAATCGATGACCACCCCGTCGACGTGTTCCGCTTCCAGTTCCAGCAGCAGTTTGCGCACGTCGCGGGTGGTGCTGGTGTAGTTGGCTTCGCCTTCCATGCGGCCCGCAAAATCGCTGTAAAACGCGGGGATGGTGATGACGCCGATCTTGTAACTGTGCTTGGCGCGCGTCACGCTGATGACGTTTTTGTGCGCCGCCTGCGCTTCGAGTTTCACGGTGTCACGCACCAGGCGGAGAACCTTCTCGGGTGAGCCGGGCGGTGCGCCCGCCGGCAGGATCTGCAGGCGCACCACCGAACCCTTGGGCCCGCGGATCAGCTGCACCACGTCGTCCAGGCGCCAGCCGACTACGTCCACCATGCCGCCCTGGTCGCCCTGGGCGACCCCGGTAATGCGGTCGTCCGGATGCAGTTGTTTGCTGCGTGCCGCAGGTCCGCCGGGGATCACCCGGTCCACGCGCGTGTATTCGCCTTCGGAAATCAGCGCGGCGCCTATGCCCTGCAATTTGAGGCTCATCTGGATCTGGAATTCCTGCGACTGATCCGGCGAAAAGTAATTGGTATGCGGATCCAGCGACAGGGTGTAGGAATTCATGAACAGGTCGAAGACGTCCGCCGGCGCGATCTGGCGGGCGCGGTATTCGATGTTTTGATAGCGCTTGCGTAGAATCTCCACGGTTTGTTTCCAGCTCTTGCCTGCCAGCAACAGGCCCAAGGCGTCGTTTTTCACGCGTTGGCGCCACAAGTCATTGAGCTGCGAAACACTGGTTGCCCAAGGTGCTTTGGAGCGGTCGAAGGCGTAGCTTTCCTTGACATCGAAATCCGGCTCTTTGGACAAAAGGCCCAATGCGTATTGGATGCGTTGTTGCACGCGTTGCTGGTAAACGTTGTAAATGGCGAATGCCGGGTGCAGGTTGCCGTTACGGATGGCATCGCCGAGACTGTCGCTGTAGGGCGTGAAGCTGTCGATGTCGGATTGCAGGAAATAGCTGCGGTTGGGATCCAGGTTCTGCAGGTAGTGGAAAAAAATTTGTTCGGACAGGGCCTTGTCCAAGGGAGCCTTGTTGTAGTGATAGCGCTCCAAAATGCCGGCGATCGCCTGATCCACCAAGGCCTCACGAGGTTGCGGGCTGAGTGCGGGCAGGGGTGCAAGGCTGGCGGCGGCCGGGACCGTGACGCTGGCAGCGTTTGCGGCAGCGGCAAGCAACATCAGCCCGATGCAAATCAGGCCGGCAAGAGACTTCTCACGCATTGGACCTGGGAGATTCCTGTGTTGAGCCTGTCCGGGAGTGCGATTTAATGGCGCACTCCGGGTTCGCCGGGTAGCATAGCATTGGAAGCGTTGTTTGCGCCGGGCGGCATCACTGGGCGCAAGGCGTAGAGCGTAAGAGTGCAGGTGTATTTGGACGCAGACCAGGACCTTCTCTGATAGCTATGCGGCCGCTGACCTTCGTTAATGGCGTCATACTCGGCAGCACCACGGCGCTGGGCGGGGTCTCCGGCGTCATCCTGTTTTTCCGTTATGTGCTCATGCGCGACTCCAGCCTGGATCAGGCGGTCGTGCAAAGCGCACTGCCGCTCAGCGAGTTGGGGCGGAACACGCTGATGTTTTCGGGGCTGGCGGTATTGGCGGGCGTGGCGTTCTGGGGCCAGGTCGCGCAGCGGTTATGGCGCTGGCTTGCGGAAATTGCGCTGGTGTTGGGACTCGCAGCGGTGGTTATCTGGCTGGTCGCCGAGCCCGGCAACCGTGACCGCGATTTGGTGGCGCTGGGCGTAATCGCATTCGTGGTCCTGGCGCTCGGAGTGGCGGGTTGGCGCACGGGATTTTTCAAGCTTGTTTCTGCCTGGCTGGGCGACGAGTAACAACGGCCCGCCCGTCCGTTGCTGCGTGGGCGGCGCGGGGCTTATAGGTGAAATAAACCCGGTATTTTTCTGATTCTGTTCAGTAGACTTACCGTGCTGCTATGCTATGTCCCGTGTCATCATCGGACCCGGGTTTGGGTAACAACCCAGGAGGCTTGCAGAGGGTTATGGTGGTACGCGTGTGCTGTCGCAGGGTGTCAACTATTTGCCCCCGGCTTCTTGACTTGGCACAACATATTCGAGTAAAAAACTGGGCCCCTAATAATGGCTCAACGGTGCGATGGGCGTTCCTGCGGTCTGCCTGAGCAGTCGCAGGGCACCTGTGTGCGTTTGTAAACAGCGGATACCGGCTCCGGTATCGCAGGAGATTCCTAAGTGAATATTCAAGAGCTGCTTCATATTGCCAACGTCTCGGGTGGCGTGATCTGGATCATCATTTTCACCTTGCTGGTGGCGCTGGTCATCATCATTGATCGCACCTGGACGCTTGCCAAAATTGTGCGCCAGGGCGAGCTCATTGCGCGCACCATTCTGCAGTCCGACCAAGTGGATCGCGACGCGCTCATGGATCTGGCGGTGCGCACTGCAAAATATCCGCAGGGCGCGGTGCTGGAAGTGGCGCTTAAATATCCGGAGCTCAAGGATCCCCAGCGCCTCTCCGAACTGATTGAGGAAACCATTCTGCTGCAGACGCCACGCGTGGACCGCGGCATGTGGGTGCTGGACACCGTAATCACGCTGGACCCGTTGCTGGGCCTGCTCGGCACCATCATCGGAATTTTCGAGGCCTTCCAAGTGCTGGGTGCTGCCGACACCGCACCTACGCAGGTTACCGGTGGTGTGGCGGTGGCGTTGATCGCAACTGCCGCAGGCTTGGCGGTGGCCATTATCGGTCTGGTGTTCTTTAACGGCCTCAACAACCGCGCACGGCTGATCCTGCATCAGATGGAAGCCATCAAGGTCATGCTGGTGAACCGCCTCACCTGAGCCCGGATATGGGTCTGAGGTTCGAGGTTGCGGTTGAGTTTCAACTGGCCGTCAAGCACGGCCAAGGCAGGTAATCGCCATGGCAAGTTTCGTTGAAAAAAAGAAGGGCAGAATCGAGATCATCAACATGATCGACATCATGCTCTTCCTGCTGGTGTTCTTCATCATGATTACGCTGCGCATGATCCCGGCTACGGGCATCGCCTCGCACCTGCCGCAGAGCAGCACGGCGGTGACCATCGAGCGGCCCAAGATCATCATCAGCCTGCAGGCGCATGGACAGATCGTGGTCGAGAATCAGATCATGACTCCCGATCAGCTGACATCCTATCTGCTGGGCCAAGATCCTGCGCACGCCAACATCACCATCGCGGGCGCCAAGGAGGCGAACCTTCAGGATCTGGTGATCGTCATGGATGCGTGTCGTGAAGCGGGGGTGACCCAGATCGGTATCGCCGCTAAAAACATTGATTAATCCATCATAAGGTATCAAGGTGGACACTCAGCACGTTTTTAGCGAAAGCTTTTTCTCGCTCAAAAATGGCCGGAACCTCATTTTGGCGATCATCGCCGAAGTGCTCATCGGCCTGATCGTAACGGGAGTGATCATTTGGCAGCAGACCCACAAGCCGCCACCGCCCCCGAAACCCAATGTCGCGGTGGTGACCATTCCGCCGCCGCCGCCGCCACCACCACCGCCGCCGCCCAAGACGCCGCAGCCGCCGGTGCCCAATATGCCGAAGCCGCAGCCGTTGACGGAGGTGCCGCCGATCCCGATCCCGATCCCGGTGCCGGGCGCGGTACCACCGCCACCGCCACCGCCGCCGCCGCAACCGCGTCAACCGGTTGACATGGCGGCCATCGAAGCGAGTTTCCAGGAGCAGCTGCGTACCTGCATTCAAGCCGTGGCAATTCGGCATTACCCGCGCGAAGCCCTGCTGAATGGCAGCACCGGGACCGTAACGGTGCAATTCAATTACCTGAATGGCACCATCACCGATGCCGCGGTTAAACGTTCCAGCGGTACACGTTCGCTGGACGTCGCCGGCGTGCAGGCGGTGAATACCGCGCATTGTGCGGCGCCACCGGAGCAGTTCCAGAACCGGCAATTTGTGTTCACGATACCGATTCAATACAGTCTGAGCGGGGGTTGAGCCTCCGGGTGTTGAACAAACTGCCGGCCGAAAGCCGGCAGTTTGCTATCCAGTAGCCCTTACCACCACGGCATCTGGCGGCAGCTCCATGAGAAATCCGCATGACAGTGCGCGTAATTCGGGGCGCAGCGGTGCGCTGCGCTTCGTCATCAGCATTGGGATCGTCAGCCTGTTTGCCGATCTGGTATATGAGGGCGGGCGCAGCATCGTGGGCCCCTACCTTGCGGTGCTCGGCGGCACACCGGTAATCGTGGGGATAGTGGCGGGTCTGGGCGAATTTCTCGGTTACGCCGTGCGCCTCGCGGCGGGGCGCTATGCCGACCACCGGCGCGGGCATTGGAAGCTGATGGGCGCCGGCTACACGCTCAACCTGTTCTCGGTGCCGGCCTTGGCGCTGGCCTCGGCTGTGTGGCCGGCCAGCATCCTGGTGTTCCTCGAGCGTATCGGCAAGGGCATACGCAATCCCGCCAAGGATGCGCTGCTGTCGCGCGCCGGCCGTGAACTGGGCCACGGCTATGCGTTTGGCCTGCATGAGTTTCTCGACCAGTTGGGCGCAGTCACCGGACCGCTGGTGGTGGCGGGGGCCGTGGTGATTTCAGGTTATCGGCTCGGGTTTGCCGTACTGGCGGTGCCGGCGCTATTGGCGCTGTTTTTTCTCTGGCGTGCGCGTGGTCTGGAGCCGGATGCGGGCAACACATCGCACTCGGTGCTGCACTTGCGTTTCGACGCGCGTTATTACTATTACTTGGCGTTCGCCGTGGTGGCGGTGCTCGGGTTTTCCCACTTCATCATCGTTTCTTACCACCTGGCCGTGACCCGGCGCCTGGCACCTGCGCTTATCCCGGTGCTGTTCGCAGTGGCCATGGGTGCGGACGCGGTTGCCGCCATTGTGGCGGGGCGCTTTTATGACCGCTATGGATTGAAAGTGCTGTACGCGTTGCCCCTGCTTACACTTCCGACCTTGCCGCTGCTGTTCCTGACGGTGAATCCGCTGTGGATATGGATTGGCGCCGTGTTATGGGGTGCGGCGCTCGGTGTGCAGGAAAGCACGGTGCGCGCGGGGGTAGCCACGTTTACACCAGAAGCCTTGCGGGGCACTGCTTACGGTTTATTCGATACAGCCTTTGGTGCAGCCTGGCTGGTGGGCAGCGTGATGCTCGGCGCGCTGTATCAATTTGGTGCCGTGTGGCTGGTGGTTGCCGCGGTGGTTCTGCAGCTTGCGGCGTTGCCGCTGCTGGCAACGCTTAAAATCTGACCCGTCAATTGCCCGGACGTTTGACTTCCGCCTCGGAAATGCAAAGGCCGCTCGTTGAGCGGCCTTTGGTGTTTTGGTGGAGGCGGCGGGAATCGAACCCGCGTCCGCAAGCCCTCCGCCCTTGGCTCTACATGCGTAGCACACGTCTTTGATTTAACCACCTGCTACCCGACGGGCAGGGAAGACAAGTGGCGGGTCCGGTTTTGTTTAGCGGTAAGTGCCGGACGCACTCCACCGCGAGCTTGTGAGACTCGACCGTTGAATGCCCCGAAAGGCGCTGGACGCACAAGCACGGCTCCAGTCAACGGCTAGCCGGGATTAGGCGGCTAGGGCGTAGTTCGCGTCGTTCGCAACTAGCTTTGTTGCAAGACAGTTTTACGAGGAATCCTGCACCTCGGCATGCACTTCGGGTTTCGCGACCCACGTCGAAACCAGGTCGCCCCCACGGTGTCGGGATCATTTTACAACGGCGGGAGTCCTGCCGCTCAGCCGTGCCGCAGCAGCCGGCTCTTTTGGCGTTCCCAGTCGCGTGCCTTTTGCGTGGCGCGCTTGTCGTGCAGTTTCTTGCCCTTGGCGAGGCCGATTTCAAGCTTGGCTCGGCCGCGCTTCCAGTAGAGCGCCAGCGGCACCAGCGTGTAACCCTTGCGTTCGACTGCGCCCGTAAGCCGGTCCAATTCGGCGCGGTTCAGCAGCAGCTTGCGGGTCCGGATGGGATCCGTGTGCACGTGAGTGGAAGCGGTATTGAGCGGCGTCACGTGTGCACCCAAGAGCCAGGCTTCCCCACTCTTGATGAGCACGTAGCTTTCGGTGATCTGCGCCTTGGCGGCGCGCAGGCTTTTGACTTCCCAACCCTGCAGCGCGAGACCGGCTTCCAGGCGCTCCTCGATGAAATAATCAAAGCGTGCACGCTTGTTGAGTGCAATGGTTGCGGCAGCAGCAGCAGTCGTTTCTTTATGTTGCGGCATGCGCCGATTATAGCTGCAGGCTGCAGCGTTCCGGCGTTGTACGTCTCGGGCATTTGCTTCACAATCACAGGCCACGCTGGCCACGATTCCCCGCTGAGCGCAACGCATGCGTATCGTCAACAAGACCGCGCTGGTGCCGTACACCGCTGCGCAGATGTACGCACTGGTGAACGACGTTGCGCGTTACCCCGAATTCCTGCCGTGGTGTAGCCAGGCAGCCATTCTTTCCCAGACGGACACGGAGATGCGCGCCAGTCTGGAGCTGGCCCGCGGCGGCTTTCACAAAACGTTCATCACCCGCAACCAACTGAGTCCCGGACGCGGCATTGTGATTGCCCTGGACCACGGTCCGTTCCGGCATCTTGAGGGTCATTGGAGCTTCGAGGACCTTGGCGCTGAAGGTTCCAAGGTCACGCTCAACATGCAATTCGAGTTTGCCGGTGCGGTGCTCGACTTGATGGCAGGCCCGGTGTTCCATGAAATCTGCAATTCGCTCGTTGCGGCATTTGCACGCCGCGCCGCTGCCTTGTATGACAAATCCGCAAATCCTGCACGTTGAAGTGGTGTATGCCCGCAGCGACGTGCAGCAGCTGGCAGCGATCGAGCTTGGGGTCGGTGCCACGGCGCATGACGCGCTGCGCTTGTCGGGTTTGCTGCAACAGTTTCCGGAAATTGAGCTGACGACTTGCAAGCTCGGCATCTTTGGGCGAACCATCGGTCTGCAACACGTATTGCGCGACGGTGATCGCGTGGAAATCTACCGGGAATTGCCAACTGATCCGAAGCAGGCGCGCCGTGAGCGCGCCTGGAGGCAACGCTGATTCAGCCGCTGGCGGGGGGCGGTATTGCGACCTGCTCGACGCCCACCACTTTGCCATCCTTGAATTGCACCAGCACGTGCTCGCGGCTCACGCTTTGATTCGCGGCGCGGCTGGCCGGCAGGTTGTAGTACACGTAGTCCCAGCGGTCGGGATGGAACGGATCGCGGATCATCGGCGGGCCGAGCACGAAGCGCACCTGCGCCTCGGTCATGCCGGGTTTCACCTGCGCGATCATTCCGGGCTTGAGAAAATTGCCTTGCTTTATGTCGGGACGGTAAACGCACGCGCTCAAAGTGAGCGCCGCGAACACCATGACGGGAACAATTGGTCGCATTCGGTGGCTGGTTGCGTTGCTTGGCGAGGGAGTGATAATACCCGAGTGCCGGCGTGTCGAGAAGCGGTGAGCCGAGGAATACTGCGTGGAAAATCAGGAATTACGTAATGCCGGTCTCAAGGTGACCCTGCCGCGGGTCAAGATTCTCGAGATTCTCGAGAGCAGCGAGCACCGCCACATGAGCGCGGAGGACATGTACAAGGCGCTGCTCGATTCAGGCGAGGACATAGGCCTGGCGACGGTTTATCGGGTGCTGACCCAGTTCGAGGCGGCGGGGCTCGTGACCCGGCATCATTTCGAAGGCGGCCATTCGGTGTTCGAGTTGAACCAGGGCACGCATCACGACCATATCGTGTGCGTCAAATGCGGGCGCGTGGACGAGTTCGTGGACGGCGAGATCGAGCAGCGCCAGAAGCAGATTGCCAATGCCAAAGGCTATGAAATCACCGATCACTCGTTGTATTTGTATGGCATCTGTCCGGGTTGCCACAAAACATTGAATACCCGGTAGCCTCAGTCGCCGCCTGCGCGCGCAATCATTTCACTGGCGTGTTTGCGCGTGGTCGCGGTGATTTCCACCCCGCCCAGCATGCGTGCCAGTTCCTCGACCCGGGTTTTTCTGTCAAGCACTTCAATGTGCGTGGCGGTCGCTTGGCCGCGTGTCTGCTTGAGCACGCGGATGTGCTGGTGCGCCTGCGAGGCCACTTGCGCCAGGTGCGTGACACACAGCACTTGGCGGCTAGCGCCGAGGCTGCGCAGGTAGCGGCCCACGATTTCGGCGACGCCTCCGCCGATGCCGGCATCCACCTCGTCGAAGATCAGGCAGGGGATGGCGCTGGCGCGCGCCGTGACGACCTGGATGGCCAGTGCAATGCGGGACAATTCGCCGCCCGAAGCGACGCGCGCCAGCGGCTTCAGCGGCTGACCGGGATTGGCGCTCACCTGGAATTCCACGTTGTTGTTGCCCTGCGGCGCGAAGCGCTCGGGATCGCTGCTGACTTCAATGGCGAAGCGGCCGCCGGGCATGCCGAGTTCGTGCATGATGGCGGCAACCTTGCCGGCCAGTTTGTCGGCTGCGCGGCGGCGCTGGTCACCGAGTCGGGCGGCGGCTTCGCGATAGCTCTTGCCCAGGCGCGCGAATTCGGTTTCCAGTTCCTGCAGCGTGATTTCGGAGTTCTCCACGCTGCGTAGTTCCGCGCTCAGCTTTTCCAGCAGTGCCGGCAGGTCTTCGGCTTCAGCATGGTGCTTGCGTGCCACATCGTGAATCGCGCCCAGCCGGTTTTCGATCTGTTCGAGCCGCTGCGGGTCGAGGTCGGCGGCCGACAGGTAACGGCGCAGGCTGTCACCGGCTTCGTCCAGCTGGATTTCGGCGTTCTGCAGAAGTTCGCAGGTCGGCTTGAGTAACGGATCAAGTTCAGTTAAGGCAGCGAGCGTAGTCAGTGCCTGGTGAGTCAGCTGGTGAGCGGAAGCCTCCTCGCTTTCATAGAGACTATTGAGTGCAGCTTGCGTGCCTGCCATGAGTTTGCCGCTGTTGGCAAGGCGCCGGTGTTCTTCGTCGAGCGCGGCGATCTCGCCGGGCTGCAAGCCGAGCGCTTCCAGTTCGGCGACTTGATGGCGCAACAATTCAAGCCGCGTGTCGCGTTGCTGCGCCGCGCTGCGCAATTCGAGCAGGCGTTCCTGCGTGGCTTTCCAGTCTTGGTACAGCCGCGCGATGTGCGCAAGCAAGTCCGGGTGATCCGCAAATTCGTCCAGCAGGGCAAGTTGCGCGGCCGGGCGCAACAAGGATTGGTGCTCGTGCTGGCCGTGGATGTCCACGAGTTGCTCGCCCAGCTCGCGCAGCAATTGCAGCGGTACGCTACGCCCATTGATCTGGCCGCGGGCGCGGCCGTCGCGCGCTATGACGCGGCGCAGGATGCAGGCGCCGTCGGCAGAGAGCTCATGCGCGTCCAGCCAGGCGCGCACCGCCGGTAATTTGCCGGTATCGAACTCGGCGCTGATCTCCGCGCGCTCGGCACTCGCGCGAATCACGTCGGCGTCCGCGCGATCGCCCAGCACCAAGCCGAGTGCGTCCACCAGGATGGACTTGCCGGCGCCGGTTTCGCCGGTCAGCACGCTCAGGCCGGCGGTGAAATCCAGTTCCATCTTTTCGATGATGGCGAAGTCGCGAATGGCGAGCTGCGTCAGCATGCTTCAGGACCTGTCAGTGCGTACCGGTGCCGGACCCCAGTGCAGCTTGGTGCGCAGGATGCGGTAGTAGTCATAGCCGCGTGGATGGATGAAGGTCACGCCTTCTGCGGCGCACTGCACCCGCACCCGGTCGCCGGTACTGAGCAGGTGTGTGTGCTGCCCGTCACTGGTGACCTGGGCGCGACCGCCGTGGGTATGGTTGATGACGATTTCCACGCGGCTGGCGCTGCTGAGCACAATGGGACGGTCACCCAGTGCGTGCGGGCAGATGGGCACCAGGGTCACGGCGTTCAGTGCAGGCTGCAGAATGGATCCGCCTCCGGATAGTGCGTAGGCAGTCGAGCCGGTGGGCGTGGCCACGATGATGCCGTCGGCACGGTGCGCGCATACAAACTGACCGTCCACGTGCGTCTCGAATTCGATCAGCCGTCCGCCGTCGGTTTTCTGGATCACTACGTCGTTGAGCGCCGGCGGGCAGGCCGTGACTTGTGCGGCGTGCAGCACTTCGGATTGCAGCCTCAGGCGGCGCTCCGCCTGGTATTCTCCGCGCAGGATCGCGCCGATATCGCCGTCCAGGGATTCGGGCGTTATATCGGTAAGGAAGCCGAGCCGGCCGAGATTGATGCCGACCAGCGGCACCGGCCGCGCATCGAAAATGTGCGCGGCCTTGAGCAAGGTGCCGTCGCCGCCGATCACGATGGCGAGCTCGGCCTCGGCCGCGAGCTGCGGATGCCCGGCAAATTGTACGCCGGCACCCGGGCCCGTCAGTGGTTTGAGTGCTTTGTCAACTAGGACCGCGGTCTCGGCAGTACGCAACTCGGCAAGCAGGGCGGCAAGCGTCGCTGCAATTTGCGGATCGCCTTCGCGACCCAGCACCGCGATGGTGGCAAAATGGCTGCCCATGTCGGCAGCCACGTTAGCATGGCGGCCGGGCAGGGTGAAACGCCGGGCGTGCTTGACAGTTTTCCCGGTGGGTTGCTAGCTTTTTCCGTGGCCTTTGCGGTCATTGGCGCCAAGCGAGGCGCAGTGGAGTCAGGCAAGTCTTTATATGGTGAGCGGTACGGCCAACACCGGCTTGAACGAGCGCGCCCAGCAACTGCTCAAGGTGCTGGTGGAACGCTATATCCGCGAGGGTGAGCCCCTGGGTTCGCGCACCCTGTCGCGGGACTCCGGCATGGAGTTGAGCCCCGCCAGCATCCGCAATGTCATGGCCGACCTGGAGGAATTCGGGTTCATCGCTGCGCCGCATACTTCCGCCGGCCGCGTGCCCACGGTCAAGGGTTACCGCTTCTTCGTGGACAGCTTGCTTACCGTAAAACCGCTGGCACAACAAGAGGTGCGCCTCATCCGTCAGCAACTGGATGTGGACGAGGCCGATCCCCAGGCGTTGCTGGCGTCAGCCAGCAGCATGCTGTCGGCCGTCACCCACATGGCCGGGGTGGTGACCCTGCCGCGGCGTGGACATGTCGCGTGGCGGCATATCGAATTCCTGCCGTTGTCCGACAACCGCGTGCTCGCCATCCTGGTGATCAACGAGGGCGAAGTGCAAAACCGGGTGCTGCATCTCGACCGCCGCTACGAGCCGGCGGCCCTGCAGCAGATCAGTAATTACCTGAATGCACATTTTGCCGGCAAGGATATTCAGGCAGCGCGTGCAGCGCTGCTCGAGGAACTGCGGCGTACGCGCGAGAGCATGAACGAGCTGATGGCGGCGGCGATTCGCATGGCGGAAAAAGCCGCTGAAGGCCGCGATCGCGACCAGGGTCGCCGCTACGTCATGGCCGGGGAGACCAATTTGATGGAATGGGCCGAGCTCTCCGACGTGGAAAAGCTGCGGCGGCTGTTCGACGCCTTCAACCAGCGGCGCGAGATTCTGCACTTGCTGGACAAGTGTGCCGCGGCGGAAGGCGTGCAGATATTCATCGGTGAAGAGTCCGGTTACCAGGTATTGGACGAATGCAGCGTGGTCACCGCGCCCTACAAGGTGGGCGACGAAGTAGTGGGCGTGCTCGGTGTCATTGGCCCGACGCGCATGGCTTACGAGCGCGTCATTCCGCTGGTGGATTTGACTGCGCGCCTGTTGGGCGCGGCCTTGAAGCCGCGCAAGTAAACCCCAATTCAAGCCAAACAACGTCCGTTAGCGCGGATGACCCACATCCGGCAGACGGCCGGGGAGCGTCGAATGGAGGACAGCGTGAGCAAGAAACAGGCCGCCCACGCGGAGCAGGCCGCAGAGTCGGCAGCGGCGCCGCCCGAGCCGCTGGCAACAGATTCGACCACGGAACTCAAAACCGCGCTGACCGAGGCCCGGGGAAAGGCCGCCCAGAACTGGGAGGGTTACGTGCGGGCCGTGGCCGAGCTCGATAACCTGCGCAAACGCAGTCAGCGCGATATCGAGAATGCCCATAAGTACGGCTTGGAACGCTTCGCGCAGGAACTACTGCCGGTCAAAGACAGCCTGGAAGCAGGCATCGCGGCGGCGGCCAGCTCGGCGGAGGGCTTGCGCGAAGGCCTGGATTTGACGCTCAAAATGCTGACTACGGCCCTGGAGCGCTTTGGCGTGAGCGAAGTGAATCCGGCCAAAGCTGCGGCTTTCAATCCGGAGCTGCACGAGGCCATGACCATGCAGCCCAGCACCGAGGCTCCTCCGGGAAGCGTGCTGCTGACGGTCCAGAAGGGCTATCTATTGAACGACCGGCTGCTGCGCCCGGCGCGCGTGATCGTCGCAAAATCCCCGGACGCCGCCGCTTGAAAGCCCCTCTCAGACCCCCACTTAACCCAATAACACGCACACCACCCCTGTTTCGGAGTAAGCATTCATGAGCAAGATAATCGGCATTGACCTCGGCACCACCAACTCCTGCGTGGCCATCATGGAAGGCGGCAAGCCCCGGGTCATTGAGAACAGCGAGGGCGACCGTACCACACCTTCGATCGTGGCCTTCACCAAGGACGACGAAGTGCTGGTCGGGCAGTCCGCCAAGCGTCAGGCGGTCACCAACCCCAAGAATACCCTGTACGCCATCAAGCGCCTCATCGGCCGCAAATATGGCGATGACGTGGTGCAGAAGGACATGGGCATGGTGCCCTACAAGATCGTCAAGGCCGACAACGGCGACGCCTGGGTGGATGTTAGCAACAAGAAAATGGCGCCGCCCGAGATTTCCGCGCGTGTCTTGCAGAAAATGAAAAAGACCGCCGAGGATTATCTGGGCGAGCCGGTCACCGAGGCGGTGATTACCGTGCCGGCCTATTTCAACGATTCCCAGCGCCAAGCCACCAAGGACGCTGGCAAGATCGCCGGCCTCGAGGTCAAGCGCATCATCAACGAGCCGACCGCGGCGGCGCTCGCTTATGGCCTGGACAAGGTCAAGGGCGACAAGAAGATCGCGGTTTATGACCTGGGCGGCGGCACCTTCGATATTTCCATCATCGAAATCGCAGAAGTGGACGGCGAGCACCAGTTCGAGGTGCTCTCGACCAACGGCGACACCTTCCTGGGCGGCGAAGATTTCGACAAGCGCATCATTGACTACATCGCCGCCGAGTTCCAGAAGGAGCAGGGCATCGACGTGCGCAATGATCCGCTCGCCATGCAGCGCCTGAAAGAAGCTGCGGAGAAAGCCAAGATCGAGCTGTCATCCTCGCAGCAGACCGAAATCAATCTGCCGTACATCACCGCGGATGCTTCCGGCCCGAAACACCTGAACATCAAGCTCACGCGCGCCAAGCTCGAGGCGCTGGTGGAAGATTTGATCCAGAACACCACCGCGCCCTGCAAGACCGCGCTCAAGGACGCGGGCCTGTCGGTGAGCGACGTGGATGAGGTCATTCTCGTCGGCGGCCAGACTCGCATGCCCAAGGTGCAGGAAACCGTCAAGGACCTGTTCGGCAAAGAGCCACGCAAGGACGTGAACCCGGATGAAGCCGTGGCGGTGGGCGCCGCGGTGCAAGCCGGCGTGCTCAAGGGTGACGTCAAGGACGTGTTGCTGCTCGACGTGACGCCGCTGTCGCTCGGCATCGAGACGCTCGGCGGCGTGATGACCAAGCTCATCGAGAAGAACACCACCATTCCGACCAAGGCCACCCAGGTATTTTCCACCGCCGACGACAACCAAACCGCGGTCACCGTGCACGTGTTGCAGGGCGAACGCGAGATGGCGCGTGACAACAAGTCGCTGGGCAAGTTCGACTTGAGCGACATTCCGCTGGCGCCGCGCGGCGTGCCGCAAATCGAGGTGACTTTTGACATCGACGCCAACGGCATCTTGAATGTCTCGGCGAAAGACAAGGCCACGGGCAAGGAACAGAAGATCACCATCAAGGCGTCTTCGGGTCTGTCGAAAGACGACATCGAGCGCATGGTCAAGGATGCCGAAGCGCATGCGGCCGAGGACAAGAAAGCCCGCGAGCTGGTGGATGCGCGTAACCAGGCGGAAAATCTGGTGCATGCCACCGAGAAGAGCCTGAAGGAACTGGGCGACAAGGTTTCGGGTGAAGAGCGCGCGCGTATCGAGTCGGCCATCAGCGACCTCAAGGATGCCGTCAAGAAGGACGACAAGCACGTCATTGAGACCAAGGCCCAGGCCTTGGGCGAAGCGGCCGGCAAACTCGCCGAGCGCGTATACGCGGCCAAGGCCGACGAAGCCAAAGCCGGCGCTGCGCCGGGTAACGCCGCAGACGATCAAGCCGGTGGCGGTTCCAAGGACAATGTCGTGGATGCTGAATTCGAAGAGGTCAAGGACGGCAAGAAGCAGGCTTGAGCTTGGGATAAACTGATGCACTCAGGGCCCGCAGCGGAGTTTGCCGAGACAAACTCCGCTGCGGGCTTTTCCGTGGGTTCGGGGCGGACGGGAGCGGGCATGGGCAAAGGACGGATGGAGGCTTTCAGCGACGGCGTGCTTGCGGTCATCATCACCATCATGGTGCTGGAGATGAAGGTGCCGAGCGGTGCCAATCTTGCGGCGCTGGCGCCGGTGTTACCGGTATTTCTGGTGTACGTGTTGAGCTTCATCTACCTCGCCATTTACTGGAACAATCATCACCACCTGCTGCACTCCGTGGAGCACATCAGCGGGCCCGCCATGTGGGCCAACCTGCATTTGCTGTTCTGGCTGTCGCTGATTCCGTTTGTCACCGGCTGGATGGGTGAAAACCACTATGCCGCCGTACCCACCGCGGTTTACGGAGTCGTGTTGTTGCTGGCGGCTGTGGCCTGGCAGCCGTTGCAGCGCAGCCTGATCGCCGCCAACGGCGGCCGCGATTCGCGCCTGGCCAAGGCCGTGAGCGGCGATATCAAGGGCAAGCTGTCAATCGTGTTGTATGTGCTGGGCATCGGCTTGGCCTTCGTCAATCAATGGGCGTCCGACGCACTCTACGTACTGGTGGCGCTCCTGTGGCTGGTGCCCGACCGGCGCATCGAACGAGCGTTGTCCGAATGAGTAAACGTGATTACTACGAAGTGCTGGGCGTGACGCGCGGCGCGCCGGAGGCCGAGATCAAGAAGGCCTACCGGCGGCTGGCGATGAAGTTTCACCCGGACCGCAACCCCGGTGACAAGTCGGCGGAAAACAAATTCAAGGAAGCCAAGGAAGCTTACGAGGTGTTGACCGACGCGCACAAGCGTGCGGCCTACGATCAGTTCGGCCACGCCGGCGTGGATGCCAGCGCGGCCGCCGGCGCGCGTGGCGGCGGCTTCAACCCCGCCGACGCTTTCGGCGATATTTTCGGCGACATGTTCGGCGATATCTTCGGCGGCGGCCGGCGCGGAAGCCGCGGTCAGCGCGTGTACCGCGGTGCCGACTTGCGCTACCCGTTGGAACTGGATCTCGAGCAGGCGGTCTTCGGCGACAGCGTTACCCTGCGCGTGCCGACCCTGGTGCGCTGCGAGGCCTGCAACGGCAGCGGCGCCCGCAAGGGCAGTCAGCCCCAAACCTGCCCGACCTGCGCGGGTCAGGGCCAGGTGCGCATGCAGCAGGGATTCTTTTCCTTGCAGCAAACCTGCCCGCGCTGCCACGGCAGCGGCACGGTCATCAGCGAACCCTGCTCGCGCTGCCACGGCGAAGGCCGGGTCGAAGAAAGCCGTAAACTATCGGTGAAAATCCCGCCGGGCGTGGACAGCGGAGACCGCATCCGCCTCGCGGGCGAGGGCGAAGCCGGGCCGCAGGCCGGCCCAGCCGGCGATCTGTATGTGGAAATCCACGTACGTGCGCATGCCATTTTCACGCGCGACGGCGCGGATCTGTTGTGTGCCGTGCCGGTGTCACTTATGACCGCGGCACTGGGCGGCGAGGTCGAGGTGCCGACGCTGGGTGGCAAGGTGGTGCTTAAGATTCCTTCCGAAACCCAGAGCGGACGCATATTGCGCTTGCGCGGCAAGGGCGTGAAGCCGGTGCGCGGCGGCGGCACCGGCGATCTCCTGTGCCGCATCGAGGTGGAGACGCCCGTGAACCTGAACCGTGAACAGAAAGACTTGCTGCGGCAGCTCGATGTCTCGCTGCGCAGCGGCGGCGCGCAGCATTCACCACGGCATCTTTCCTGGCTTGAGGGCGTGAAGCGTTTCTTTTCGCACGCGCGCACATGAACAATGTTGCAACCGAGACAATAGTACGCATCGCCTTGCTCGGCGCCGCCGGCCGCATGGGCCGCGCGGTATTGGAACTGGCCCAGGACTACCCCGGTGTGCAGATCAGCGCCGCGCTGGTGCGGGCCGGCTACGCGGCGCCCTCCGCATTGCACGGCATCAAGTTCAGCACGGATTTGCGGGCAGCGCTTGCCGCGAGCGATGTGCTGCTGGATTTTTCCACTCCGGCCTCCACTGCAGTGGCCTTGGATGCGTGCCTGGCTGTGGGCAAACCATTAGTGACCGGCGTGACCGGCATGGATGACGAGCTGCGCGCCCGACTCTTGGTCGCCAGTGGACGCATCGCACTGCTGGTCGCGCCCAACATGAGTCTGGGCGCCAATTTGTTGCTGGCCTTGACGCGCACGGCGGCGGCGGCGCTCGGCCCGGAATACGACCTCGAGATCACCGATATTCACCATCGCAGCAAGCGCGATGCGCCTTCGGGAACGGCGCTGGCTTTGGGCGAGGCTGCGGCATCCGCACGCCATCAGCATCTTGAAGATCAAGCCGTATTTACGCGCCACGCCAAGAGCCAGCCGCGCCGTGAGGGAAGCATCGGCTTCGCCTCACTGCGGGCAGGCGATGCGGCCGGCGAGCACCGCGTACTTTTCGGCGGTCCCGCCGAAACTCTGGAACTGGCACATCACGCGGCCAGCCGTGCGGCCTTTGCGCGCGGGGCGCTGGCGGCGGCGCGCTGGATCGCGCGCCAACCGCCGGGTCTTTACAACATGGCCGAGGTGCTGAATTTGCCGCGTGCCTGAACTGGGCGTGGACGGATGCGCCGTGGTTCCGCTAGAATTCGCCCGCGACTGCGGCACGCGTGGCGCCCGCGGCGGCAAATGAGGAGGTGCCTTTGGAACAGCCGGCCATCCTGGCTCTCGAGGACGGTAGCATTTTCCGCGGTGTTTCCATTGGTGTTTCCGGCGCAAGCAGCGGCGAGGTGGTGTTCAACACCGCTATGACGGGTTATCAGGAGATTCTCACCGACCCGTCTTATTATCAGCAGCTCGTTACCCTCACTTATCCGCATATCGGCAACACCGGTGCCAATCCGGGCGACGGCGAGTCGGCGCGCGTCATGGCAGCAGGACTGATCATCCGCGATTTGCCGCTGATCGCCAGCAACTGGCGCATGCGGGAAACGCTCGGCGATTACCTGCAACGCGAAAACATCATGGCCATCGCCGACATCGATACCCGTAAGCTCACACGTCTGTTGCGCGCAAAAGGCGCGCAGAATGGTTGCATCATGGCGGGCCCAGAGGCCCGGGAAAGTACTGCGCTGCAGCGGGCGCGTGAATTCCCCGGATTGCAGGGCGCGGACTTGGCCAAAGTGGTCAGCACGCACAAATCCTATGAATGGAACGAGGGTACCTGGCGGCTGGAAACCAACTCAGCGCCCGTTGCCAAGAGCGGCCAGTTCCATGTGCTGGCTTATGACTACGGAATCAAGCGCAACATCCTGCGCATTCTGGTGGACCACGGCTGTCGCGTCACCGTAGTGCCCGCCCAGACCACGGCGCGCGAGGCGCTGGCGCTGAATCCCGACGGGCTGTTTTTTTCCAACGGTCCCGGCGATCCCGAAGCCTGTGATTACGCGATTGCCGCGATGCGTGAATTCCTCAAATCCGGCGTGCCGATCTTCGGCATTTGTCTCGGTCACCAGTTGCTCGGACTGGCGAGCGGTGCGCGCACCCTCAAGATGAAATTTGGCCACCACGGCGCCAATCATCCGGTGCTGGACCTGGATACCGGCCGGGTGATGATCTCCAGCCAGAACCACGGTTTTGCAGTGGACGAAAAGACCCTGCCACCGACGCTGCGTGCCACGCATCGCTCGCTGTTCGACGGCACGTTGCAGGGCATGGAGCGTACCGACTGCGAGGCCTTCAGTTTCCAGGGGCATCCCGAGGCCAGTCCCGGCCCACACGACGTGCGGCCGTTGTTCGAGCGCTTCGTGCGCGCCATGGCGGCGCGCCGCGCTCCCGGCCAGATCGCGGCGACGGCCTAAGCATGCGCAACTCCAGATTCCCAGTGGCGCGAAGCGCGCGCCGCGTTGGCAGGCGCACGCCGGATTTGCGCGTGTCCGTGAGTTGAAGCCCAGCCATGCCCAAGCGCACTGACATCAACAGCATCCTGCTCATCGGCGCCGGTCCCATCGTCATCGGCCAGGCCTGCGAATTCGATTATTCCGGCGCCCAGGCCTGCAAGGCGCTGCGCGAGGAGGGCTACCGCGTGGTGCTGGTGAATTCCAATCCGGCGACCATCATGACCGACCCGGAAATGGCCGACGCGGTGTATATCGAGCCGATCCACTGGCGCACGCTGGCGCGCATCATCGAGAAAGAGCGGCCGGATGTGCTGCTGCCCACCATGGGCGGGCAGACCGGACTCAACTGCGCGCTGGATCTGGCGCGCGAAGGCATATTGAAAAAGTTCGGCGTGGAGATGATCGGCGCCTCGCGCGAGGCCATCGACATGGCCGAGGATCGTGATCTGTTCCGCCGCGCCATGCAGGACATCGGTTTGGCGGTGCCGCGTGCGGCATTAGCGCACAATCTAGAAGAAGCGTTGGCAGTGCAGGCCGAGATCGGCTATCCCACCGTGATCCGTCCCTCGTTCACGCTCGGCGGCTCCGGCGGCGGCATCGCCTACAACCGCGACGAGTTCGTGGAAATCTGCGAACTGGGCCTGGACTTGTCGCCCACCAGCGAGCTGCTGATCGAGGAGTCGGTGCTCGGCTGGAAGGAATTCGAGATGGAGGTGGTGCGCGACAAAAAGGACAACTGCATCATCGTGTGTTCCATCGAGAACCTGGATCCCATGGGTGTGCATACCGGCGATTCGATCACCGTGGCGCCGGCGCAAACGCTCACCGACAAGGAATATCAGATCATGCGCGACGCCGCCATCGCGGTGTTACGCAAGGTCGGAGTGGAGACCGGCGGCTCCAACGTGCAGTTCGCGGTCAATCCCGAGGACGGCCGGCTACTGGTCATCGAAATGAATCCGCGCGTGTCGCGTTCCTCGGCGCTGGCCTCGAAAGCCACCGGTTTCCCCATCGCCAAGGTCGCGGCCAAACTCGCTATCGGCTACACACTCGATGAACTAAAAAACGAAATCACCGGCGGCGCCACGCCGGCTTCCTTCGAACCGACGATCGACTACGTGGTGACCAAGATTCCGCGCTTCACCTTCGAAAAGTTCCCGCAGGCCGAACCGCGCTTGACAACGCAGATGAAATCGGTCGGCGAAGTCATGGCCATCGGGCGCACATTCCAGGAATCGCTGCAAAAGGCGCTGCGTGGCCTGGAAACCGGCAGTGACGGATTGAATGAAAAACTCGAGGAATTCAGCGCACCTGGCGTCATGGATGCGTTGCGTCACGAATTGCGTGCCGCCGGACCGGAGCGCCTGTGGTACGTGGCCGACGCCTTCCGCGCGGGTCTGGCGCTTGAGGAAATCCACAGTCTGTCGCGCATTGATCCTTGGTTCCTGGCGCAAGTCGCGAACCTGGTGCAGGAAGAACTGCGACTGCGCCAGGCCGGGCTGAGTTCGCTCGATGCCCAGCGTCTGCGTGCGCTCAAGCGCAAGGGTTTCGCCGACAGCCGTCTGGCGGCACTCGTGGGCGCCAAAGAAGGCGACATTCGTGCGCGCCGGCAGCAGCACGGCATCCGCCCGGTGTTCAAGCGCGTGGATTCCTGCGCCGCCGAATTTACTTCGGCCACCACTTATCTGTATTCCACTTATGAGGAGGAAGACGAGGCCCAGCCTTCCGGGCGCGACAAGATCGTGGTGCTGGGCGGCGGGCCGAACCGCATCGGTCAGGGCATCGAGTTCGATTATTGCTGCGTGCATGCGGCGCTGGCGCTGCGCGCCGACGGCTTCGAGACCATCATGGTCAACTGCAATCCCGAGACGGTTTCCACCGACTACGACACCTCCGACCGGCTGTATTTCGAGCCGTTGACCTACGAAGACGTGATGGAAATCATCGAGCTGGAAAAGCCCAAAGGCGTGGTGGTGCAGTTTGGCGGGCAGACGCCCTTAAAACTGGCGCGTGCGCTGGAAGCGGCGGGCGCGCCGATCATCGGTACCTCGCCGGATTCGATTGATCTGGCCGAAGACCGCGAGCGCTTTTCCATGCTGGTGGAAAAGCTCGGCTTGCGCCAGCCGCCGGCGCGCAGCGCGCGTAACGAACAGGAAGCCGTGAAGTTGGCACGTGAAGTCGGCTATCCGCTGATGGTGCGTCCATCCTACGTGCTCGGCGGGCGCGCCATGCAGGAAGTGTTCAGCGAAGAGGATTTGGTGGGCTATATCCGCAGCGCGGTCAAGGTCTCCAACCATTCGCCGGTGCTCATGGACCGTTTCCTGGAGGACGCCATCGAGGTGGACGTGGATGCACTTGCCGACGGCAAGGAGGTGTTGGTTGCGGGCATCATGGAGCACGTCGAGCAGGCCGGAATCCATTCCGGCGATTCCGGTTGTTCGCTGCCGCCCAACACGCTGTCCGCGGCGATGCAAACGGAAATTCGCGAGACTGTGACCAAGCTCGCCACCGCGCTCAAGGTGGTGGGGCTGATGAATGCCCAGCTCGCCATCCAGAACGGCAAGCTTTATATATTGGAAGTCAACCCGCGGGCGTCGCGCACCGTGCCGTTCGTGTCCAAGGCGGTGGGCGTGCCGCTCGCCAAAGTAGCGGCGCGCTGCATGGCGGGCCGCAGTCTTGCCGAGCAAGGCATCCGCACCATCCCGGTGCCGAAATACTACTCGGTGAAGCAGCCGGTATTTCCATTCATCAAGTTCCGCGGCGTGGATCCGATTTTGGGACCGGAAATGAAATCCACCGGCGAGGTCATGGGCACCGGCCGCGGTTTCGGTGAGGCCTATGCCAAGGCGCAGTTTGCCTCGGGCACCATCATTCCCACCGGCGGCAAGGCGTTGCTTTCGGTGCGCGACGCCGACAAGAAGGCGGTGGTGGGTCTGGCCAAGGCGCTGACCGAACGCGGCTTCAAGCTGGTGGCCACGCACGGCACCGCGGCGGCCTTGCAGTCGGCGGGCGTCGTCTGTGAGCGCATCAACAAGGTGCGCGAGGGCCGGCCGCACGTGGTGGACTTGATCAAGAACGAGGAAGTCAGCTTGATCGTCAACACCACCGAGGGCAAGCAGGCCATCCTCGAGTCCTACTCGATCCGGCGCGAAGCGGTGGCCCACAAGATAACCTATTACACGACCATCGCGGCCGCCAAAGCCACGGTAATTGCGCTGGACTATATTGATTCCGCCGACGTCAACAAATTGCAGGACCTGCACCGCGAGCTGGCCGGATGAGCAAAGTACCCCTGACCGTGCGCGGTGCCGAACGGCTGCGCGAGGAACTCAAGCGTCTGAAGAGCGAGGACCGTCCGCGCATCATCAAGGCGATTGCCGAAGCACGTGCCCATGGCGACTTGAGCGAAAACGCCGAATATCACGCGGCGCGTGAGCAGCAGAGTTTCATCGAGGGCCGCATCAAGGACTTGGAGGCCAAGCTCGGCGATGCGGAAATCATTGACGTCACCCAAATCCACGCCAAGGGCAAGGTGGTATTCGGCGCCACCGTGCTGCTCGCGGACGAGGACAGCGGCGAGCAGAGCACTTATCAGATCGTGGGCGAGGACGAGGCCGACATCAAGGCGGGGCGCATCTCGGTGAACTCGCCGATCGCGCGGGCGCTCATCGGCAAGCAGTTGGGGGACGTCGCGACCGTCAAAACACCGGGCGGCGAACGGCAGTTCGAAATCGTCGAGGTGCGTTACGAGTAAGCGTACGCCCAGCAGTTCCCGGTGGCTGGCCGAGCATTTTTCCGATCCCTACGTGAAGCGCGCCCAGGCGCAGGGCTGGCGTTCGCGCGCCGCCTTCAAGCTGGAGGAAATCCAGCGCCGAGATCACCTGATTAAACCCGGCATGACCATCGTGGACCTGGGCGCCGCGCCCGGCGGCTGGAGCCAGTACGCCGCGGGTGTGCTGTCCGGCCGGGGCACGCTCATTGCCCTGGATCTCCTGCCGATGGCGCCGCTGCCGGGCGTGGAGTTTATCCAGGGGGATTTCACCGAGGAGGCGGTGCAGGCCAAGCTGCGCGAACGGCTGGCCGAGCGTCCGGCAGATCTTGTTTTGTCGGACATGGCCCCCAATATCAGCGGTCAGGCGGACGTGGATTCGTCACGGGCCATGCTGCTCGCCGAGCAGGCGCTGGACTTCGCCCGTCCGCTGCTGGCGGCGCGGGGCACGCTGCTGGTCAAGGCCTTTCAGGGTGCCGGATTTGCGGCTTTTTTGAAGGAGTTGCGCGGGCATTTTGAAAACGTGGCAACGCGCAAACCGGGGGCCTCCCGGGCCCGCAGCCGCGAGCTCTACCTGCTGGCGCAACGTCCGCGGCGTGCCGCGGTCTAAATGCTAGAATTGAACTGAGCGCCGGACGCGGCGCGTGCGAGGAACGGAGTTTGAACGATTTTCTGAAAACCCTGCTGATCTGGGTGCTGATAGGAGTGGTGGTGATCGCTGTGTTCAACAGCTTCACCTCCAGCAGCAGCAAGCCCCAGGCGATTGCCTATTCGGCGTTCCTCTCCGATGTGCAGCAGGGCAACGTCGGCAGCGTCACCTTTGACGGCCGAAACATCAACGGTACCCTGTCCTCCGGCGAGAAATTCAGCACCTACAGTCCGCTGACCACGGATTTCACGCCGCTGGTGGACCAGCTGCGCAAGAACAACGCCAACGTCAAGATCGAGGCCAAGCCGCCCGAACAGACTTCGTGGTTGTTGCAACTGCTGTTTTCCTTCGGCCCGATCATCCTGTTGGTGGTCGTGTGGGTGTATTTCATGCGCCAGATGTCCGGCGGTGCCGGCGGGCGTGGCGCCATGGCTTTCGGCAAGAGCCGCGCACGCATGCTGGGCGAGGATCAGGTCAAGGTCACATTCAGTGACGTGGCCGGCGTCGAGGAAGCCAAGGAAGAAGTCGCGGAGCTGGTGGAATTCCTTCGCGACCCCGGCAAGTTCCAGAAATTGGGCGGACGCATTCCGCGCGGCGTGCTCATGGTGGGCTCGCCCGGCACCGGCAAAACCTTGTTAGCGAAAGCCATTGCCGGTGAAGCCAAGGTACCGTTCTTCTCGATTTCCGGTTCCGACTTTGTCGAAATGTTCGTGGGCGTGGGCGCTTCACGTGTGCGCGACATGTTTGAACAGGCCAAGAAGCATGCGCCCTGCATCATCTTTATTGACGAAATTGACGCTGTTGGCCGGCACCGCGGTGCCGGTTTGGGCGGCGGCCACGACGAGCGCGAACAGACGTTGAACCAGTTGCTGGTAGAAATGGACGGCTTCGAAGGCAGCGAGGGCGTGATCGTAATTGCCGCCACCAACCGTCCCGACGTTTTGGATCCGGCGCTGCTGCGTCCGGGCCGTTTTGACCGGCAAGTGGTGGTGCCGCTGCCGGACGTGCGCGGCCGCGAACAGATTCTGAAGGTGCACATGCGCAAGGTGCCGATCGCCGACGATGTGAAGCCCTCGATCATCGCGCGCGGCACGCCGGGATTTTCCGGTGCCGACCTTGCCAATCTGGTGAACGAAGCCGCGCTGTTCGCGGCGCGCAGCAACAAGCGCAGCGTCAGCATGGATGAATTCGAGAAGGCCAAGGACAAGATCATGATGGGCGCCGAGCGCCGCTCCATGGTCATGAGCGAAGACGAAAAGAAACTCACCGCGTTCCACGAATCCGGTCACGCCATCGTCGGCCGGCTGGTGCCGGATCATGATCCGGTTTACAAGGTGAGTATCATCCCGCGCGGTCGCGCGCTCGGCATCACCATGTTCCTGCCTGAGGATGACCGCTACAGCTACAGCAAACGACGCCTAGAAAGCCAGTTGTCCAGTTTGTTCGGCGGACGCGTAGCCGAGGAGATTATTTTCGGCGCGGAGTGTGTGACCACCGGTGCCGCCAACGACATCGAGCGCGCCACTCAGATCGCGCGCAACATGGTCGCCAAGTGGGGTCTGTCGGAAAAACTCGGGCCGTTGTCCTATGAAGAAGAAGAGGGCGAGGTATTCCTGGGCCACTCGGTTACCCGCCATAAGCAGATTTCCGGCGACACCCAGCGCGTGATTGACCTGGAAGTGCGCAGTCTGATTGACCACAACTATCAGCGCAGCAAGCAACTCTTGCAGGATAATCTGTCGAAGTTGCACGTCATGGCCGAGGCGCTCATGAAGTACGAGACCATCGACTCGGAACAGATTGACGACATCATGGCTGGCAAGCAGCCGCGCCCACCGGATGGCTGGGACGACGGCGATCGCGGCGGCAAGACGCAGCCATCGGGTGCCACTGCACCGGTTGTACCGCCCGTAGCCACGCCTGCGACGGCCGCAGCCAAGAGCAGCAGCCACGCGGAACAGCACTGAGGCTGAAGTTTCGGTGGTTTCGAGAAGCCGGCATTACGCCGGCTTTTCATTTCT
>JAGXAL010000066.1 GCA_018971605.1 Natronospirales bacterium | reverse complement strand
AGGACCACGGCGCGACCCTTGAGACGCGCCTTGGCGGCGCGGATGCGCGCATCGCAGGCTTCGTCTTCGAGCGAGGTGTAGAGATCGAATGCCAGGGCCGGTGTGGCCATTGCCTTTACCTCCCGCGGACTCTTCCGCAGCGGCTGGCGGGATATTTTACGCCCAAGCCGAAATAGGCGCATTTACAAATCAATCTGTCCAATTGTAGGAGCGGCTTTCAGCCGCGATTTCCACCCTCACCGCAGCCCTCTCCCATCAAGGGAGAGGGGTAGAAATATCTTGGCATAAAGTTGTGATCCCAATTTAATCGCGCCTGAAAGGCGCTCCTACAAAGCCAAATTCCTCATCCATCGCTCTTTTCAGGCACCAGTTTCAAAATGGCGTCGCGGTCGGTTGCAGAGCTGGCGAGTTTCACGGCCTCGTCGCGCGGCAGCCAGCGGTATTCCAGGTGCTCGTCTGGATTCAGGCGCACCGCATCAATCGCCGGCAACTGCCAGGAAAATACGTGCTCCACGTTTTCCTTGGTGCCGGGCGCAAACCTCTTGGTCCAGCCTTTGATAATGGGATAGCGATTTACCATCCCGTTGTCCGTGAGGCCGTGGTCGGCAATGAAACCGGTTTCTTCGCGCACCTCGCGCAGCGCCGCCTGCCGTGTTGTCTCGTTTGGTTGCAGGCTGCCGGTGACCGACTGCCAGAAGTCCTGCGGATTACGGCGGCGCATTTGCAGCACTTCGCCATGGGGAGTGTAGATGATGACCAGAACAGATTCGGGGCGCTTAAAAAGGTTCATACCAAATCCCCTCTCCCCTTATTTAGGGGAGAGGCAGGGGTGAGGGGTCCCTAACGTGGCACTAGGTGCTTTTTGGGTCTACCGGCAGGCGCAAACGGATATGCAATTCCTTGAGCTGCGCTTCGCTGACCGCACCGGGCGCGTCGGTGAGCGGGTCGTAAGCGGTCTGGGTCTTGGGGAAAGCGATGACTTCGCGGATGTTGGGCGCGCCCGACATGAGCATTGCCAAGCGGTCGAGACCGAAGGCAATGCCGCCGTGCGGCGGTGCGCCGTACTTGAGCGCTTCCAGCAGGAAGCCAAATTTTTCCTGGGCTTCTTCGGGGCCGATGTTGAGCAGGCCGAATACCGCCGACTGCATTTCGTTGCGGTGGATACGCACCGAGCCGCCGCCGATTTCGGAACCGTTCAGCACCATGTCATAGGCACGTGCCACGGCATGCGCGGGGTCGCTCTTGAGTTTTTCAATGCTGTCCACGCGTGGCGCGGTAAACGGATGGTGCATGGCCACCCAGCGCTTGGCCTCGGTGTCGAACTCGAACATCGGGAAGTCCACGACCCACAGCGGCCGCCAGGTATTTTCTGCCAACCCACGGTCCTGGCCAAGTTTCAGCCGCAGTGCGCCAAGTGCGTCGTTTACGACCTTGGCCTTGTCGGCGCCGAAGAAAATCACGTCGTTGGTCTGCGCGCCGGTACGTTCGAGAATGCCCTTTAGTGCCGCATCCGACAGGAACTTGATGATGGGCGATTGCAGGCCGTCGCGACCCTTGGCGATGTCATTCACCTTTATATAAGCGAGGCCCTTGGCGCCGTAACGCGCCACGAACGCGGTGCAATCGTCAATCTCGCTGCGCGCGAGCGTGCCGCCATTCGGCAGTCGCAAGGCTGCCACGCGGCCGTCCGGGTCTTTCGCGGGGCCGGCGAATACCTTGAACTCGCAGTCCCTGACCAGATCGGCCACGTCCACGAGCTCCAGCGGGATGCGCAGATCGGGCTTGTCGGAGCCGAAGCGCCGCATGGCCTCGGCGTAGGTGAGACGCGGAAACGGATCCGGCAGGTTCACGTTCAGCACCTGTTTGAACAGGTCGCGGATCAGCGCTTCCATGATCGCGGTGATGCCCTGCTCGTCGAGAAACGAGGTCTCGATATCGAGCTGGGTGAACTCCGGCTGGCGGTCGGCGCGCAGATCCTCGTCGCGGAAACAGCGCACAATCTGGTAGTAGCGGTCCATGCCGGACATCATCAGCAGTTGCTTGAAAAGCTGCGGCGATTGCGGCAGCGCAAAGAACTTGCCCGGATGCGTGCGGCTCGGCACCAGATAATCGCGCGCGCCTTCGGGCGTGGCGCGCGTCAGCATCGGGGTTTCCAATTCGATGAAGCCCTGCGCATCCAGGTAACTGCGCAGCGTGCGCGCGATCTGGGCACGCATCTTGAGGCGCGCCTGCATCACATGGCGACGCAGGTCTATATAACGGTATTTCAGCCGACGCTCCTCGTTCACATCCTCCTCATCCAGCATGAACGGCGGGGTTTCCGAACGGTTGAGGATTTCCATGCTGAGCGCCAGCACTTCCACCTTGCCACTGGCAAGATTCGGATTCTCGGTGCCCTTGGGGCGGTGGCGCACCTTGCCCGTGACGCTCACCACGAATTCGTTGCGCAGGTGCTCGGCCTCGGCGAACATCGCGGCGCGGTCCGGATCGAACACCACCTGCACCAAACCCTCGCGGTCACGCAGGTCCACAAAGATCACCCCGCCATGATCGCGGCGCCGGTGCACCCAGCCCGCGAGCTGTACTTCTTTGTCCAGCAGAGATTCGTTGATCTGCCCGCAATAGTGGGTACGCATGAAGATTCCTGAAGAACTTGTCACTGAGACCGGCTAAGGGGCCGGCATGTTAAGCAGAGCTTTTGTCTCTTGCAATAGCCGCGTCGGTTTTCATCGCTGTGACCCGCGGATACGGCGGCACGATCACACCCAGCGAGACAATCATCTTGAAGGCCTCGTCGACGGACATTTCCAGTTCGATCACGTCTTCCTGCGGCACCAGTATGAGAAACCCAGAGGTGGGGTTCGGCGTGGTGGGGATGAACACGCTGATCAACTGGCGCGGCGCCTTGATGCTGACCTCGCCCAGAGCGTCGCTGGTCTGAAACGCCAGGCTCCAGGTGTCCTTGTGCGGATAGCGGATCAACACTACTTTGCGGAAGGCCTTGCCCTTGTTGGAAAACATAGTGTCGGAAATCTGCTTGACGGTGCTGTAGATGGAGCGCACCAGCGGGATGTGTTCCAGCAGGTCGTCGCCCAAGCCGAGCAGATAACGGCCAAAAAAATTGCTGGCGATGAAGCCGGTGACGAACAGTATCACCAGCACCACGATCAATCCGATGACGGTGCTGAGTCCCGGGATGTGGTATCCAATCAGATGATAGGGCTGCCAGCGATCGGGCAGCAAGTTCACCACACCGGAAAGATACTTTCCGAAAAACGTGATGACGAAGATGGTGACGCCCAGCGGCACCCAGGCCAGCAACCCGGTAATCAGATAACGACGGATGATGCTCTTGTGCGGACGTTTGATGACTGGATCGTCGGCCATGAATGTGCTTCAGGATGACGCGGACGAGGCCGCTTTCTTGGTCTCGGGCTTTTTGTTGACCTTCGACTTGTCGGTTTTGGGCTTGTCGCTTTTTGCGGTGGCGGTATCCGCCGGTTTCTTTTCTTTGTCCTCGGCGGCAGGCTTGTCACCGCTGTCCAGCACGTTGTGCCGATGACCGGATTTGAAATCGGTCTCGTACCAGCCGCCGCCTTTGAGGCGGAACCCGGCCGCGGATACCAACTTGCGAAGGGCCGGCTTTCCGCAATGCGGGCATTCAGTCAGCGGCGCTTCGCTGAGCTTCTGCAGCGCTTCCAGGCGTTCACCGCAGGCCCGGCACTGATACTCATATATAGGCATGGCAACCCTGTTGAAAATGCAGTGAACCGCCCTATGTATGGGGTCTGGCTGCCGGCTCTCAAGCCCTTTCCCCGCGGCCGGCAAGCGCATGTCATTATAACTGCACCACTCCCGATTTCCGGCCAGCGAATGGTAACCGACTCGAAACAGCACCACACCCTGAGAGCACTGCTGCCCTTCATCTGGGAATTCCGCGGGCGTGCCGCGCTGGCACTGGCCTTCCTGGTGATTGCCAAGATCGCCACCGTGTTGATTCCGGTGGTCCTCAAACACCTGGTGGATGACCTCAATCCGGTGCATCACGTGGCTTTGGTACTGCCGCTTGCACTCCTGATTGGCTACGGCGCGCTGCGCTTTGCCAGTACGCTGTTCGGCGAGCTGCGTGACCTGGTGTTCGAGTTTGCCGCCTTGCGTGCGGTACGGCGTATCGCGCTGCGCGTGTTCCGCCACCTGCACGACCTGGATCTGGCGTTCCACCTCGAGCGCCAGACGGGCGGCCTGTCACGCGATATCGAGCGCGGCACACGCGGCGTGAGCTTCGTGCTCTCCTTCATGCTGTTCAACATCCTGCCGACGCTCCTGGAGATCGCGCTGGTGCTGGGGATTTTCCTGTGGAATTTCTCCGCCTGGTTCGCACTCATCATCGTCGGATCGGTGGCCGTCTATATCGTATTTTCCATCGCGGTTACCGAATGGCGCATGCAGCACGTACGCCGCATGAATGAACAGGATTCCAAGGCCAACACCCGCGCGGTGGACAGCCTGCTCAACTACGAGACCGTGAAATACTTCACCAATGAGGAATTCGAGGCCAGTCGTTATGACAAGGAAATGGCCACTTGGGAAAAGGAGGCGCTCAAGACCCAATACTCGCTGTCGACACTCAACAGCGGCCAGGCACTGATCATCGCGCTCGGCGTCACCGCCATGATGCTGCTCGCCGGCTACGAGGTAGTACACGGCAAGATGACGCTCGGCGATTTCGTCATGGTCAATGCCTACATGGTGCAGTTGTTCATGCCGCTCAATTTCCTCGGCTTCGTGTACCGGGAAATGAAGCGTTCCATCGTGGATATGGAGCGGATGTTCGCATTGCTCGAGCGGCATACGCAGGTGGCCGACAAGCCGGGTGCGTTGCCTCTTCAGGTGCGGCACGGTGAGATCCGTTTCGAGAACGTGCGCTTCGGCTATGGCAAGGACCGGGAAATCCTGCACGGTGTGAGTTTTAACGTGCCAGCCGGTCAAAAGGTCGCGGTGGTCGGTCCGAGCGGCGCCGGGAAATCCACGCTCGCGCGCCTGATGTTCCGGTTCTACGATGCCAATAATGGGGTAATCCGGATAGACGGCCAGGACATCCGCGAAGTCACACGCGACAGCCTGCGCAGCCAGCTCGGCATCGTCCCGCAAGACACGGTGCTGTTCAACGACACGATTTATTACAACATCGCTTACGGACGGCCCGACGCCACGCGCGCCGACATCGGGCGGGCCGCGGCCATGGCCAATCTCAAGCAATTCATCGAGATGCTGCCCAAGGGTTACGACACGCTGGTCGGCGAGCGCGGCCTGAAACTCTCCGGCGGCGAGAAGCAGCGCGTGGCCATCGCCCGCGCCATCCTCAAGAACCCGCCGATCCTGGTATTCGATGAGGCCACCTCAAGCCTGGACTCCAATGCCGAGCAGGCGATCTTGGCGGCGCTCAAGGAACTTGCCGAGCACCGTACCAGTCTGGTGATCGCGCACCGGCTTTCGACCATCGTGGATGCCGACGACATCGTGGTGCTGGACCAGGGCCGGATTGCCGAGCACGGCACCCACCGCGAACTGCTGCGCGTCGGCGGTTTGTACGCGCAGCTCTGGACGCTGCAACAACGCGAAGCGGAAGAACGCGAGAAAAAGACCGCCGAAGCTGCACCTCCGGCGTTTGCGCTTAATTGAGTCAGCCGGGCTGCTGTCAACGCTGGAGCCCAAGCCCGGCGCGACCTCCGTCGCTTGAGCAAGATCAAGGCGCTCTGCCGGCTCGCGAAGCCATAATTTCCCACTGTAAGAACACTTGCCGTGTCTCGCGGCTCATCCCGGACTCCGCCATGCGCGGAACACCCGAGCGCAACCGGGAGCGGCTCCATTTTCCGAAGGAGGCTCTTCATGAAACTGTATTACTCACCGGGCGCCTGCTCGCTCGCCACCCACATCGCACTGGAGTGGATCGGCAAGCCCTATGAAATTCACCAAGTCACCATTCACCCGGACAAATCGCCGGAACTGCTCAAAGCCAATCCCATGGGCGCGGTGCCGGTTATCGAGGAGAAAGACTGGGTGCTCACCCAGAATTCTGCCATCCTGAACTACCTCGCGGATTGCAATCCGGAGGCTAAGCTCGGGGGCGACGGCACTCCCAAGGGGCGCGCGGAAGTGAACCGCTGGCTGGGTTTCGTCAACTCCGACGTGCATCCTGCTTACAAGCCGCTGTTCGGCGCTACCGGCTATCTGCACGATAAAAAGATGATCGAAAAGTCCCATGAGGATGCACGCACGCGGCTGCGCCGCATGTTCGAGATTGTGGACAAGCAACTGCAGGGACGTGACTGGATCGCAGGCACGCGCTCGATCGCCGACCCCTACCTGTTCGTGATGATCCGTTGGGCCAAAGGCCAGAGGATTGACCTTGCGGGCCTGCACAACATCGAGCGTTTCTTCAAGCAGATGGAAGCCGACAGCGGCGTGCGCAAAGTTCTCCAGACCGAGGCCGCTCCCGAGCCGCGCATGGAGCGCCACGGGAGCTGATTTCACGCGTGCGACCCGGCCAGGTTCTGGTTGGAGATTACAGAACTTGGCCGGGAAGCACCTTCACCAGCCTCCCAATCGTAGGGCGCGCTTGCGGACCGGTCGCAGGCCGACTTTCGGCGCATAAATGCACCCTACAATAGCCGGGTGCAAACCAAGCATTCGGTCCTTATCTCCGGCTGTTCCAGCGGCATCGGCCTCGCCACGGCACAGACGCTCAGACAACGTGGCTGGAATGTCATCGCCAGCACGCGCCAGAATAAGGATATGGTGCGGCTCAAGGAAATGGGCTTCACCGCAGTCCGTCTCAACATTGCCGATCCGCAGTCCATTGCCGACGCCCTGGATGAAACCCTGACGCTCACCGGCGGCGTCCTGCACGCCCTGGTGAACAATGCTGCCATCGCCATTCCCGGTGCCGTGGAAGACCTGAGTCGCGAAATCCTGCAACGCCAGTTCGACACCAACTTCTTCGGCACCATGGAACTCACCAACATCGTACTCGCTCTCATGCGCCGGCAGGGCCACGGCCGCATAATCATGGTCAGCTCCATCCTTGGACGCGTGGCCATGCCTTGGCGTGGCGCCTACAACGCCAGCAAGTTTGCCCTCGAAGCCATCACGGATACGCTGCGCATGGAATTGCGCGACACGGACATCAAAGTGAGCCTGATCTGTCCCGGGGCGGTCAAAAGCCGCTTCCGCGACAACTCCCTCGCCAACTTCGACGAATACGTGGATGCCGATTCAAGTCCACACCGGAATACTTACACGCGCCTGAGAGCCCAGACCGGAGAAATAAAGAACAACACTCCTTTCACGGTCCCGCCCGAAGCCGTGGCAAAGCGCATCGCCCATGCGCTGGAGAGCGCTCATCCCAAAGCGCGCTATTACGTCACCCTCCCTGCCTATGTTCTCGCGTTCCTGCGTTGCGTGCTGCCGACCCATTGGATGGATGCACTTCTGGCCCGTATATAATTATCTTGATGTACTATCTCAAAGAAACTGTTCTATCCTCGTTCGTGTTGAGCGTAGCGAAGCGGAGTCGAAACACAATCTTCTCTCGCATCAAAACCCCTCGACTTCGCGCTTAAGGCGCTACGCTCAGGACGAACGGTATTTTTGAAACTGCTTCCCCGCGGGCATAAACTATGGCTATGAACAGTAAACGCGACATCGGACAGGAAATTCTCGACGGCATCCGCGTCATCAAGGCCGGTAAAGGAAAACGTCGTACCGTGAAGCTGCCGGATGATGTGCGCACCATCCGCGAACGCATGGACCTCTCACAGTCTGCCTTTGCAGCGCTGCTGGGCGTCAGCCTGCGGACCTTGCAAGATTGGGAACAAGGCCGCCGTAAACCGACTGGATCTGCTTACGCACTTTTACGAGTGGCCACACGGCATCCAGAAGCGTTAATAAGTTAAGTTTTTTAGACGGTTCTTAGGGTCGGATTTTTGTGAATAACTCGATTGAAGCAGCCATGACAGAACGTTTCCAGCTTGACCGGTTTTTAGAGGTTTTTCCGGGTGTACCTGCTGGGCAAATAGAGAAAACAACACATCCAGATTTTGTAATTTCGAACAATACGCTCTCGATTGGTATGGAATTAACTCAGCTTTATAAGATAGATCGACATGGCAATTTTCAACCAAGAGAAATCGAGGCATTCAGAGAGAAAATCGTATCTTTGGCGAAGGAGATTTATGGTAGCAGAAATAGTATCCCGCTTGAGGTGGGAGTACTTTTCTCTGAAACAGCTCTTACAGATGCAGAGAATACCGCTAAGCGTTTGGCAGTTGTCATTGAAAACCTCGCTTCTGGTAGCGAACCTTGGCGTGTCGTGACACACGATGAAATAGATATGCCTAAAGAATTTATCATTATTAGAATCATTAAAAGGCCATTGCACACCAATTGTCCATGGACAGTATCTTATTCAGGGTGGCTTCCAGACTTGGATAAATCAGCAATTCAAACCGCGATTTCAAAGAAAAATATGAAAATCGAAAAATATCGTAATCAGACAAGCGAAATATGGTTATTACTTGTTATGGACCAAATATACTTGTCTAGCTCTTTTAAGGTTCCGGATACAGTGATATCTAACACCTACGATTCAATGTTCAATAAGACGATACTATTTTCCTGTATTGATAAGAAATATTGGATATTAAATACGAAAGCACCGGATAATCCCATTCAAGTTGGATAGTATCCGACAGACAAAAATCCGTTGTTTTCTAGAGTAAGACAGGCAATGTTCATATTCTGAACGGCCTGCCCCGACATCCCTTTCACCAGATTATCCAGCGCTGCCATGATTACCACGTTGCCGTTCTTCTCATGCACAGCGATGTCGCAGAAGTTACTGCCGACGACAGCGGCAACGCGCGGCGTGTCTTCCACCAGACGCATAAACAGCGCATCGCGGTAGAAATCCTCGTACCGTTTTTTTAACGCCTGCGCATTCAAACCGAGCGCGGCAGGTGGATGCAACTGAACGGTAGCGAAGATACCACGCACCAACGGCGCGGAATGCGGCACGAAGGCGAGGCTGTAGCCGCTTGAGCCTTGGGCATCCAGCAGGCGTGTGATTTCTGCTTCGTGCTGATGGTTCAGTACCTTATAGGCACGGAAATCATTGGCGCGAGTGGGATGGTGAGTGGTTTCGCCGGGTGTGGCACCAGAGCCGGATGAGCCGGTCATCGCACTCACTGCTATAAAGCCCAGATTCTTTAATCCGGCCAACGGCAACAGTGCCAGTTGAATGGTCGTTGCGAAACAGCCGGGGCTGGCGATGCGCTTCGCGCCTTTGATTTTTTCCTTCTGCCATTCTGGCAGACCGTAAACGAAGGTTCCAAGCGCCTGTGGATACGGATGTGGTTTGCCGTAAGCGCGTTCATATTCTGCCGCACTGTCCAGCCGGAAATCTCCGGAAAGATCAATGAGCGTCAAGCGTTCGGCGAGGCCGTGTTTCGCCCATGTTTTCTCCAATGCGGGCAATTGCTGCGCCAGTTCGAAATGCGGCATGGCGGAGAACACGACGAGGGTTTCCGCTTGAGAGAACGTCGCCCAATTAGGCTCCGCCTCGAATGTGCCATTTGCCACACTGCGCAGATTGGGATGCACTCTCCAGAATGGTTCACCCACGTGCTTGCGCGACATTGCGTGGATGCTTTCCACGCACGGATGCTGTGACAGCAGCCGTAATAATTCGCCACCGCCATAACCGGAGCCGCCGAGGATATAAACGGCAACTTTCTTGACCATTGCTGTCATTCCCGCACAGGCGGGAAACCGGAACTATCTACAGCATGGATACCCGCTTCCGCGGGTATGAGGGATAAATCCTCAGCTTCGGAAACTTTTCTACGATCTCCAATGCCGCGTTGTTTTAATACTTTCAGTACATGATCGCCCAACGCCTTCGCGTGGGTACGTGCATTGATGGCGGGCTTGCCGGTAGCGCGCTCCACGAAACGTACGCCCACATTGTTGTCGGTACACGGGCCGGTGACCACGTCCACCGAAATGCCGTAATCCGATTTGAGATGCCCCACACCTCCGGCTACGCCCACCGGATCGTTGGCACAGAACACGAAGGCCGCGGTGAGCGCACGCAGTTCCGCGTCCGCCAGAAT
>JAGXAL010000065.1 GCA_018971605.1 Natronospirales bacterium | reverse complement strand
TCAATCCGCCGGTCGCGCAGATACGGCCAGATGCGGCGCACGGCTTCGGAACGACCGAGATCTATTTCGGCCGTGAGCACTTGGGGTTTATCGGTGCCGGCTTGCGCGAGGATTTCACCCTGCGGCCCGGCGATGAAACTCGAGCCCCAGAAACGGATGCCGCTGGTTTTGCCCGACGGGTCGGGCTCGGTGCCGACGCGGTTGGCGACTATGACCGGCAAGCCGTTGGCCACGGCGTGGGCGCGCTGCACGGTGATCCAGGCATCACGTTGGCGCGCCTGCTCGTCCGCCGCATCTTCCTCGACCCAGCCGATGGCGGTGGGGTAGAGCAGCAGCTCCGCACCGGCCAGCGCCATCAGGCGCGCGCCTTCGGGATACCACTGGTCCCAGCACACCAGCACGCCGAGTTTTCCCACCGACGTGGCGATGGGGTGGAAGCCGAGATCACCGGGCGTGAAATAGAATTTTTCCGAGAAGCCCGGGTCATCGGGGATGTGCATCTTGCGGTAAATGCCGGCGAGCGTGCCGTCCCGCTCGATGACCGCAGCGGTGTTGTGGTAGAGGCCGGGCGCGCGTTTCTCGAACAGCGAAGCGACGATCACCACGCCCAGTTCCTTGGCGACGGCGCCGAGCTCTTTGGTGGACGGACCGGGAATGGGTTCGGCGAGGTCGAAGAGGCGCGTGTCCTCGGTCTGGCAGAAATACAGGCCGGTGTGCAGTTCCTGCAGCAGCACCAGTTGCGCGCCACGTTTGGTCGCCTCGCGGATACCTTTTATGCTTTGCGCCAGATTGTGGGCGCGATCGTTGGTGCAGCTTTGCTGCACGAGACCGACAGTCAGTAGTTTCGATTTCTGCGTCATGTACTTTCCCAACCCCTCATCCTGTCTTCTCTCCTTTCCAAGGGGAGAAAGGACAAAGTGGCAATTCCCGCTTCATGAACCGGGAATCACACCTTCCGGAAGCTGCATGGTTACGCAATGCAGACTGCCATACTGATAAATCAGAGCGCGGCACAGGACTGCTACCATCTCCCGATCCGGAAACACGGGTTTCAGCGCAGCGAGCGCCAGCGCATCAGCGCGGTCATTATAGGTTGGTACCAGCACCGCGCCGTTGACGATCAGGAAATTGGCGTAGGTGGCCGGCAGCCGCCGGCCAGTGTGGTCGTGAATGGCCGCAGGCCAGGGTAGCGGCACCAGCTTGTAGGCTTGGCCATCCTTGCGGCGCAGCGCGCGCAGTTCTTCGGCCATGGCCCGCAAGCCGGAATAATGGGGGTCACTTGCGTCATCACAAGTCTGATAGGCAATCGTTCCGGCGCCGCAGAAACGGGCCAGGGTATCTATATGGCCGTCGGTATCGTCGCCGTCAATCGCGCCATGCTTGAGCCACAGGATGCGGTCTACGCCCAGCAGGCGGTGCAGTTCCGCCTCGATTTGCGTACGGCTTAGGCTGGGGTTGCGGTTGGGATTCAACAGGCAACTTTCGGTGGTCAGCAACGTGCCTTCGCCATCCACTTCGATGCTGCCACCTTCCAGCACCAGCCTGAAGCTTTCCATCGAAGTCTTGCCGAAAGCACCACGCGCATGTAGGCGCTCCGTGATCTTGTTGTCCTCGGCGTGCGGATACTTTTCGCCCCAGCCGTTGAAGATGAAATCCAGCAGCGTAAGCCGGCCGTCCTTCAATACGGTCATCGGGCCGTGATCGCGCGCCCAGGCGTCGTTGGAGGGCAGGGCGAACAGGTGCAGGCGTTCCGGGCGGCCGCCGGCATCCTTGACCATGCGACGGATTTTTTCCGCGTGGGTCTCGTCCATGCAGGTGATGATGACCTGCTCGCGTTTGCTGATTTCTGTCGCGAGCTGCGTATGGCAGCGCTCGACGCTGGCGTAATCCGGGTTCCAGTCGCCATCACTGCGCGGCCAGGTGAGCATCACGGCGCTTTGCGGTGCCCATTCCGGTGGAAGCTGGTAGCGTTGGTTCATACGCATATAAAACGCCCGGCCTGGGGCCGGGCGTCAGCTTGCAATTCGTTTGCGCTCAAGGCTTGTCGGTGCCACCGTTTGTGAACGGGTGTGACTTAAGGACCGCGTGAACCACGTAATTGTATTCGAAATACACCACATAGTTCGGGTAAACCCAGCGCGTAATGGGCGGATGCAGCTTGGTGCCGGGATCCGGCACGGCCGGCAACTTCTGCAGCGGTGCGCCGAAGATGTGCTCGACGTTGGCCATGCTCATGCCGCGCACCGGTAGGTTCGGGCCGGACATTTCGCCCGCTGGTGTTGCCGCGGTGCTGGCAGTGGGTGCCACGGTAGTGCTGGCTGCCGCGGGGGCAGAAGCGCTGCTCGCTGCAGACGCGTTGCTGGCGGCGGATGCTGTCGTCGCCTGTGCCGCGGTGGCGGTTGTCGGGGCCGTCGTGGTTGCGGGAGTGGGTGCAGCCGCAGCCGCGCTGGTTGCTGCGGACGAACTGCTGGCGGCGGACGCTGTCGTCGTCTGTGCCGCGGCGGTGGTTACCGGGGCCGCCGTGATTGCGGGAGCGGGTGCAGCCGCCGTCTGTGCGGCAGGCTGGGTGCTTGCCGCTTCGGGTAGCACAGTCATCGCATGGGTTTCGGTGGCCGCTGCCGGCGCGCTGCTTGCAGGTTTCGTGACCGTGACTGGAGCCGCGGGTTTCACACCGCGGTGCGCACAGGCGGTCAAGCCCAATGCGGCCAGGCTGATTGCAGCCAGGAGGTTCAAGCTTTGGCGGCGTTGCATAGGGCGCTCTCCCCGTGGAATTGCCTGTAACTATAGCACCTCAAAATGACATGAAAAAGCTTTTTGAAGCATTGAGTTACCCGGATATCTTGATAGTGGGGCTTAATCTCGCGCCAGCAAGCGGTCTTGCGGGTGCCGGGATGCGGCGGAGGCATTTGCTGCGTGGCCGGTCAAAATCCAAGACCGACACAGCCGGCCCGCATCGCGCCCACCCGAATCGTGTGCGGCTGATCAGCCGCAAGGCAGGGCTGCACTGACTGATTGTATCGGCGCTGGTGATGATTCGCTATCCGGCGGCGCTCTGTCGCGACGCTTTTCTCGAATGCTCTGGCGCTTTGTGTTTTAATGCCGGCCCATGTTTCGACCCTTGCCGCTGTTTGTGGGCCTGCGCTATTTCCGCGCCCGCCGCCGCAACCAGTTCATCTCCTTCATTTCCTTCATGTCGATGATCGCCATCGCCATTGGCGTGATGGCGCTGATCACGGTGTTGTCGGTGATGAACGGTTTCCAGAACGAACTGCGCACCCGCATCCTCAGCATGGTCTCGGACGTCACGATCTCCGGGTACGACGGTAGCCTCAAGGACTGGTCGGCGGTAATGGCGAAAGTCCAGGGAGTGCCGCACGTCACCGGCGCGGCACCGTACGTCGAGGAGCAGGCGATGCTCGCGAACGGCGCCAACATGAGCGGCGCCATCGTGCGCGGCATCATCCCTGGCGACGATGCGCGGGTCTCGGATGTCGGCAAGAAACTCGTCAGCGGCAGCCTCAGCGACCTCACGCCCGGCAGTTACAACATCATACTCGGCAAGGATCTAGCCTATGCGCTGGGTGTGGTGCCCGGCGACAAGGTCATCATGCTGATCTCGCAGGGCAACGTCACGCCCGCCGGCATCATTCCGCGCTTGCGGCGTTTCACGGTGGCGGGGATTTTCTACGCGGGCGTGTATCAGTACGACAGCGCGCTGGCGCTGGTGAATCTCAAGGATGCGCAAACCTTGTACAGCATGGGCAACGCGATCACCGGCGTGCGCCTCAAGCTCGACGACAACCTGCTGGCGCCGCAGGTGGCCCAGAGCCTGACGGCGAGCTTCAACAGCCAGTATTACGTGAGCGACTGGACCCAGCAGAATGCCAATCTGTGGACCGCCATCGCCATCGAAAAGAACGTGATGTTCGTGATCCTTTCGTTGATTGACCTGGTGGCCGCTATCAGCATCATCATCGTGCTGGTGATGGCGGTCACTGACAAGCAGTCCGACATCGCCATCCTGCGCACCCTGGGCATGACCCCGAAAAACATCATGGGTGTGTTCGTGGTGCAGGGCACCTTGATCGGCCTGCTGGGTACGCTGCTGGGACTGGTGCTGGGCGTGCTCCTGGCCAATAACGTCAACAACCTGCTGGATCTGGCGCGCCGTCTGTTTCACGTGCAGATTTTTCCGGCGAGCGTGTATTACATCAGCAATCTGCCGTCGGACATCTACGTGAGCGACGTGCTCAAGGTGTGCATCGCGACCTTCGTGCTCACGGTGCTGGCGACGCTGTATCCGGCCTGGCGTGCGGCCCGCACCCAGCCCGCCGAGGCTCTGCGCTATGAATAGCGCAGGCGCCAACGGCGCGGTGATCCACTGCCGGGATCTGGTCAAGCATTTCACCGAGACCGGCCACACAGTCGAAGTGCTGAACGGCGTGAATCTGGAAGTGGCCACCGGCGAAACGGTCGCGATCGTGGGCGCCTCCGGCTCCGGCAAGAGTACGTTGCTGCATCTGCTCGGCGGCCTGGACCTGCCGACGCGCGGCGAGGTGGAAGTCGTAGGCGAAGCCATCAACAAGCTCGGCGACGCGGAACGCGGCCGACTGCGCAACCGTGCGGTGGGCTTTGTTTATCAATTCCATCACCTGTTGCCGGAGTTCACTGCGGTCGAGAATGTTGCCATGCCGCTCCTGATCCGCGGCACCGAGACCCATGAGGCCCGGGAAAAGGCCGTGGCGCTGCTGCAGCGCGTCGGTCTCGGCGAACGGCTCGGCCACAGGCCGGGACAGCTCTCCGGCGGAGAGCGCCAGCGGGCGGCCGTGGCGCGTGCGCTGATTCATCAGCCGGCAGTGGTGCTGGCGGACGAGCCCACCGGCAATCTCGACGCGCATACCGGCGAGCAGGTCTACGAACTCATGCTGGAGCTGAATCGCGACTTGAATACCAGCCTGGTTCTGGTGACGCACGACCGACGACTGGCGCAGCGCATGCAGCGCGTATTGCAGCTTCGTGACGGAGTGCTCGGCGCGTGATGTACCTGACGCTCAAAAGCACCTACAACGCTGTGCCGGTGCCGACATGAATACGCCGCTCACCAAAGTTCAGAATTTACCGCCCGGCTCCGATATCCTCGGGCATCCGCGCATGCTGTGGATGCTGTTGGCCGCCACGGTCGGCATCAATTTCGCGTTCTACGGATTTCGTGCGTTTCTCGCGCCTTATGTGGCAGAAGCGTTTTTTGCCGGTTTGCCGCAATCCGAGGCGCTCACCCAGGCAAATCTGCTGTTTGCGGGATTCGGCGCGCTGCTGTACGCCGCCACCATCGTCGGCGGCTGGGTTGCGGACAACGTGCTCGGCGAAGTGCAGGCGCTGCGCCTGTCCTTGTGGCTCACCATCGTCGGGCTGGTGTGCATGGCGTTGCCGGGCCGCGAAGCCTTCTTGCTGGCGCTCGCGTTTTACATTCTGTCCGCCGGCCTGAACATTCCGCTGACAGTACTCGTGGGGAGGAATTACCTGAAGGCCGATCCGCGTCGCGATGCGGGTTACACGCTTTTCTATATGGCCATCAATCTGGGCAGCTTTGTCGCGCCCTTCGTGTGCGCTGCGTGGGTCGGCGTGCATTACGGCTTCCGCTGGGGCTTCATTCCTGCGGCGGTAGTGGCGCTGGCCGCCGCGCTGATATTCGAGTGGAAACACCGGCGCGTGCCCACCTCCGGTGAGCCGGTCCGTTTCCAGGGGCGTTGGTCCACGCCAGTCGTGGTGCTGGTCACGCTGCTGCTTTCCTGGCCTTGCATGCTGCTCTTGGCGCATCCCGCCGTTTTGACAGGCGTGGTGTATGCCTTGATGGCTTTGCTGGTGCTGTATTTCATCCTCAGCAGCCTGCGGCGCGGCGAACGCGTGCAAAGCCATCGCTATCTCGCCATGCTGCTGCTGTTCATCGCGCTGGTGCTGTTCTGGGCCTGGAGCCTGCAGAGCGCCAGTTCGCTGAATTTCTTCGCGCGTGATTACGTGGATGCGCCGTTCAATTTCACCTGGTACCAGTCGGCCAATCCGCTGTACATCCTGATTTTCGCGATACCGATTTCGATTTTGTGGCCGTGGCTGGAGAAGCGCGGCATCAACCCTTCGACGCCGCGCAAATTCGGGATCGGGCTGCTGCTGGTGGCCTTGAGTTACGGCGTGCTGCTGTGCGCCACGCGTTTCCTGGTGATGGGCGACGGCCACATCAGCTGGTGGCCGCTGATGGTCTGGTATCTGCTGTCTAGTCTCGGCGAGCTGGCGCTTTCGCCCATCGGTTACGCCATGATCGGCAAGCTGGCCGCGCCCAACGAGGCCTCACTGGCGATGGGCGGCTGGTTCTTCGGCGTCAGCGTGGCCTATGACTTGTCCGGCCAGATTGCCGCGATGACTACGCGCGGCGGTCTCGCCGGTTACAGTCACGTGTTCGAACTTTTGTTGTGGGTCGGCGTGGGCATTGCCATCGTTTACCTGTTGGCCGCATCCTGGATCGTGAAGCTCATGCACGGCGTGCGCTGAGCACGTTTACCAGCCCGTTCAAAGATGGTTTGCGGACTTTTCGGCCGCGCGTCGGCGTGCGCGCTTGCGCCAGCGCGTGCGGATGGAAACCTGCCAGAGAATGCTGAGGCTTACGTAACCGACCAGCGCCAGCAGCATGCCGACGATGATGCAGCCCAGCCACAGCGGCTCCCAGATGCGTGACAACTCCATGAACAGCCAGTCGAAGGAAAAGTGCTCCGGAAAGGGGTGCGGGTGCAGATGCAGCAGCACCGAGCCGAGACGATAGCTGCCGTAATAAATGGCACCAAAGGTCAGGGGGTTGTTGAACCACACGGTCAATACCGCCAGCGGCAGGTTCAGGCGCCAGTAGAGCGCTGCCAGCACCGCCAGCAGCATGTGGCCGGGGATCGGCATGCAACAGATGAACAGGCCGATGGCGATGGCGCCGGTGCTGCCGCGCCGGTTCACGTGCCACACGGCGGGGTCGGCCAGCACGCCCCGGAAGGGCTGCACGTACCATTTCTTGCTGAGCTTGGCACGCAGCTTTTGCCGATCCGGCATCAGCTTGTTGAGGAACTTGCGTGGCATGGTGCGGGGATGTCTCCTGAACGCACTCGGCATTTGCAAGTGCTGCGGGACAAGCTTATAAATTGGTGCGGCTGCGGCAGTACGCGTTTGCGGAGGCAGGCAGCAGCAGCCCATTATTCCATGCTCCGGGTGCAGGGACGAAATCATGGGAATCGCAGGGATCGCGATGCTGGCGGGAGTGTTGGCGGTGCTGGCCTTGCCGGTGCTGCCCGGGTGGCAGGGATTGCTGCTGGTCGGCCTGCCGCTGGCGCTGCTCGCGTGGTGGTCGCGGCCGGCACGTGTACTGATTTGGCTGTTGATCGGTTTCACCTGGTGCTGGTGGAGTGCCCAGCAGCAGCTCAGCCTGCGGTTGACCCCGGCGCTTGAAGGTCGCGATCTCAACGCGAGCGGCTGGGTGGCGTCCATCCCCCAGCTTCATCCGGAGTACGCGAGTTTTGAGTTCGCCGTCGAGCAACTTGACGGCCGCGCTCCGGGTCAGGGCATTCCCAAACTCCTGCGTCTGAGCTGCTCGGACCTGGCGGCAGTACCGGCACCCGGGCAGCACTGGCAGTTCAGGGTGCGGCTGAAGCGCCCGCATGGCTACATGAATCCGGGCAGTTTCGATTACGAAGGCTGGCTGTTCCGCCACGGCATCGGCGCGACCGGTTATGTGCTGCGCACGCAAGCCACAGCGCTTGCCGGTCCGCAGCGTTTTCCGTTGCTGCGCGCACGCGCCACGATCCTGAAGGCCATGCAGAGTGCGCTCGGCAGCAATCCATTTTCCGGTGTGGCTGCGGCACTTGCCATCGGCGATGGCGGCAGAATTTCAACCAAGCAGTGGCGCGTGTTCCAGAATACCGGCACCGCGCATCTGGTGACGGTCTCCGGCTTGCACATCGCCCTGGTGGCCGGACTGGTGTTTTTGCTGGTCAAATTGCTGTGGCGGCGCAGCGCCTGGCTGGTCACGCGCATGCCGGTGCCGATAGCCGGCGCACTTGCTGCGCTGCTGGCGGCATCGATCTATGCCGCCATGGCCGGCTTCTCGGTGCCCACGCAACGATCTCTCATACAGTTCGCCGCAGTGATAGGCGCGGTGTTGCTGCGGCGACATGCGCGGCTCTGGGACATGCTGGGACTCGCGTTGATTGGCGTGCTGGTGCTCAATCCGCTGTCGGCGGCTGAAATCGGTTTCTGGCTGTCGTTCGGCGCGGTCGCGGCAATCTTTTATGCATTTAGCGGCCGACTGCATATCAGCCGCGGAAAAATCATGCAGCTGCTGCGTACCCAGTGGGCGGTGGGCATCGGTCTGCTGCCGCTGTTGGTGTTCTTCTTTCAGCGCACCACACTGGTTGCGCCGCTCGCCAACCTCGTGGCGGTCCCGGTCTACGACATGCTGGTGGTGCCGTGGGTGCTGTTGGGTGTGATGTTCCTGGGTTTCTGGCCGTGGGCCGGAACCCTGTTGCTGAAGCTTGCCACCGGGGTGATCGCTGTCACTTGGCCGCTGCTGGAGCACTTGGCGGAGCTGCCCGCATCACAATGGAGCACGCCCGCGCCTTCCCTGCCGCTGCTGGCCTGTGCCGTCGTGGGCGCAATCTGGTTGATGCTGCCGCGGCGCATGCCGGCGCGCTGGCTCGGCGTGTTGTTGCTGTTGCCGCTGTTTGTGCACCGGCCGAGTGCCATACCGGTGGGCGGATTCAATCTGGCGCTGCTGGACGTGGGGCAGGGGCTGTCGACGGTGATACGCACCGCCAGGCACACGCTGGTGTACGACACCGGGCCGGCGTTTTTGGATTCTGATGCCGGGCAGCTCGTGGTGATTCCGTGGCTGCGCAGCCAGGCGCTGGCTGTGCCCGACATGACCATCGTGAGTCACGCCGACAACGATCATGCGGGCGGCCTGCGCAGTTTGCGTGCCCTGTGGCCGGCCATGCCGGTGCTGTCCGGCGCGCCAGCGCGGGTTGCGGGCGCCGAACGCTGCGTGCGCGGCCAGAGCTGGGAGTGGGACGGCGTACGTTTTGAAATCCTGTCGCCGGCGGTGGACGGCCCCAGCGACGGCAACGACGCTTCTTGCGTGTTGCAAATCAGTGGTGCCGGCGGCAATGCGCTGCTGGTCGGCGACCTGATGCGCAGCGGCGAGCAGCGCCTGCTGCAACTCGACCTGCCGCGCCTCGGCAGCGACGTGCTGGTGGTGGCGCACCACGGCAGCCGGTCTTCCTCCAGTGCCGAGTTTATCGAGGCGGTGGCGCCGCGCTTCGCGCTGTTCGCCATGGGTTATCGCAACCGCTGGAACTTCCCCAGCAAACAGGTGCTACAGGCTTACCGCGAGGCGGGCGCCGGCTTGCTGGACACGGTGTCGTCGGGAACGCTCGAAATGCGCCTGTGGCCCGCACAGGAACCGGTGGTGCAGAGCCGCTGGCGTCTGGATCACGCGCACTTCTGGACCACGCAGTAGCCGGCCGCCGGCGTTCGCCCGACCGGCAAAATCCAGTATCATGCCCGGGATTTGGCGGCGGGCGCAGTGCATGTTTGAAATCATCAAATCCGGCGGTTGGCTGATGTTGCCGCTGGTCCTGTGTTCCATCCTGGTGGTGGCCATCGTGGTGGAGCGTTTGTGGACACTGCAAACCAAGCGGGTCGCTCCCGAGCATCTGGCGGCACAGGTGTGGAACTGGCTGAAGAGCGGCGAGCTCGACGACGAACGCCTGCAGGCGTTGCGCGCCGGTTCACCGCTGGGACGCATCCTCGCGGCCGGGCTCGAACAGCGCCATGCAAGCCGCGCCGCCATGAACGAAGCCATCGAGGACACCGGGCGGCACGTGGTGCATGAGCTGGATCGCTATTTGATCACGCTCGGCACCATTGCCAGCATTTCACCGCTGCTCGGACTGTTGGGCACGGTGCTGGGCATCATGCACGTGTTCGCAGCCATTTCCACGGCCGGGCTGGGCAATCCCGCGATGCTCGCCAGCGGCATCTCCCAGGCGCTGATTACCACGGTCGCGGGGCTGACCGTGGCCATACCGGCCTACATTCTGTATCGCTATCTGCGCGGCAAGGTGGATGACCTGGTGGTGCGCATGGAGCGCGAAACCACGCGCCTCATGCACGCGGTGCGCAGCGCGCATGCCGAACTGGAAGCGCCGCCCGCGCTCAAG
>JAGXAL010000064.1 GCA_018971605.1 Natronospirales bacterium | reverse complement strand
CCCACGCAGAATCGGGCGGCCTACGACCTGTTCCTGCGCGCCGAGTATCAGGCCGGCAAGGGGCTCATCAATTACGACACCGCGAGCTGGAAAGCCGCGATCCCCCTGTACCGGCAGGCCGTGGAGCAAGACCCGAACTTCGCGCTTGCCTGGGCGCGGCTCTCCTACAACGAAAGCCAGCTCGCCTGGTTTGGCGGCGGCGGCGAGGATGTGCAGCAGCTCAATCGACAGGCGCGCACGGATGCCGAACATGCGCTGCAACTGCAACCCGACTTGGCCGCGGCGCAGCTTGCCATCGGCTATAACGAATACTGGGGCCGCGGCGATTATGCGGCTGCGCTGCAAGCCTTCGGGGCTGCACTCAAGCTCAAGCCCAACGATGCCGATGCGCTCGCGGCGCAGGCCTACGTCGAACGCCGTCAGGGACGCTCCGACACCGCAATCGCCTCATTCCAGCAGGCGCTGGCACTCGACCCGCGCAATTCGGCGTTGGCCTTTGAACTCGGACTGACCGAGATGAACGCGAGCCGTTATTCCGATGCGCAGAATGCCTTCCAGCGTGCACTGGCGTTGGACCCGGACAATCTCAATGCCAAGGCCAACAATTCCAATGCGATTCTGCTAAGCAGCGGTGACATTGCCCGTGCGCTGTCTGTGGCACAAGGCGACGCGCCGGTGTTGAAACTCGCGCGCGTAGGGCTGCTGACCGATCAGCGCAGATACCGCGACGCGCTTGCGCTGCTCGACAGCGTGCCGGATACACCGGATAACTTTTCCATTGGTAGTGGCGGTTTCAAGCCGATGCAGCAAGCCAATTTGTACTGGCTGATGGGCGACATGGCACAAGCCCGGCCGCTGTATGCAAAGGCGTTGCCGCTACTGCGCGGACAGATCAAGATGCAGCAGGGCAGCAATCTGGCATTTGTGTGGCAGCAGCTGGCCAATACGCAAATTGGCCTCGGCCAGACCGCAGCAGCACTGGACTCCATCGGCAAGTCGCTGGCTGTTGTCGAAAGCAGCCATGATCAGGTTTACGGTCCGCTAGCAATGGTGTCCAACGCCGAGCTGTATGCCCAAGTACGCCGTCCGGAGCTTGCCGTGCCCTTGCTTGCCAAGGCGCTTGCGACTCCCGGCGTCGGCTCTGGCTACGCGCCTGTGATGCTGTGGCTGGATCCGCTCTGGGATCCGATCCGCAACGATCCGGGTTTTCAGGCGCTGCTGCAGCAATACGCCAAAGACAAACCTGCTGTCATCTACGACGCGCCCACCGCGGCCGCTTCCCCGTAGGAGCGCCGTTCAGGCGCGATCTTGATGAATCGCGGCAGGGCAGATTTTTGCTCCTGCAAAATCTGCATTTCCGCCATCCATGGCGGTCAATGCTGCTCCTACAGCTGAGAGATCAGATCCTCGCCACGTTGATTTTCGGCGATCAATTCATCCAGCTTAGCCGTGACATCTGCAACACTGATCAGATCCATTGCAGCCGGATCGCGCACGCGTGTGCCCCAGGGCGCGGTCTCGGGATCTTGGCGGTTGAATGTGCGCATGGCCTCGGGATAGCGGTTCACACACCAGCGCCGGCTCAAATAGGGCGCAGCGCGTTCGGGATTGGTGCTGGCGTACAGGCCGATGACCGGCACGCCGGCGGCGGTGCCCATGTGTGCCGGGCCGGAATCCGGCGTGATCAGCACCGTCGCCCGCTGCAGCAAGGCCAGCAGTTGTTTCAGGTCCGTGCACCCGATGAGATTGAGTGGTTTCCTGTGTGCGACGGATTCGATGCGAGCCCCGTAATCGCGTTCCACTTCGCTCGGTCCGCCGGTGAGGATTACCTGCAGCCCGAGTTTCTCGGCGGCGTAATCGGCGACCACCGCATAGCGTTCCGCACGCCAGTTGCGGAAATTGCGGAAGCGCGCATTGGCACAAGGACTGAGGATGAGCGCCTGCGCGCCGTCCGGAATCTGCCCGCGGGCGAAGGCTTGTGCTTCATCCGGAACGGGAATGTCCCAGCGCAGCACCCGTTCGCTCACGCCGCAGGCTGCGGCGAATCCGAACAGGCTGTCCATGACGTGCTGACGCGGTATATAAGGTATGCGCCGGTTGGTGAACAGCCATTGAACATCATGAGCGCGTTCGCGGTCGAAGCCGAGCTTGACCTTTGCGTGCACCGCGCGGCTCGCGAGGCTCGCGCGCAGCGACAACTGCATGTGCAGTAGCAGATCGAATTGCCGTCCGCGCAGCTGGCGCCGCAACTGCCGCCGGGCTTTCCAGCCTAGGCTCTTGTCGAAAATGATAAACTCGATGCCGGGGATGTCCCCGGCCAGGGTGGCTTCGAGCTTGCCGATGATCCAGGTGAAGTGCGTCTGCGGCCAAGCGCTTTGCAGGCTGCGGACCACCGGCAGCGTATGGCACACGTCGCCCACGGCCGAGAGCCGCAGGATACAGACGGAAGCAGGCGGGGAGTTGTTGTTGAGGGGCATGAGGGATGGCTGAACGCACGCTCGCCAAAGAACGGGGATTCATCCTATACGAGGATGCGCTCGCGGGTCACGCCGGTGACGAATGGTTTTCCGCGCGTCATTGGGCGCGGCGGCGCAGCTTGCGCGGCGGCGCGCAAGGCGGTCGCGGCGACACCTGGATCATCACCGGCACCGATGGCGACTGGGTGCTGCGCCATTACCGCCGCGGCGGCTGGGCGGCGAAACTCACTGCCGATTACTACGCCTGGGCGGGCCTGGAACGCAGCCGTCCGTGGCGCGAATGGCGGCTGCTGTACTCCTTATATAAGGAAGGCCTGCCGGTGCCGCAGCCGCTGGCGGCGCGGGTGCAGCGTCATGGGCTGGTGTACCGCGGCGACTTGATTACCCGCTGGATTCCCGACAGCCGCTCGCTGGCGAGCCGCCTGCAGGTTTACGACATCGAGCAACTGCCGTGGTATGCCGTTGGCGCCTGCCTGCGGCGTTTCCACGATGCCGGCGTGCAGCACGGCGATCTGAATGCGCACAACATCCTGATCGATGCCGACGAGCGCGTGTTCCTGATCGATTTTGACAAGAGCCGGCGCCGCGCACCCGCGTTTGGCTGGCAGAAGGCCAACCTGCACCGTTTGTGGCGTTCACTGCACAAGCTCGCACCGGCGTCGCTCATTGAAGATCAGGCCTGGATCGGTCTGCTCGAGGGTTATCGCAGCCGCGGCTAAGCGCGCGGCACGATCTTGAAGCGGTCGTGACTCCAGAGATACTGTTCCGGCGCGCGCAGGATTTGCTGTTCCAGCACCCGGTGCAGGCGCTCGGTGTCGGCGATCGGGTCGTGGCTGGGGAAATCCGCGAGCATCGGTTCGATCCACAAGCGGTAGCCGCGGTTCCCCGGCAGGCGCTCGGCGAAAAACGGCAGCACCGGTGCGCCGCTGGCGCGCGCCAGCCGCGAGGTGGCGGTGGTGGTCGGCGCCGGATGGCCGAAGAAGGAAATCATGGCGCTCTGCGCTCCGCGATAGCCCTGATCCGGCGCATACCACACCGGAATCTTGTCCTTGAGGCTCTTCAGGATGTCGCGCACCGCGTGGCGCGGAATGGCGCGTTCCGCGACGCGCTCCCGTCCCTGCTTGATGAGCGTGTCGAACAGCGCGTTGCGATTCGGGCGGTACACGGCGCGCAGCCGCGGCAGCTGGAAACGGATGAAAGCCCCGCCGATTTCGAGCGTGGTGAAATGCGCGGTCAACAACAACACGCCGCGTCCGAGCGCGAGCGCGGCCTGCAGGTGCTCCAACCCGGAATATTCCACCAATGCACGCAGGCGCGCGCGCGGCATCCAGTAGGCATCGGCGGTTTCCAGAAACGACAGGCCGAGCGCATGAAAATGCTTTTTCACCAGGCGACGTTGCGCCTGCGCATCGAGTTGCGGCAGACAGCGCGCGACGTTGAGTTTGGCGATCCGCCGCCGCCGCGGTGACAGGAGCCGCAGCGTGCCGCCCAAGGCGGCGCCCAGCAGCCGCTGCCCTGCGAACGGCAGATACACGAGCGCACGCAACAGGCCGTACAGGAGCCAAGTGGGCCAGTGACGCGGATGCAGTCGGTGCTCGGACATCGGTTTATGTACAGCCGGGAGCGCGCAGTGTAGCGGCATGCAGAGCACCGGGTACAGGGGCCGGAGCGCTGCGGGTGCCATGTTATGATGCGGCGCATTTTCCCGCTTTGCTTGGGGCAGGCATGAACATCCGCATCCCGCAATTCGACCAGGTGCGCGTGCTGGTGGCGGGGGACGTGATGCTGGACCGCTACTGGTTCGGCGCCACCGGCCGCATCTCGCCCGAGGCGCCGGTGCCGGTGGTGCACGTGCGCGACACCGAAGAACGCCCCGGCGGCGCCGGCAACGTGGCGGTCAATCTCGCCAGCCTGGGCGTGCAGTGCACGCTGCTCGGCATTACCGGCGACGATGCCGCGGCCACCGCGCTGACCGCCAGCATGCAGCAACGCGGCGTGCGTTGCGAACTCACGCGCCTCAAGCAGACCGCGACCATCACCAAGCTGCGCGTGCTCTCGCGCCATCAGCAGCTGATCCGCGTGGATTTCGAGGAGACCTTCGGCAGTTTCAGTGCGCCGCCGCTGCTGACGCAATTCCAGCGCGCCCTCGGCGAGGCGCGGGTCGCGATTCTGTCGGATTACGGCAAAGGCAGTCTTGCGGGCGTCGAGCAGCTGATTGCCGCGGCACACCAAGCCGGCAAGCCGGTACTGGTGGATCCCAAGGGACGCGATTTCGCCAAGTACCGCGGCGCCACCGCCATCACGCCGAATCTGGCCGAACTCGAAGCGGTGGTGGGCGAGTGCGCGGACGAGGCCGCCATCGTCAGCAAAGGCGAAAAACTGCGTAGCGACCTGAGGCTGCAAGCGCTGCTGGTAACGCGCGGCGAGCACGGCATGACCCTGCTTGAAGCCGGTCACCCGGCCGTGCATCTGCCCACCCAGGCGCTCGAAGTCGCCGACGTCACCGGCGCCGGTGACACCGTGATTGCGTTGTTTGCGGCCGGCCTGGGCGCCGGCCTAGGATTTGCGGATGCCGCGGCGCTCGCCAACTTCGCCGCCGGCCTGGTGGTCGCCAAGCTCGGCGCCGCCAGCGTTACGCCCGCGGAATTGCGGCTCGCGCTGCACACGCGCAATGGCGGCGGAGTGCTCGACGAAGCCGCGGTCATGGATGCGGTGAGCCACGCGCGCAGCCTCGGCGAACGCGTGGTCATGACCAACGGAGTGTTCGACATCCTGCACGCCGGACACGTGAGTTACCTGGAGCAGGCGCGCAAACTCGGCAACCGCCTGATTGTGGCGGTGAACGATGACGCCTCGGTCAAGCGCCTCAAAGGCGCACAGCGGCCGGTGAACACGCTCGCGCACCGCATGCGGGTGCTGGCGGCGCTCGGCTGCGTGGACTGGGTGGTGCCGTTCCCGGAAGACACGCCGGAGCGCTTGATCTGCAAAATCCTGCCGGACGTTCTGGTCAAGGGCGGCGATTACCGGCCGGAGCAGGTCGCCGGCTACGCCTGTGTGACCAAGCACGGTGGCGAGGTGCGCATCCTGCCGTTCCTCGATGGCCTGTCCACCACGCGCATCATCGAAGCGCTCAAGCGGTAACCGTGCGGTTTCTGTACTCGCTGTCCCTGCTGCTGCTCATGCCGGTTGCGCTCGGCTGGCTCATGTGGCGCAGCCTGCGCCAGACCGGGCACAGTGACAGGCTCGGTGAACGCCTCGGCAGCTCGCCGTTGTTGTCCGGCAGTCCGCTCATCTGGCTGCATGGCGCATCGGTCGGCGAAATCCGCGCGCTCGCGCCGCTGGTGAAAGCCGTGCACCAGCGCCACCCGCAGCATACGCTGCTGGTCACGAGTTTCAGCGCCACCGGCCGCCACCAGGCGCAGGCCTTGTTCGGCGGCCGCGCGCTGATCGCGCTGCTGCCTTACGACCTGCCGTTCTGCGTGAACCGCTGGCTCAAGTGCGTGAAGCCCACGCTCGGCATCATCATGGAAACCGAAGTCTGGCCGAACCTGTTCGCGGCCTGCACGCGCCGCGGCGTGCCGTTGCTGATGGTGAGCGCACGTCTCTCGCCGCGCGCGCTCGCACGCTACCGGCGTTTCCCGCGCCTCATGCGCCGCGCGTTGCAACAGGTGGCGGTGATTGCAGCGCAAAGCCAGGGTGATGCCGACGGCTTCCGCCAGTTGGGTGCCTTGCCTGAGCGCATCTCGGTCGGCGGCAATCTCAAGTTTGATTTGCAGTTTTCCGACAACTTGCTGAGCGAAGGACAGGCGTTGCGCGCCAGCCTGCTTCCCGCGGCCACCGTGATTGTTGCCGGCAGCACGCGCGAAAATGAGGAGCCGCTGGTACTGCAGGCCTATCAGGCCTTGCTCGCCAAGGAGCCGGACTGTGTTTTGGTGCTGGCGCCGCGCCACCCGGAGCGCGGCGCGGCGGTGGCGGAACTTGCCAAGGCCGCCGGCTTGGTCGCGCGCCGGCGCAGTGCCGGACGCGCGCCGCTCAAAGCCGGACAAGTGCTGGTGCTGGATACGCTCGGCGAGCTCACGCATTTCTACGCGGCGGCGGATATGGCCTTCGTCGGCGGCAGTCTGGTGCCGCTCGGCGGTCACAACTTGCTGGAACCCGCCGCGCTCGGCTTGCCGGTGCTGGCCGGGCCGCATCTGGACAATGTCACGGACATCGCGGAACTGTTGCGCGCCGCCGGCGGCCTGATCTCGGTGGCCGATGCAGCGGCGCTCGGCCAGGCGTTCATCTGGCTCACGTCGAACGCAGTTACGCGCAAGCGTGTCGGTCAGGCGGCGCAGCAGAGCGTGATTGCCAACCGCGGCACGCTTCTGCGGACGCTGGAGCTGGTGGAAAAACAACTCGCCCGGCGATGACCGGGCGAGCTGGATGGGACGACGATCTGGATTGGCGTGGAGGTCAGTTGCCCGCGCCCGGCGGCAAGAGCGAGGTTCCGGCTGCAGGCGCCGACTCCAAAGTGCTCATGCCCGAGCTGGGCGCCGGCACCACCAGCAGCGCGTTGATCTGCTTCAGGTCCTGCGGATTCAGGATGCCGGCCGCTTGTTTGAGCGTCAGCACGCTGATCAGATAGTTGTCGCGGCTCTGGGCAAAACTAGTTTGTGCGGTGGCCAGATTCTGCACCGCCAGCAGCACGTTCACGATCGTCTGGGTGCCGACGCGCAGGCCGGTTTCGGTGGCTTGCAGTGACGTCTGGTTGGATTTCACCGACTGGCGCAGCGCCTGTACCTGGGAAATGCCGGTGAGCACGCCGAGGTAGGCGGTGCGCGCCTGCTGCACGGTTTGCCGGTTCGCCAATTGCGCGTTTGCCTGCGCGGCGTCGTACTGGCGCTCGGCCTGCGTGACCTGCGCGGTCACGCCGCCGCCGGAGAACAGCGGCATGCTGAAATTCAGCATCAGTTGTTTCTGGTTGGTGCGGAAGGTATTGAAAATGGTGCCGGTGGCGTTGTCGCGGCCGTAGCTCGCGGTCAAGCCGAGCGTCGGCATGTGGCCGGCACGTTTGACGGACACCGCATCCGCGGCGATCTCAGCCGCAGCCTGCGCCGCCATCAAGTTGGGATTCTGCTGGAGCGCGGTGTCCACCCATTGCTGAGCGTTGGCGGGATCCGGGCTGCGCAAGGGCATGTCGGGCGACGGTTCCTGAAGACTACTGACCGCTTCGCCGGTGATGGCGCGCAGCGATTCCTCGGCGTTGATGACCTGCTGACGCTGGCCGATTTCGGTGGCCACCGATTGGTCGTAGGCGGCCTGCGCCTGTTCCACGTTGGTGATGGCCACGGTGCCGACCTTGTATTGGGCCTGGGCCTGTTCGAGTTGCTTGCCGTTGGCTTCGGTGGCCGCGCGATCGGCCGAGAGCGTGTCGCGCGCGGTGATCACGTTGAAATAAGCGGTGGCGGTGCGCACGATCAAATCCTGTTGTGCGGCCAGAAACTGGGCTTCGGCCTGGGCCACCGAGGCGTCCGCCTGCTTGATGTTTTCCCACGCGGCCCAGTTGAACAAGGGCTGCGTCAGTTGCAGGCCGTACTGGGTGTCGCGGCCCGGTGTGCTGTTGTAAACGTTGCCAAGAATCGGTTGGCCGCTTGGCGTGGTGCCGGTCTGGGTGAGCGAGGTGCCGTAGGTCGTGGACCACGACTTGGAAGCATTCAGGCTCAGGTTCGGCAGGTAACCGGCGCGCGCGATGGGCTTGTTCTCGAGCGCGGCCTGGTAATTGGCCTGGGCCTGCTGGTAGGTGGGATCGTTCTTGAGCGCGAGCTGATAAACGTCCCAGAGATCCGCGCCGTGCGCCGGCACTGCCGCCAGCACGCCCGTCGCCGCCAGAATCAGACACAAGTTGCGTAAGGTATTCACCTGAATTCCTCTTCTTCGAGGTGTATTAGTTATATATAACACTTAAACCATGGACAGCGCAATGGGCGCCGGCCAGTCTGGAAAATCTCTTCTCAGTCGCGATGTGCGCGTGTCTCAGTAACGCGGCAGCGACGGTTCACAATCCGTCGCCCAGGCATCGATGCCGCCGATCAGATTGATAACTTTCTCAAAACCCCGCGCTTGCAGGAATGCGGCCACTTGCTGGCTGCGATTGCCGTGATGGCAGACGACCACGTAGGTGTGTTCGCTGCGCAGCTCGCCGAGCCGCGCGCGCAGCTCGTCCATGGGAATATGCAGGCAGTCAGGCAGATGCACGCGTTCATATTCCCAAGCTTCGCGCACGTCCAGCAGTGTCAGTGCCGTGCCGGATGCCGATTGCAGCTCCACAACTTCACGCGGCGTCAACGAGCGCAGCGGCATGGCGGTCGCGCTCAGAAACGAAAAGCCGCCGGCGCCGCGGCATTGATCAGCGGCGGCAGTGCGGTTTCGAACAGGCTCTCGCGTGCCCAAGCGTCTTCCGCGACACGCGTGATCAGCAAGGCCTCCATGACCGGCGGCTGGCCGGCGATGACGAACAGCCGGCCGCCCACGTTCAGGCGTCCGGCATAACGCGCGTCATAGACCGGCAGCGAGCCGGTGACCGCAATCACGTCGAAACGCTGCTGCAGGCCGTCGAGCACGGTGGCATCGCGGGTCTCCAGGACGGCATTGCGGATGCCGAGACCGGTGAGCAGCCGGCCGGCGCCACTGGTGAAGTCCGCATAAATGTCCAGGCTCAATACTTCGCCCGAGAGTTTCGCGAGACAGGCCGTCACAAAGCCGCTGCCGGTGCCGATTTCGAGCGCGCTCTCATTGGCTTGCGGATCCAGCGCTTGCAACATGCGGCCTTCGACCTTGGGCGCCATCATCACCTGCGCATGCGCCAGCGGAATCTGCATGTCGGCGAACGCCAGCTTGTGGTAGGCCGCCGGTACGAATTGTTCGCGCGGCAGTGCGTCCAGCACCTTGAGCACGCGGGCATCCAGCACGTCCCAGGCACGCACCTGCTGGCTGACCATCTGCGCGCGTGCGAATTCGGTATCCATCGGATTTCCCACGAAAAAACTGCCGGAAAAGGCCGCCAAGGTTAAGCACTTCGGCCAGTCTTGGCAAGGCGCGGCGCCATGCCCGAACATACAATACGTCCCGTCCAATTGCCGGAAACTCTAGATGAGGCGGGCGGCGGCGGCCACGGAATTGTGACGAAGCGTGGCCGGTATGGGATGAGCCGCTGGTTTTGGGAGCAGCAGCGGGCCGGTTTGAGTTTATCTTGGATATGACCAGTGTCGGGTTTTTGCAACGCGACGGGACGAGGTGCGAGTGTCCGCTGACGATCAAGGGCTGATGGCGCGCTATGCGCTGGTCACTGCGGCCGGCTGGATCCTCCTGTCGCTGCTGAGCGCGCCGGGGTTTTACCTCGATCGGGCGCTTGCCGGCGAAACACCGCACGTGGACTTGGCCATCGGTGCCGCGCTGCTGGCCTGTCTCGGCTGGGCCTTGTGCGCGTTGCTGCTGCTGATGTTCAGCGCCAGGCTGCGCCGCCGGCGGCTGCACGGCATTGCCTGGTTCGCGGCGCAGCTGGCATTCGGCGTCGTGCTGATTCTGGTGATGCTGACGCTGATGCGCTGGTGGGGCTGGTCGGTGCTGGGCCTGGCCCGGGTGTTGCGTACACCGGATTTCCTCGAAGCGCTCGCCGTCGGCTGGCCGCGCGGCCTGGCGATTTACGCGGCGCTCTGGTGCGTGTGCCAGCTCGGATTGCTGTGGCGCGCACACACACGCCTCAAGGCGCAACTGGTGAGCGCCGAGCTGTGGCGCCTGCGTACCCAGTTGAATCCGCATTTCCTGTTCAACACCCTGAATGCGATTTCCGAACTGGGCTA
>JAGXAL010000179.1 GCA_018971605.1 Natronospirales bacterium | reverse complement strand
GGCGTGATCCCCACGGTTCACGGCTGGCCCCGGCCAGCGCAGAAAAAGTGTGCGCGCGCATAAACAGTCATGGAAAACATTCCGCTACAATCCTTGCCCTCGCCACCGCCGGAACGCACCATGCCAGCCCAGCGCAGCCTCGGCCTTGCCACCACGACCTCCATTGTAATCGGCAACATGGTGGGCTCGGGCATATTCCTGCTGCCGGCCTCGCTCGCGCTCTATGGTGTCTACAGCCTGTGGGGCTGGGGATTCAGCACCGTCGGCGCGCTGATCCTCGCCTGGGTGTTCAGCAGCCTGTCACGCCGGCTCACGAAAGCCGGCGGGCCGTACGCCTATCCGCGCGAGGCCTTCGGGGATTTCGCCGGGTTCCTGATCGCCTGGATCTACTGGCTGAGCATCCTCGGCACCAATGCCGCGGTGGCCGTGGCCTTCGCCAGTTATCTCACGGTATTCATCCCCATCTTGGCCAAGGTTCCGCTGTACGGAGGCTTGGCGGCGATTGCCGCCCTGTGGGCACTAACCGCGCTCAACATCTACGGCGTGCATGCCGCGGGCCGCATGCAGCTCATTACCGTGATTCTCAAGCTCGCGCCGCTGCTCGCGCTGGTCGCCTTCGGCATCCTGTACTTCGATCCCAAGCTACTCGAAGTCACCCATCTCTCGACATCACGAGCATCCGCCGTGAACGCGAGCGCCGCGCTAACCATGTGGGCATTTCTGGGGCTGGAAACCGCTACGGTACCCGCCGAGCATGTCAAGAATCCCGAAAAAACGATCCCGCGCGCCACGCTTCTCGGCACCGCGATTGCCGCGGCGTTCTACATCGCCTGCTCGACGGTTGTGATGGGCATGGTGCCGAGCGGTGCGCTGGCGCATTCCAATGCCCCATTCGCCGACGCCGCACGCATCATGTGGGGGCACTGGGGCGCATGGATCATCGCGGCCACGGCCATGATTTCCTGCTTCGGCACACTCAACGGCTGGCTGCTGATGCAGGGCCAGTTCCCCAAGGCCGTGGCCGACGACGGCCTGTTCCCGAAATTCTTCACGCACCGCTCCGCGCGCGGCGCGCCGGCGCTCGGCATGATCATCTCGAGCGTGCTTGCGACGCTGTTAATCCTGATGAATTACGGTCACGGCTTAGTGGGCATGTTTACTCTGCTAATTCAACTCACCACTTTCTTCGTGCTGGTCCCCTACATGTTTTGCGCCATGGCGGAAATTGTGCTCGGCCGCGGAAGCCGTGCGCTACACGCATCGATACTTAACGTTGTATTGGCCTGCGCTGGCTTCGCGTTTGCACTCTGGGCGACAGCCGGCATTGAGCAAGACCAAGTGTATTGGGGCACGCTGCTGCTGCTGGTCGGCATCCCCATCTTCGTGTGGCAGAAGCGTCACGGGAAGCGCGCGGCGCCGGCGGATAGCCTGGAGGCCAAAGCCAGCTGAGCGTTTCAGGCCGCCTGCCAGCTGAAATTGCCGATTTGCGGACTTTCGATGCGGATATGGTCGCCGGCCACCAGCGGTCCCACGCCGGCGGGCGTGCCGGTGAATATCAAGTCGCCCGGCACCAGCCGCCAGTGGCGGCTCAGAAACGCGATGATTTCCGCCACTGGAAACAGCATGTCGCGGGTATTGCCCTGCTGACGCAACACGCCGTTCACGCTGCAACGCATTTCGATATTCTGGATATCGCCTTGCGCTGACCAGCCAATGAACTTTCCGATGGGCGCACTGCCGTCGAAGGATTTGGCGCGCTCCCAGGGTTGGCCGGCCTGTTTCAGCCGGCTTTGCAGGTCGCGCAGCGTGAGATCGATGCCGAGCGTCACCCCGGCCACGTGGGCAAGCGCCTGACTCTCGGGAATATCCCGGCCTTCGCGGCCGATCGCGACCACCAACTCCATTTCGTGATGCACGCTGCCCTCGCCTTTGGGCAGCAGCAGCGGTTGGGTTTCCGGCACCAGGCTGGTGGCGGGTTTCATGAACACCACCGGCTCCGCCGGCCGCGGTGCCTGCATTTCC
>JAGXAL010000178.1 GCA_018971605.1 Natronospirales bacterium | reverse complement strand
CTGTGGAAGGACAAGACCGTCGAGATGGAACTCACCACGCACAAGGTGCTGACCGAGTGGCCCAATACCTGCAAAGGCTCGAACGGCATCGCCCTGGATGAAGCGCACGATCACGTGTTCGTCGCCTGCGGCGAAGGCAAGGTCGTGACCTTGGCGCCCACCGAGCACGGTAAAATTCTGGCGAGCGCTTCTGCCGGTGCCGGCATCGACATCATCAGCTACAGCCCGCGTCTGCATCATTTATATGTGCCGGGTGCACGCGCTGCGACGCTTACCATTTTTGACGCAAGTGCTTCGGGCGCGCTCAAGCCGCTCGCGGTTTATAAGACCGCCGAGCATGCGCACTGCGTCACCGACGACAATAATGGCCACGTATACGTGTGCGATCCGCATGCGGGCGCAATTCTGAAAATAGACGACCGCTAGAACCATTCGAAAAGGCCAAGGACGGCCTTTTTCAACAAGTGATCAGGCATTCAGCCACTTCGGTCCGCTGACGAACGGACTGTCGCGCTCGTAAAAGCGCAGCATGCGGCCGGCATCCTTGGCGATGCCGATGCGCGCACTGCGGCCGATTCTCCCGGCCGGCCTGACCGCGGTTCCCAGCCATAACGGGCCGGGCGCGCAAAAATCCAGTCCATCGAAGCGGTGCGTTACGCGCAAAGCTGCCGCTAGCCGCCCAGGCCCGCGGGCTAAATCCTTTTCGGCAACGTGATGGCGGCCACGTTTCATCGCCTCAATACCCTCCAGCGGCTCCAACGCCCGAAACAGCACTGCCGCGCCGACGCCTTCGCGCTCGGCGCTGACATTCAGCATGAAATGATTGCCATAGATGAAATACACGTAAGCAAGGCCACGCTCCAGAAACAGCGTGTGATTGCGCTTGGTAGGACCGTTGAACGCGTGGCAGGCAGCGTCGTTCGGCAAATAGGCCTCGGTTTCCACGATGCGGCCGGTGATCCGTCCATGTGGCAACTCCCGCACCAGCGTCTTGCCGACGAGATAGCGCGCCAGTTGCGTTGCGTCCACCGGCAATGCGCGGCGCGTCAGGCGTTTTATCGATGCCTGCTGTGTCATCGCATCTCGTCGTATTGACCTTGAATCTCGACTGACGGTGTCGAGGTGCGCTTTATGTCCATTTGATCCCGGTTCTTTGCAGCGGCCAATTCGAAACTCATCCAGATTTGCAAAAGAATTCTACGCCAGTATCTCCAGTTCACCAGTCAAAAACGCAGGTTCATTTTCCCGACAAAAGCAGCGTAATATTAAGCACAAATGTTCTTCAGGATTGGGGATTAACATGTCTCGCACGTACAGCATCATTTCCTCGGCAGGATCGCATATCGTAGTGGGCATGCTTCTCGGTGGTCTGTTCGCCACGCTCAGTACCGGTGCCTCGGCTTCGCAGCTCAGCAGCACGCCGCTGGAGCTGCCGTTCAACAACTATCCCACCGGAATCGAGTTTGGCTGGTCTGCTGCAGTGTCTGCGAACGGTAATGTCGCGGTGCTGGGTGGTCCCGGAACGGCGTCACTTCCCGGTGGGGCAGCGCTTTACACGCTGAGCGCCGGGACGTGGAGCAACGCGATATTGCTTCCCACAAGCGGCATCCCCAACGGCGTACAAGCCGGTTGGGCAGTAGGCCTGAGTGCCGATGGCACACAGGCATTTCTGGGTGTGCCCGATATCAACGCCTACACCGGCGCGGTGTACGTGTACACCGAAAGTAACGGCAGTTGGAACAATACTCCGACACGCACGACGCTGACCTTGCCTGCCAGCTTGGGCACGAAGTCGAGTTTCGGTTCGGCGATCACCACCTCGGCAGACGGGCAGACGCTGGTGGTCGGCGCCGACGCCGCAGCGAGCGGAGGCACAACGCCGGGAGCCGTGTATGTCTATACCTTGAATAACGGCGTGTGGGGTTTGCCCATCACCTTATCCACGGCAGGGATCAAGAACGGTTCAGACCTGGGCGGGTCTGTGGCCGTATCCGCCAACGGTCAGGTTGTGGTTGCCGGCACAG
>JAGXAL010000063.1 GCA_018971605.1 Natronospirales bacterium | reverse complement strand
TGCGGCAAATCGGTATAGTGATTCCATCCGCCGGCGCCGCGGTGTTCGCCACGTGTAGGGCGGCATTACCCGCCGGGCCGGTGACGCCAATCAGGCAAGTTGGGAGTCTGCTGTATGCCCGTGCTCAGCGGCCGCTGCCATTGCGGCAATCTGCGTTTCGAGTTTGAAACCCGGCATACGCCCGAGACCCTTCCGTTGCGCACCTGCCAGTGTTCGTTCTGCCGCAGCCACGGCGCGCTGGCGGCGACCGATCCCCAGGGCCGCGTGGTCATTACGGCCGGCGATCCCGAAGCGCTGCAACGTTACCGTTTTGGGCTGGGCATCACGGATTTCCTGCTGTGTGCCCGCTGTGGCGTATATCTCGCGGCGGTCGCCGAGATCGAGGGGCGGTGCTATGCGAGCCTCAACGCCAACGCGCTGGAGAGGCGAGCGGAGTTGCGCCAGGAGCCGCAGCCGATCAGCTACGACGGCGAAAGTGCGGAACAGCGTCGTGCGCGCCGCGCGCAGGTCTGGACACCGGCGGAAGTAATCACGGGCGCACACTGAATGCGCCTGCCTGCGTTACTCGCGCTCGCCGTACTGCTGTCAATCGGCCGCGCTGCCGCCGCGGATACCTGTCCGGTGCCCGCGTCCGCTGCAAGCGAACGCTGGCAGGGCGAGGCGCAACTGCAGGCGCTTGCCGCGCAGGGCTACCGCATCGGCACGGTGGATATCGTCGTGGACGATGTGTTTGATCTGAACGACCCGGCACAGCAAACCTGGTACGCACGTCTCGCCGACAAGCTGCACATCAAGACCCGTCCCCACGCGATCCATGAACAACTGCTGTTCAAATCCGGCGAGCCGCTGGATGCGCGCAGTGTGTATGAAAGCGAGCGGCGCCTGCGCGGCCTCAAGTTCCTGCGCGCCGCGCTGATCCTGCCGGAAAGCTGTACGGCACACACGGTGAATCTGCGCGTGGCCGTCAAGGATGCCTGGACGCTGAAACTGGATTTCCGTTTCGCGCACGTCGGCGGGCAGAACACCACCCAATTCCTGGTCACCGACGCCAACTTTCTCGGCAGCGGCAAGCAGTTGTCGCTGGGACACAGGGAGGATCCGCAGCGCAGCGCCAACCAGATCATCTACCAGGATCCTTCGTTGTTCGGCAGTTACTGGCAGATGAATGCCGCCTACGAGGATCTGTCCGACGGCCACCTGCGCTATTTCAACGTAGGCCAGCCGTTCTACGAGGACCGCACGCCGTGGTCGCTGGAGTTCGGGTTCCTCGATCAGAAGCAGAATCTGGATTTCTACAATCAGGGCACGCTTGCCTGGAGCGCGGTCAGCACCCTGCAGCAGCACACCATCACCTGGACACATTTGCTCGACTGGTCCGGCGACAGCGGCATGCGTGCCGGGCTTTTATACAGCTACAACGACTACGGCTACGGACCGGCACAGTTGCAGAATCCGAATCTGTTGCCGCAACCGGTACTCACGCCGCGCCGCCTGATCGGTGCGGGCGGAACCTGGGAATTTTTCCAGGACGACTACGCGACTTACACCAACCTGCAATACATTGACCGTGACGAAGATTACGACCTCGGCTGGCTGGTCGATGCGCAGGCGGGCTATTTCGGCGACGGTTTCGGCGGCGACGTGTCCGCACCGTTCTACGGCGTTTCGGCTTCCTGGGGCGGCGTGTTGTCCGCCAACACACTGCTGCTGGCGTCCGGTTATGCCTACGACCGCCAGCAGGACGGTCAGAGCCGCAACCTGCTCACCAATCTCACGCTCACCGCCTACAACCAGGACTTGCCCTGGCAGACGCTGGTGGCGCACGTGCAGTGGGATTCGGTGCTGCGCCCGGACCCGGAAAGCTATCTGTATATCGGCGGCATCCAGGGCTTGCGCGGCTATCCGAATTACTTCGCCATCGGTGACCGCCGTTGGCAGGCAACGGTTGCGGATCGCATCGTCACGCCCTGGCAGTTATGGAACCTTGTGCAGTTGGGCTTCGTCGGTTACGTGGACGTGGCGCAGATCCATCAGTTGCCGTCATCGGCGTGGGGTCCGGCCTACAGCGACGTGGGACTGGGTCTGCGCTTCGGCATCATCCGCAGCGCTTTCGACAACACGGTGTTCGTGACGGTTGCCTGGCCGCTGCGCGGCGCTCCCGGCGTGCACGGCCATGAAATCGTGGTCGGCAATATCGTCAATTTCTGATCGGGTCCACGGCGGGACAGGCCGCAGCGGCATTTACTGATGCAGACAAGGCAGACTATTGTCCACGGCCACTTGAGTTACTAATCGGGTTGCTGGCCTTGGGATGAAGGTGCCGGTCCGCTGCCCATACCGAAGAACAGCGTGGCCGCTTGCGTGCCATCCACGTACACCTGGCAATACGGCTGCGTATATTTGCCAACCAGCGGACAGACCGTCTGTATGGCATGACCTTCATAGTTCGCGTGCAGGCTGGTGGGGCCTCCGTAGGCAAGCGGCCCCTGGATGACCGGATTGCCATTGATGCGCACCGTCAAATTGCCTGCACTTTCCGTCCCGCCGATCGTCCATTTTTCACCCTTCAGTGAAGGCGGGCTAATCATGATCTCTGCGGCGGTGTACGTTGCGCAGCCGCCAAACAACATAGTTAGCAGCGCTCCAAGGGCTACAACAAGTGTTTTCTTCATGGCGCAACTCCTTATCTCATCACGAGCCAGCATGGATTTGCTGAGTCAAGTATGGCATCGCGGACGACCGCATGAGGTTTCTAAAGTGTTACAAAGTGTTAACCGGCACCCATCCCCTCCGTCTTTAGGACTGTCTGCGCCAGAACGTCCATGTCTTCGCTGCGACCGATGAGTTTCGCGGGTAACCCGGGCCACGCCGAGATCAGCGCCAGTATCAGCGAAGCGCAATAGGGAGTGGATTGGATCAGCAACACCACTACCCACACGGAAATGTTCTGGATGGCGAGACCCACTTCGCTGTAAACGCCCCAAGCGCACAACCACAGCGCCAGCATGATCAGCACTTCCTCGCGGCAGGTGCGCAAGGCGCGCAGCAGCGCATGCCGCTGCGCCTGCTTGGGCGTGCGGAAGAACGGCTTGCTGCGCGTGAAGAAGCCGCTCATTACCGCGAGACCGATGGTGTGGGTGAGCGCAAGACCGGCGACGGCCGCGGCCAGCGTCTGGCGCAGGTTAGCGCCGACGTTGCTGCGGTACAGGAACACGAGCTTGGCGATGCGGAACACGAACAAAGACAGCGGCAGCACCGAGAACACCACCATCGGCAGGCTGGCCTCGTGCGGGAAGTTGATCATCACCAGCGACCACAGCATCGCGCCGAGATTGAACAGCAGATTGAAACCGTCGGCCAGCCACGGCAGCCAGCCCGCGAGGAAGTGGTAGCGCTGGCCGAGCGTCAGGCGGCTGTTGCCCACGAACAGCGTGCGCGCGTGGTGTTTGAGTATTTGCACCGCGCCGTAAGCCCAGCGGAAGCGTTGTTTCTTATAATCGAGGAAGGTGTCCGGCATCAGCCCGCAGCCGTAGCTTTTCGGTATATACGCGGCTTCCAGCCCGGCCTCGAACACTCGCAGGCCGAGTTCCGCATCCTCGGTGATGCACCATTCCGCCCAGCCGAGCTGGTCCAGCACCGTGCGGCGGATCATGGTCATGGTGCCGTGCTGGATGATGGCGTTGCGCTCATTGCGAGTGATCATGCCGACGTAGAAAAACCCGCGGTATTCCGCGTAGCACATCGCCTTGAAGGCGTTCAGCTCACCGTCGCGATAGTCCTGCGGCGCCTGCACCACGGCCATTTTTTCGTTGGTGAACAGCGGCAGCAAATCGCGCAGCCAGCCACGCTTGACCAGGTAATCGCTGTCGATCACCGCGATGACTTGGGCGCCGGGGTCGGTGTGCCGCAGCGCGAAGTTGAGCGCGCCGGCCTTGAAGCCTGCGAGCGGCGCCACGTGAAAGAAATGGAAGCGCGCGCCGAGCTTTTCACAATGCGCCTGCACCGGTTCCCATACCGCTGCGTCTTTGGTGTTGTTGTCGATCACCAGCACTTCGTAGCGCGGGTAGTCCAGTGCCGCGAGTGCGTCCAGAGTTGCCCTGAGCATGTCCGGCGGTTCGTTGTAAGCGGGCACGTGGATGGACACCATCGGCAGCTGATCGTCCGGCAGGTGCTCGGGCTCGAACAGCCGCCGGCGCGTGCGCACCCAGTGGGCCTCGGCCCATTCGTGGGCCTCGGCCAGCAGCACCAGGATCACGCCGATCATGCCGAGCAGCAGCAGGATACCGACCGCGATGTTGCTCACGGTGAGATAGCGGTGCAGGTAGTCGTGGATGATCCACACGATCAGCGTGCTCACCGCATACACGATGACCGCCAGAAATCCCAAGCCGCGCTTCTTGAGGCGGCGGCTGGTAAGGAAAATCAGCCCGAGCAGCAGGCTCGCCACCAGCACCGAGACGCCCGCCAGCACGCGCCAGTTGGGAATGCTGACGATCGGCCGCGTGAAGGTGAACTTCGGCTGGCGATAGACGTTGTACACGCCCCAATATGAACCCACGTCGCCCTCGGCGGCATTGCCTTTCCAGGGCTGGTCGAAGGCTTCCATGAGGTAGTAGGTCCAGTGCTGGGCGCCGGCGTAGGCCAGGAAGCGGCGCAGGAACAGCGCCTCGTCCGCGGTCGAGGCCACGGCGGCGTGACGCGTGAGGCCCACGCTCGGCCAGCCGACTTCGGCAATCACGATGGGCTTGCCGGGAAACGCGCGGTGCATGTCCTGCATACGCGCGGCGATGTAGGGCACCGCGTCGTGTACGTTCACGCCTTCCCAGTAGGGCAGCATGTGCACACCGAGGAAGTCCACGTGCTTGGCCAACTCCGGATGCCGGATCCACGAGTACCAGGGTTCGGCGGTTGAAACCGGCTGGTCGATTTCCGCGCGCGCCTCATCCAGATAGGGAATCAGTTCTTCGGCCGAAACGTCGCCGCGCAACACCGCTTCGTTGCCGATCATCACGCGCACCACGTTGGGATTGGCCTTGGCAATGGCGATGGCGCGCGCCACCTGCGCGGCGTCGTACTTCTGATCCTTGTCGATCCACGCGCCCAGCGCCACGTTGATGTGGTATTTGGCGGCAAGCCGCGGAATGTCGCCGAGCGTGCCGTCGACGCTGTAGGTGCGGATCGCGTAAGTCTTGCCGGACAATAACTTCAGATCCGCATCAATCTCGGCGTCGGTCGGGTACTGGTTGGCGGCGGGATTCTGGCCAGCGCGATACGGCGAAAATGCGAAGCCCTGGATGGTGGTCGGCCACGGCGGCTCCTGTTGCGGCTGGTTGAGCCAGGCCCACAGGCTCACGGTGAGCGCGGCCGCAGCCAGGCCGATCAGGATCGCGGGAGCAATGCTGAATGGACGCGGCACGGCCGATCAGGGATGCAGCGCCAGCAAGGTGGCGGTCGGTGGACGCAGGCCGCGCCACAGGTAAAACGACTCCGCCGCCTGCTCCACCAGCATGCCCCAGCCGTCCAGCACCTGCGCCGCGCCGGCCTGTTCGGCCCAGAGCATGAATACCGTGGCGCGTTCGCCGTAAGCCAGGTCGTAGCAGACCGCGCCGGGATTGAGGCAATCGCGCGGCAGCGGCGGCAGCTCGCCCGTGAGGCTTGCGGAAGTCGCGTTGATGACCACGTCGAAACTCTGACCTTGCAGCTCCTCGAAGCCGCCGCCCGCCATGCGTGACTGGCGGCGACGCGCCGCGAGTTTGCGCGCGCGTTCCGGCGTGCGGTTGGCGATCTGCACCAGCGCGGGTTTTTCCTCGAGCAATGCCGGCAGAATGCCGCGCGCCGCGCCGCCGGCGCCCAGCAACAGAATGCGCGCGCCCTGCAGGCTCACCTGGTGGTTGCGTTTGAGATCGACGAGCAGGCCGGCGCCGTCGGTGTTGTCGCCGAGCAGCGTGCCGTCGGCATGCACGGCGAGCGTGTTCACGACGCGCGCTTGTTTGGCGCGCACGGTGTGCACGTGGCTGAGCGCGTAGGCTTCTTCCTTGAAGGGCAGGGTGACGTTGGCACCCTGACCGCCGGAAGCCAGGAATTCGCGCAGCGCCGCGGCGAAGCCGTGCAGCGCTGCTTCGATGCGCGTGTAATGCATGGCCTGGCCGGTGAGCCGCGCGAATTCCGCGTGAATCTGCGGCGAGCGGCTGTGGGCCACGGGGTGGCCGATGACCGCATAAAGCGCGGGAGCTTGGGGCATGAGCGCTGCTCTTCGTGCCGGTATCTTCCGGCTATTCAGGAAAGGCTATTTTATTCCCGCAGCCAGGCGGCCACGCGTTTGGCGAAGTAGGTGAGGATGGCGTCGGCGCCGGCGCGCTTGATGGCGAGCAGGGTCTCCATGACCGCCGCGCGTTCGTCGAGCCAGCCGTTCCGGATTGCCGCCATCAGCATGGCGTACTCGCCGCTCACTTGGTACACGCAGGTCGGTGCGCCGAATTCGTCCTTGACGCGGCGCACGATGTCGAGATACGGCAGCCCCGGCTTGACCATCACCATGTCGGCACCTTCGGCAAGGTCCAGCGCCACTTCGCGCAGCGCTTCATCGGTGTTCGCCGGGTCCATCTGGTAGGTGTACTTGTTGCCCTTGCCCAAGCTGGCACCCGAGCCCAACGCGTCGCGGAACGGATTGTAGAAACAGGAAGCGTATTTGGCCGAGTACGCGAGGATGCGGGTGTTGACGAAACCGCGTTTTTCCAGTGCCCCGCGGATCGCGCCCACGCGCCCGTCCATCATGTCCGAGGGCGCCACCATGTCGGCGCCGGCTTCCGCATGCGACAGCGCCTGCTTCACCAGGATGGCGACGCTCTTGTCGTTGAGCACGTAACCGGAGGCGTCGATCACGCCGTCCTGGCCGTGAGTGGTGAAGGGATCGAGCGCCACGTCGGTGATCACGCCGAGCGCCGGGAATTCCTTCTTGAGCGCGCGCACCGCCGTTTGCACCAGTGCGTGCCGGTTGTAGGCTTCCTTGGCGTCCGGGGATTTTTTTGCCACCGGAACTACGGGGAACAAAGCCACGGCTGGGATGCCGAGCTTGGCGATCTCCGCGGCTTCTTTCAGCAACTCGTCAATGCTGAGGCGCTCGATGCCGGGCATCGAGGCCACGGGCTCGCGCTGGCTCTTGCCTTCGCGCACGAACACCGGATAAATCAGATCGTCGCTTGAGAGGCGGGTTTCGCGCATCAGGCGCCGCGAGAACTCGTCGCGGCGCATGCGCCGCGGGCGCGTGGCGGGGAAACTGCCGGGGAAACGCTTGCTGAAACTCACGTGCCACTCCACAAATTGGGCGCACAGGGTAAGCCAAATCATTCCAGCGGGCCAGTAGCATTACATAACTTGCAAGTTAAAGCTGGTGGGGACTATGCGTTGACAGTGTCATTACCCTGGCGCTTAATTGCAAACGCCGCTCGCGTACGCCTGCGGCACCGGGGATGAAGCAGGAGCGCGGGGAAGCGGGTATTTCGCGGCTCTCTAATACTGCGAATTTCATTAATCGCTGCCTGTCCGTGAGGGGCACTGTAATCTCGCCGGAGCGTGTCATTTCATCATCACGGAGAGTCTGTATGAATCGCACAAGCACCTCGTCATTGCATCGTCCGCTATGGGCGCTATTTACCGGCTTGTTGTTAGCCTTGCCGGTATTGAGTTTTGCGGCTGGGCCATTGCAGCCGGAGGAAATCCAATGGGGTCCGGCACCGCCGGTATTGCCCGCGGGCGCCAAACTGGCGGTACTCGCCGGCGATCCCGCGGGTACGGGTCCGGTCGCCCTGCGCCTGAAGATGCCGGCCGGCTACCGCATCCCGCCGCATTGGCACCCGACGGATGAACGCGTCACGGTGATCTCGGGTACCTTGGGCATCGGCATGGGAGACAAGCTGGACAAAAAGCACGCCAAGGTGCTCAAAGCCGGCGGCTATGCTGTCGCCCCGGCAAACATGCACCATTTCGCATGGACCAAAACGGGTGCGGTGGTACAGGTGGACCTGATGGGGCCGTTCCAGATTACCTACGTTAATTCTGCGGATGAACCCAGCAAGAAAAAATAGCTGCCGTTGTTTTGCAAGACTGAGTCAGCAATCCCGGTGGAGTAATCCACCGGGATTTTTTTGTATGCCAGTGCTGGATTGATGCTCAGCTTCCATTAACCAAAGGTGCTTGGCTCTTGAGTGTGGTCCAGCGCGCCAGCAGCGACTTCAGCTCATCACTAGTTTTGTTCAGCGCGGCAACATCGGCTGCGGTCGGTGCCAAATCAGCCGCTTGCATGCGATCCATCAGCACTTGCAGCGTGAGTCCGACGCTCACCAGACTTGGCGGGCCGCGGTAGCCGAAGAAGAACGCAAACGGCGAGAGCGGCGGGCCGGTGAGCGCATCGAGTTGCTTGCTGTAGGCGCTGAGCGCCGCGGAAGCGCCGGACTGTTTCACACGTGCGTCAATCTGCTGCTGCAGTGCCTGGATTTGTACGAACGCCGCACCCGCGGCAAGGCTGTCCTCATAGGCGCGCATCGACAGCTCGAATTGCTGTTGCAGCGCCGCGTGCGGCGTTTTCACCCGCGGGTCCATGCTCACCATCAGCGGCTGGGTGTAAGTCCGGCCGTCTGTGGTCAATTTCACCGTGTAGCGGCCGGGCATGATCCACGGCGAACTCGGCGCCAGCGGCGTGTTGTGGATTACCGCCTGATTGTCATCGAGGCGCTGCATGGCGCCCGGCAGCGGCGGGTAGAGCATGTCCCACACGAAGCGGTGCATGCCGGCTTGCGTGGACAGGTTCATGGGCGGCCGCGGCCACCAGTCGGGCACGTCGAGTTTCGCCGGATCCAGCGGCTTTTGCGGATCGGCGCTGGAAAAATGCCGCACCAGTTTGCCGTCAGCCGTATAGATGTCGAGCGTCACCGGGCTGCTGATGTTATTCGCCAGGTAGTAATCAATGACAGCGCCGGGCGGCGGATTCGGCAGCGACGGCATGCGCCAAGGCGTCGGCGGATTCATGTCCCAGCGCACGCGCACCGCCGGTTCCGGTTTGTAGAGCGTCACCGCGGTATCGGCCACTGGCGCATCGATCTGCCGCAGCGGCGTGATGTCGTCGAGCACGTAGAAGCCGCGGCCGTGGGTCGCGGCCACCAGGTCGTCACCGTGGATTTGCAGATCGCGTACCGAAACCGCCGGCATGTTGAGCCGCAGCGATTGCCAGTGATCGCCATTGTCGAAGGACACCCAGGTCTGGGTTTCGGTGCCGGCGAACAGCAGACCTTTTTTCACCGGGTCCTCGCGGATCACGTTGGTGGCGGCATCGTCGCTGATGCCGTTATCAATCTCGGTCCAGGTTTTGCCGCCGTCCTCGGTACGGAAAAGATGCGGGCGCATGTCGTCCAGCCACATGGTGTTGACGGCGGCGTAGGCGACGTTGGGGTTGAAATGACTCGCGTCCATGCTGAACACCCGCCACCAGGGCTTCAACTGCGGCGGCGTGACGTTGTTCCAGTGTTTGCCGCCGTCGTGCGTGACCCAAATCAGGCCGTCGTCGGTGCCGGCCCAGATCAGGTTGATATTCAGGGACGAGGGCGCGAGCGCATAGACCACGCCGCGGTCGCTGGGTTTCGCATCCTTGCTGTCGCGGTATGCGCCGACGCTCGCCGGGACTTCCCAGGTCTTGCGCGTCAGGTCCGGACTGATTTGCTTCCAGTTCTGTCCGCCGTTATCGGTTTGCCAGACGGTGTTCGAGGTGAAATACAGGCGGTGCGGATCGACGGGCGAAAACATGATCGGCATGGTGCGCAGCGTGCGGTAATCGGGGCTGCGCGAGGCCATCGGACTCACGTCGGCGATCTGCCCTGTGTCGCGGTCGTACAGCGTCACGCCGCTGCGGGAACCGCCGTAAATCAGGTTGGGATGCAGCGGATCGGCTGCCGCGCCGCCGTACTCCTCGATGCCCACCGGATGCCAGTCGTGCGCGGTGAGCTCACCGTCGTTGCCGCGGCTCAGCACGCAAGCCGAGCCGCTGTCCTGCTGGCCACCGCACACGCGGTACGGCCAGGTGTTGTCGATGCCGACCTTGTACATGGCCGCAGTCGGCTGGTTGTACCAGGAACTCCAGGTCTTGCCGCCGTTCACGGTGACGATGGCGCCCTGGTCGCTGTTGACCGCTATGATGTCGGGGTTGTTGGGGTTGATCCAGGTTTGCTGGTAATCGTCGCCGCCCGGCGCGCCGTGGAATCCGAACCAGGTCTTGCCGCCGTCGGTGGATTTCCACAACACCGGGGTATCGCTGTAAACGATGTCGGGATTTTTGGGATCAATCGCCAGCACCGGCAGATCGCCGCCGCCGATGCGTTCCGCGGGGCGCGGATCGTCCGTGGTCTTGTGCCAGCTCGCGCCGGCGTCATCCGAACGATAGAGACCGACCCCGCCATC
>JAGXAL010000062.1 GCA_018971605.1 Natronospirales bacterium | reverse complement strand
ACCTGCCCGCCGGTCACGGGCGCGATAATCACCGCACTCAACAAATGCAAACAGGTGTGCATGCGCATCAGCCGGTAACGCCGCTGCCAGTCAATCTCTGCGGTGACGTGCATGCCCGGCCGCAGCCAGCTCGCCTCTTCCGCCGGCAGATGCAGGATTTCACCCGGTTGTACACCCTTGTGTGTATCGGTAATGCGTAACTCGCGGCCATCCTCCAGCCGCAGCACGCCGGTGTCGCCCGGCTGGCCGCCGCCAAGCGGATAAAACACCGTGCGATCCAGTTGCACGCCGCGCTCGTCCGCGGCGAGCACCGTGGCTTCGCAAGCGCGTGCGTAGGCGTCAGCGCGGAAAAGCTCTTCGGTCACTCCGGATTAGCCTTGCCTGCCGGCTCGAACTTGAGTGCAGCGGAATTAATGCAGTAGCGCAAACCCACGGGCGGCGGGCCGTCGTTGAAAACATGGCCCAGGTGCGCGTCACATTTCGCGCACACCACTTCCACACGCTGCATGCCGTGGCTCGAATCCGCGTGTTCTTCCAGGCTCGTGCCACCGGCCGGTGCCGTGAAGCTCGGCCAGCCACAGTGGGACTCGAATTTGGTGTCCGAGGTAAACACTGGATTGCCGCAACACACACAACGGTACACGCCGGCGGCGTGGTTGTTCAGGTACTCGCCGGTGCCGGGTCGTTCGGTGGCTTTTTGGCGCGTGACCGCGTACTGCTCGGGCGTCAACTGCGCGCGCCACTGTTCCCCGGTCTTGCGAACTTTTTCCATGGGTGTCACCACCTTACAACGCGCATACCACATCGGACCCGAGCTGCCAGCGACGGTTCCGTGGCGGCGACGGGCACATTCCGCTCAGCATACGGCAAAGCCGCGGTCAATCTGGTAACCTATGCGCCGCCTACGGTACTGTTTCCAACCCCTGTTACACGGGAGACTTCCAATGCGGAGCCGCATTGCCGTCCTCATACTTGCCTGCGCGGCCTTCGGCGCGAGTTTCGCGGCGCACGCAGCCGGTGACATCGCCAAGGGCAAGGTCGAATCGCAAACCTGCCTCGGCTGCCACGGCATCGCCGATTACACCAACGTGTACCCCACCTACCGCGTGCCCAAGCTTGCCGGCCAGAACGCTGCCTATATCGTGCACGCGCTGGAGGAATACAAGAGCGGCGCCCGCAGCCACAAGACCATGCACGCGCAGGCTTCGTCGCTGACCGAGCAGCAGATGCAGGACATCGCCGCGTATTTCAGCAGCCTGGGCCAAGTCTACAAACCCAACCCCGGAACTCAGCCATGAAATCCCTGACTGCACTTGCGATCCTGTTGCTGGGTGCGGGTCTCGCCACGACCGCGACGCTGGCCGATGATGCACCCGCCACCGGCACGGCCGCTTCCGCGCCGCCCGCCACACTCGCCTGGGCCGCGCAGCATTTCAAGGACACCTGCTCAGCCTGCCACGGCGCGGATGGCGCCCAGCCCACGCCGCTGCCGGGCAATCCGCCGCCGATCATCGCGGGCCAATACCGCGATTACCTGGTGCAGGCGCTCACCGAATACCGGGATGGCCAGCGCCAGAACATCATCATGGCGCCGCAGGCCAAGGCTCTGAACAATGCGCAGATCCGCGCGCTCGCGGCCTACATCTCGAGTTTGCCCACACCACTGCACACGCTGCCGCGCCCCGAATTCGGCCACTGAGCCACTGATCGCTTCACAGTACGGTTCAGTGAGTGAGCAGCGCCAGTTGCACCGAGCCGGTGGTGACCTGCAGGTTGATGCGGTTCTTGCCCTTCATCGTGTAATCCAGATTCTCGCCGGTGGTGGTCTTTTGCACGCTGCCGGTGCTCACGCCGTCCAGGGTCAGGCCAACCTTGCCGATGTTCGCGCCCAAGGCAACATCTGAATAATCCAGGCTGCGCACCGTTGCCTGGATTTTTCCGACATTGGTGCTGATCTTAAGGGGCCCGCCGGGAACATCCAGTTGCACCTTGCCGACGTTCAGGTTGGCATCCACACCGCTGGCGACACCGCTGACATTCAGCTCACCGACATTCACCTTGCTTGTCACCGCAATCGTCGGCGGTAGCGCCACGGTCCAGTGCTCGCTGATGTTGCTGCTATCCGTGTTCGCTGGATATTGAACGCCCAGAGTGAGCGCGCCGTTATTGAGCATGTGACTGATAGTGGCATGCTGAACTGCCGCGAGACTTGCACTGCTGGTCAACATGCCGAAGAAGCTGGTCGAGGGTTGGAGGCTCAGGGCCAGATGCACTTGGCCATCGCTGCTGGGCGTAATGGTGATGCGGCCGACGTTCACGTCCAGGTTCAGACTTGTCACGCCCACCGCGGGCAACACTTGGGCCGGAACGCTGATCTCCTGCTGCTGCACCGAACAGGCCGCCAGCAGCAACAAAGGCAAAAACATGAGCAGACGGTGCATGGGGATTCTCCGTTAACGAGGCCTCACTGAGCGACAATCATCGTCTCCCCGCCCGTGCGCCGCAAGCGCTTTACAAGCAGGTCGCGAGCCGACATGCTGAACCGCCTCCGAACCAGGTCCGCAGCGCATGAGCGACGCACCGCTGATTCGCAACGTGTCCGACACCGCCTTGTGGGTGGCCTTGTACCGTGCGCTGGAAAGCGAGCGTCCGGACGCGTTGTTTCGCGATCCCTATGCCCGCGAACTCGCGGGCGAGCGCGGCGCCGAGATCGAGAAACAGGTGGGCATCCCGGGCTGGCCCATGGTGGTGCGCACCCAGGTGCTGGACGAGCTGATCCAGGATGCCGTCGAACAGGACGGCTTCGACACCGTGCTGAATCTCGCCTGCGGACTGGACACCCGCCCCTATCGCCTCGCGCTGCCAGCCGGGCTGCGCTGGGTGGAAGTGGATTTGCCTGAAATCATTGAGTACAAAGCGTCCCGGCTCAAAAACGCACACGCCTTCTGCCGGCTCGAACGCCACGCGCTGAACTTGGCCGATGCCGAGGCGCGCTGCGCGCTATTCAGCAAGGTCGGAGCGGCAGCGAATCGGGTGTTGGTGGTCACCGAGGGCTTGTTGATTTATCTCGAAGCCGAGGCCGTCAGTGCACTGGCCGCCGACCTGCATCAGCCGGTCGCATTCCAACGCTGGCTGACAGACATCGCCTCGCCACAGCTCCTCAAGATGCTGGCCCGCCGTTACGGGCCCAATCTGCTCAAAAACGAGAACCTGCAATTCAAGTTTGCGCCGCCGGAGTTCCTGGAGTTTTTCCGCCCCTCTGGCTGGACTGCATCGGGCTTCCGCTCCATCGCCGATGAGGCGCGGCGGTTCAAGCGCTTCGAGGTCCCTCTGCCCGTCAAGCTGGTGGGTGGATTGACCGCCCTGCTGGTACCGCGAGCGCGCGAAACGATGCGCCGCTTCAGCGTCATTGCCCAGCTGGAACGCGCCTGACTCAGCGGCGTGCGTCGGCCTCGATGCCAGCCAGATAATCGCTGCCGAGCTGCTGCATCTGATCCATAATCCACGCCTGACGCCGCTGCAGATAGGCGGATGGATCGGTGACATCGGAACGATCGGGCGAAGGCAACGCCGCAGCCAATAATGCCGCCTGTTCCGAAGTCAGTTGCGCTGGCGTATTGCCGAACAAATGACGCGCGGCTGCGCCCACGCCGAAGACGTTGCTGTCGAACTGCGCGGTGTTGAGATACATTTCCAGCGTCCGCTCCTTGGGCCATTCCGTGTCAATCAGCACGGTGAAATACGCCTCCAATGCCTTGCGAAAATATTCGCGGCCGGACCACAGGTACAGGTTCTTGGCCGTCTGCTGGGTAATAGTGCTGGCGCCGCGGATACGGCGGCTCACGCGATTGTGGTGCAAGGCTAGCGCGATGGCCTCAATGTCGAAGCCGTGGTTGTACGGAAAGGTCTGGTCTTCGGAAGCGACGACCGCCAATTGCATCGCGGGTGCCATGGCGGCGTAATCCACCCACTGATAGTCGATGCGCGCACGCGGCTCGCCGTGACTGCGCAAATATAAAAGGCGTTGCTGCATGAACGCGGTAGTCGCCGGATTGACCACGCCGCGGAATGCGACTCCGACCACGGTTGCGAGCAATGACAGCCAGACAATCGTCAGCAGCCGCCAGCCCAACCGCCGCCACCAGCTTGGCGCCGCTCGCGACGGTTCAGGCTGATTCACGGATTCCACGGCGCGTCAGCAGATACACGGCAAAGCTCGGCAGCCAATGGCTGCCTTCGTAGTGCTCGTCGGTGACCGCCGCCAAACCCGACTGGGCATGCGCCTGGGCGGCCTGCAACAGCGCCCCGCGACGCCGGTCGTTTTCAGGCAAAGCCGAGGCCACGCCCTCCAGCATCCAGGCGCGGCTCAGGTTCAGGCCGTCGAGGTGCGCGAGTTTACCGTCGGCACGGTCGCGCGATTGCACCGGTTCCAGCCAGGATGCGTTTTCCTGCGCGGGGATTCCCGGCATGAAGTTGTCGAGCCAGCTCGCAAACTCAGTCTGCGACAATACCCGGCGCATCAAATCGGCTTCCGCCAGCACCGGTGACAGGAAATCATGGCCCGAGGGTTCATAAGCCAGGGGTGCGTCGGCATCGCCGAGATAAAAATCGCGGCTGCGCGATCCCAGCAAAGCGCCCAGTTCCGCGTGCTGAGTGCTGCGCGCGTAATCGTGCACCAGGCCGAGCGCGAATGCGCTGTTGGCGTGCTCGCCGCCGCGCACCGGATGGCTGAGTTTCGGCAACCAGTCGCGGAACCGCGCTACCGCGATTTGCTCCAGCGGCAGCAAGATCTCGCGCCAGCGCTGCGCCTCGGCTGAATTGCATTCATGCAATTCGACGGCGAGCTGCAGCAGCCACGCCAAACCGTACGGGCGTTCGAAACCGGCGCGGTGCGGCGCCTCGAAATAACGACATTCCGCCGCGACATTCGCCGCGTCCAGATGTGCATCCAAGACCGCGCACGCAGCGTCGCGGAATTCCGCTTCCGGCATGAGGCGCAGCAGGCGCACCAGCAGCCAGTGGCTGTGCACTGCCGAGTGCCAATCGTAACTGCCGTAAAACACCGGATGCAGCAGACGTGGCGCAAGCGCGTCCTGCATGCCATTCAGCAGGTGCATGAGGTGGTTCGGATATTCGCGCGTCACGTTGACCAGCGCCATGCGCGCGAAGCGTGTCGCGGTTTGTGCATCCAGGGCGCCGAGAGACCGCGTCACAAATCCACCCGCTCGACATCGCTGGCCGTGATCGCGGCGCCCAGAAAACGGCTGCCGACGCGCGCAAAGCGCTCGACATCGTCGGTGGCCAGGAACTGGTGCTGTCCGCGTTCGCCCGCGGCCTGCGCCAGGTGCCGTTGCGCGAGCAGGTGGGCAATCGCCTGCGCCACCGTTTCGCCGGAATCCACCAGCGTCACCTTGGTCCCAGCAACCTGCCGGATGGTTTCCCGGAGCAGCGGAAAGTGCGTGCAGCCGAGCACCAGGCAGTCGAGGCCATCCTGTTCTTTCTCGGTGAGCAGCGGCTGCAGATATTCGCGTGCCACGGCCTCCACCAAGGGTCCCCGGGTCCAGCCTTCCTCGGCCAGCGCCACGAACAGCGAACAGGCCTGGGAGAACACGCGCGCATCGGCGCGCCGCGCGCGAATCGCGCGCTCATAGGCGCCGCCGCGCACCGTGCTCTCGGTGGCCAGTACCGCGATATGACCGGTGCGCGAAGTCTGCACCGCGGCTTCGGCGCCGGCCTCGACCACGCCGATGACCGGCAGCGGCGCAAATTCGGCGGCGAGCGCCGGCATGGCGACCGCCGAGGCGGTGTTGCAGGCCACCACCAGCAGTTTGATGCCGCGGGCCACCAGATGCGCGGAGGCTTGCAAGGCGTAGCGGGTCACGGACTCGGGGCTCTTGGTGCCGTAAGGCAGGCGCGCGGTGTCGCCCAAATACAAGAACTGTTCTGCCGGCAGCCGGGTGGCCAGCGCGCGCAACACCGTGAGGCCGCCGACGCCGGAATCGAAAATGCCAATGGGCAACTGCGCGCGCTCGCGTGCTGGCGATGGTGTGGGGTTCATGCGGAAGGTTCGTGACGCTGTCGCAGCCATCATCCCATAGCGGCCGGATGGACCCAAATCCAGGCACCCAACGTCGCCTCCGGTCACGGGTTTGGCATCGTATTTGCTTGGATACCAGCGGGGAGACGCGGGACAGGCGCGCGCCGGCTGAACCTCCGCGGCCGGCAGCGCCCTGTTTTGGCGGGCTGCAGGATGCGCCCGCTGCCCGAAACTTGCGGCGCGGATGGAACTCCGCGCGGCTCCACAGGACGTGGCAGCGGACTTGTCATGCCGCAGGACGCAGGCATGGCAGGTCCCATTCTTTTTTGCGCAGCCCGGCACGCGGAACACTGACAAGAGTTGTCAGTATTGGCCAAGTCGGTCAGGTCTGGCTGTGGACTGTCACCAATCAATGGGGTAGCTCAAGGAACCGGCATGACCAGCCACCGGCATCTGCTCTTGCTGAGCAGCTCGCGCACTGCGGGCACTCGTTATCTGGAACACGCGCACGCGTATGTGCGCGGCTTCCTGCCGGCGCGCGTGCGCAGGCTGCTGTTTGTCGCCTACGCGCGCGTCGCTCGGGATTACGATGAGTACACCGAGCGGGTGCGCGCCAACTTTGCGCCGCTTGGCTACACGCTTGCCGGTATGCACTGCAGCGCCGACCCGGCGCAGGCCATCGCCGGCGCAGACGCATTGGTCATCGGCGGCGGCAACACCTTCCATCTGCTGCGCGAGCTGTATGCGCACCAGCTCCTGGGAATCATTCGCGAGCGCGTCGCCGCCGGCATGCCCTACATCGGCTGGAGCGCCGGCACCAACGTCGCCTGCCCCACGATAGGCACCACCAACGACATGCCAGTGGTGTGGCCGGAACGCCGTGAAGCACTCAACCTGCTGCCGTTTCAGATCAACCCGCATTACACCGACGCCCGGATTCCCGGCCATCAGGGTGAAACCCGCGCCGAACGCCTGCAGGAATTCACGCGCGCCAATCCGGACATGCCGGTGGTCGGCTTGCAGGAAGGCAGCGCCCTGCGGATTGAGGGCGACGACATCCAGTTGCTGGGGCCGCACGCGGCCCACATATTCACCGGGCAAAACATTCGCGAAGTAGCGGCCGGGGAATCGTTCGCTTTCCTGCCGCATCCGGACGCAACGTCGTCAGCAGGGTAGTTGAGCCACGCGAGTTTCCGAGTCGCTATAATTCATTTCCACGGCCCGCGCATTGCTTGCGCAGCCGCACCACCACCAAGGAAACCCCATGGGTAAAGGCGACAAGAAAAGCACTCGCGGCAAGATCTGGCGCGGCAGTTACGGCAATACTCGTCCGCATCGCGTCGCGCACAAGAAATCCGCTGCGCAAAGCGCAGTGGATTCCAGAAAAGGCCGGAGGAAATAGCTGCAAGCAGCGCGGCAGATTTGCAGCCGCGCGTTTCAGTGCCGGGATTTCAGGTCACCACGCGGCGCGCCACGCGAGTCAGCACCGGCAAGGCGAGGTGCTGGAAACGCGGGCTCAAGTCCAGCGGCTTGATCAGCATCTTGATGCTCATCTCGTGCGGGAAATGCCGGCCAGCGGCGTGCCGACAGCGCCGGTGCAGATCCCGGTACACGTGCTTGTCGAACGCCTGGCCGGGGTGACAGGCACGGTACACGTGCTTCATGGCAATCAGGCCATCTTCACCATCGATCATCTTCAATCGGTGCCAGAGCGCGCGCAGCGTGCGTCCGCGGCCGGCGTCTTCGCGCTCGCGGTAAACGCGGAAATAATGGTAGAAATGCTTGTAATGCCGCACCTCATCCTCGCGGATGTGCCAGGTAAGGCCGCTCAATACCGGATCGCCGCTCAGCCGGCTGAGGGTGGTGTAGTAGGTGGCGGTGCCCATTTCCACCACGCAGCGCGCGGCCATCTCCATGCTGCGCGTGGGCTCGAGTAACTCGACTTTGCAGCAGCGCGAATATTCGGCAAAAAAGTTGCGATAAGCGCTTTCCCAGTCAAACTCCGGCCACGCGATTTGCACGTAGCGCTTGAGCGCCTGGCCGTGCTGCAGTTCTTCATGCTCCCAATGATCGTGCAGCCAGCCGGTGACCTCGGCATCGCCGGAAAAATAGTCGATGAGGTTGCGGGTGTAGAGATCGGTGGTGATTTCAATGAAGGAAGCGCTGGCCACCAGATAGAACAGTTCTTCGTGGCCGGCGACGGCCTCGCGCCGGATCGCCCGCCAAGCAATGTCCTCCAGCGACCAGCGCTGGTCGGATGCGTAACCTGCGCTCGTTGCCAGCATGCCCGCCCTCGCTCTTCACGGTTTTGACCTGATTTTACGCCAAGCCGGCCGGGACTTCAGGTGCGAAGCCCAAGCGTGCGGATGACGCTGGCCCGGGGCCGCGCTAGAGTAATATGGTTAAATTTCCGGGAGCTGCCCGTGTTTGCAATCCGCCGTATTCGCGTTGCACTGCTCGCGCCGCTGCTGTTGCTGGCCGGTTGTATTACCAATCCCTATCTGCCGCCGGTGGACGTGGCTGCGCCGCCGAGCACCGCCACCGTGATGCCTGATGGCCTGGCTTACCAGGTGCTCGGTTCCGGCACCGGCAGCGCGCATCCCACGCTGGATTCGGTGATCACCGTGAACTACACCGGCTGGACCACCGACGGCCGCAAATTCGACAGCACCATCAATCCGGACCGCAGCACCTCGCCCGCCACTTTCCCGCTCAACAAGCTGATCCAGGGCTGGCAGGAAATGCTGCCGCTCATGGTCGCGGGTGAACGCGTGCGCGTGTGGATACCGGGCAAGCTGGCCTACGACAACCGCAACCGCCCCGGCGCGCCCCAAGGCATGCTGGTTTTCGACATCGAGCTGTTGAGCTTCAAGTAAACCTTCCCGAATTTTCCGGAGCTGCCGCCATGCGCAAGCTGAGCCTGATTTCTTTGGCCCTGTGTTTCGCTTCGGGCGCGGCGCTCGCACAGCCCGCACCCGCGCCGCTCGCCAATCTCGACGGCTACGTGCAGAAAATCATGCACGACTGGCAGGTGCCGGGCTTGGCGGTGGCGGTGGTCAAGGATGGCAAAGTGGTGCTGGCACGCGGCTACGGGGTGCGCGAATTCGGGCAACCCGGCAAGGTGGATGCCGACACGCTGTTCACCATCGCCTCCAACAGCAAGGCCTTCACCGCCGCCGCTCTGGGTACGCTGGTCGCCGCGGGCAAACTCCATTGGGATGATCCGGTCACGCAATACCTGCCGCGCTTTGCGCTCGACGATCCCTGGGTCACGCGCCAGATCACGATACGCGACCTGCTCACGCACCGCAGCGGCTATTGCGATCCGATCTTCATGTGGTTCACCACCGGCTTCGATCGCGAGCAGATCATCCAGCACCTGCGCTATGCCAAGCCGGCGTACAGCTTCCGCTCACGCTTCTGCTACAACAACGCCATGTACCTGGTCGCGAGCCAGGTGATTCCCGCGATCACCGGTCAGAGCTGGGAAGACTACGTGCACGCACACCTGTTCGCGCCGCTCGACATGCGCCGCACCGACACCTCGATCGAGACCATGAACGCCGCCACGGACACCGCCGCGCCGCATGCGCTCGTGGGCGACAAACCAACGGTAATCCACCGCTACGACACCGACGCCATGGCACCCATCGGCGGCATCAATTCGAGCGTCAACGACCTGAGCCACTGGCTGCTGATGCTGCTCGCCAACGGCAACTACGCCGGCAAGCCAGTGCTCAGCGCGGACACGATTGCGCAGATGGAAACCCCGCAAATGGTGATTCCGGTGGACAGCGGCATCGGTAGCTGGCTGCACGCCATGAGCCCGGCCAGCCAGTTCCTGGATTACGGCCTGGGATTCGTGGTGGAAGACTACGGCGGCCGCAAGCTGGTGATGCACGACGGCGACATCGACGGTATGGCCTCGGCGCTCGGCATGCTTCCGAGCGAGCACCTGGGCGTAGTGGTGCTCACCAACATGGACCACGACGATGCGCGCAACGCACTGCTCTACCACATCCTCGATGCCTACCTGGGCCTGCCGCCGCAGGACGTCGAGGGCGCACTGCTCAAGATGTCGCGCGATCAGGCTGCGCGCGATCAGGCTGAAAAAGCCAAGCTCGCAGCGTCACGCGTGCCCGGTGCGGCGCCGCTACCGCTCGGCGCATACGTGGGCGAGTACAGCAACGACCTCGATGGCAGCGTACGGATTTCACTGGCCAACGGGCATTTGCTGTTGCAGGCCGGCAATCCGGATTTGAATGGCGAGCTCATTCACTGGAACCACAATACCTTCCGCGTGAAACTCGGCTACCCCTTCTATGACGAGAGCTTCGACCAATACGTGACCTTCGATCTCGACGCCAGCGGCAAGCCCACGGACCTGCGTTACTACGATCTGCCGGCGCGTTTCCTGCGTACCACGCCCGC
>JAGXAL010000177.1 GCA_018971605.1 Natronospirales bacterium | reverse complement strand
TTGTTGTCGGTACACGGGCCGGTGACCACGTCCACCGAAATGCCGTAATCCGATTTGAGATGCCCCACACCTCCGGCTACGCCCACCGGATCGTTGGCACAGAACACGAAGGCCGCGGTGAGCGCACGCAGTTCCGCGTCCGCCAGAATCGCCTGCACGCCATAATCACCCATCACGCCGTCGCCGGTTTCCGCCACGATCACATCGAAGCGCTGACTGGAGAGCTCCGCAAAAATGGTTTTTGCCACCTGTGCAGCGGTCTCCGGGCCGGTGCACACGATGCCGGCGTCGGTGAAATCCAGCGTAGTCTCCGCACCGTAGTCGCGCATGCTCAAGGTGTCGCGCATGAGGGCCACTCCGGTGAGCTTGGCGCCGCCCACTCGATAGTCCGCCTGCACCAGACGCCGAACAATGGCGCAGGCTGCCGCGGTTTTGCCGGCATTCATGCAGGTACCGGCTACGTAAACCACTTTGCAATCCGGCCGAGTGCCGTTGGTCTTGAGCGCGCCCATGCCGATGTTGGCAGGCTCGCCCTGGCGCGACTGGAACTGCGGATATACCAGCACCTGGCCCAGCACCTCGAACTGGAACGGAGCGCCGACTTCCGGATTGTGGGATACGCACTCACCGATCACTCCGCCGAGATTGAGCACGTGCAGGATCTGGCCTTTGCTCACGCTCTTCGGCAGCACGCCTTCGTAACCGTGCAGCGCATTGCGGTGGCCGAGCGCGCCTACGATGATGTCGTCGCTGTGCACCACGGTCATGCGGCCATACACGTCTTCGAGCGTGTTGTAGGCAGATTTGTCATTGACGATGCGCCCGGCCACCACCGCGCCATGCTCGGCGCGGATTTCCGGTGTCAGCGTAAGCGTGCGATCCAGTTTCAGGTTGCGGGTGACACTCGCGATTTTGTCAGCATTGATTCTCATGGGCACCCCTTAAACATCTGAATCTGGTTCCCCTCTCCCGCCGGAAAGGGGTTCCAGACATTCAAGGTTCCTGTTCATTCCGCTTCTCCCGCGTGCAGCGCAAGGATCTGCTGCACGCCGTAGAGCTTGGCGAAGCCGGCAGCCTCGGCGCCGCTCCACAGCTTGTTGGCCTCGCCGTAACTTGCAACTTTTGCATCCATCAATGAATGCGACGAGCGCACGCCGTCCACCGACCAGGTGCGCGGATAAAGCGTGAGTTTCACCTCGCCGGTGACGCGCTGCTGGCTGGATTCCAGAAATGCTTCCAGATTGCGCGCCAGCGGATCGAAGAAATGGCCTTCGTGCAGCAACTGGCCGTAGAGATTGCCGAGCGTGTCCTTCCAGAACTGCTGCTTGCCGCTGAGCACCAGTTTTTCCAGCTCACGGTGCGCGGCAATCAGCAGGTGCGCGGCCGGCGCTTCGAAACCCACGCGCCCCTTGATACCGAGAATGGTGTCGCCGAGATGCACACCGCGGCCAATGCCGTATTGGCGCCCGATAGCGTTCAGTTCTGCAATCAGCTCAACCGGGTCCGATGCCTTACCATTCAGCGACACGGGAATGCCCTGCTTGAAAGCGAGAGCCAGTTCCCGGGGCGGAAGTTTGACGGCATCGATCTCGCCGCCGGGAAACGCCGACTGCGGTAGCGTGCTCCAGGAATTCAGCGTCTCGCGCCCGCCCACGGAGGTGCCCCACATGCCCTCGTTCACCGAGTAGTGTTCGGTCTTTTCCGGGAACTCGAAGCCGTGCTGCTTGAGAAACGCACGCTCCTCGGCGCGGCTCAGCGCCAGCGTGCGGATGGGCGTCAGCAGTTCCAGCTCGGGCGCCAGCGCCCGGAACGCCACATCGAAACGCACCTGATCGTTGCCCGCGCCGGTGGAGCCGTGCGCCAGCGCCGTGGCACCGATTTGCTTGGCTACCGCCACCACTTTCGCGGCCTGCGCCACGCGCTCCGCCGACACGCTCAGCGGATACAGGTTGCCGCGCAGCACGTTGCCGTAAATCAGATAGCGCAGGTAGCGGTCAAAAAGTTCCGCGCGCGCATCCACCGTGTGATGCGCCT
>JAGXAL010000061.1 GCA_018971605.1 Natronospirales bacterium | reverse complement strand
TCGAGGTAACTGCGCGCCTTGCCCCAGAGCTTAGCTGCGGAGCACAGGCGTCCCGCGGTCAGCAGCAGCGCGGCGCTTTCGCCTTTTTCCGCCAGCCACTCCTCCACGCGCACCAGTTGGCGCACGGGATCGTCGGCGCGCGTCTGCCCGTAGAGCACGATGAGCTCCTCGTCCCAGTTGTTCTTGAGCGCCTCGCGCGTCACGCTTTCCGCGGTTTTGGCCTCGCCGCTCTTCAGCAGCAGTTGCGCGTAGGCACGCACCAGATTGGTCTCGGCGCGCAAGCGCCGCGGCAAGGCATTCCACCAGCCGGCCGCCTGCGCCGGACCTGAGGCGGTGTCTAGGCGCTCCAGCAATGCACACAACGCCTGCGACTCCAAGCGGTCGATTTCCGCGCGCGGCAATGCGTGGGTGTCGCGCAGTTTCGGCACGAGCGCGTGCAGCGCGCTCCAGTCGCCGAGTCTGCGGTACAGGCGCGCCAGCAGCCTGAGGGCATAGCTGTGGTTGGCGTCGAGTTCCTGCAGGCGGCGCAGCGTCGCGAGCGCGTGTTCGTACTGGCGGTGCGCGATCTGCAATTCCGCCTGGGTGAGCAGCACCGCAAGCTGGGCCGCCGGCTCGCGCTCCGAGGCGCGGCGCAAATAGGTATCGCGGCGCTCGTGCGCGCCCTGCATTTGCGCGGCGCGCGCCGCCGCGATGTAGGTGATGAGCGGCACCTTGCTGTCCGCGGCGTGGCGCATGAGATTGTGCTCGCTCTCGGCCCAGCGGCCTTCGGCAAGGTCAATCAGGCCGCGGATTGCGGAACGCCGCGAGCGTGCTTCGCGCCGCCGCTCCATGGCCGCGTGAATGCGCTGCGGAAAACCCCAGAGTCTGACCACCAGTGTGGTCAGCAGGTACAAGCCGAAGAACACCACCAGGATCAGCACCGCCAGCGTGCCGAGCGACATCTCCACACTGGTGTCGCGCCAGGAGAGCAGCACGTAGCCGCTGTCCACGTGCAGCACGCCGGCGATGATGACCGCAGCCAGCAGCGCCAGCAGGATGTAGAACGCGTACTTCACGGCGCGGTGGCGCGCGGCGGCTCGAGGCGCCGCAGCAGCGTGAGCGAGGCGGAAATATCGGGCAGCGGCGGGTCGATCTGCTGCTGCTGCATTTGCGCGAGTTGCGCGATCGCGGATTTCACGCCGCCATCCCTGGGGTTGAAGTAGGTCTCCAGCCAGCTGCGCGCCAGTTGCACGCTGCTTTGGAAGGCGGCGCTGTCGCGTTGCAGCAAGGCCGCGCGCGCCGCCGCCAGTCGCAATTCCAGATTCTGGCGCAGGAAATAATCCTGCTGCGGCGTGAGCAGCGGCTCGATCGGCTGATTGCGGCGCTGCACGGTGAAGATGTCCCGGGCCAGGCGCTCCAAGCCCGCTTTAAAACGTTGCCACAGCGTCGGCTTCATGTTGCCGCTGGTGGCCGCCGGGGCGGCATCGCCTGGCATGTAATTCTCCGGGGCTACGCGTTTCAGCGGAAATTTGCCGGCGGATTCGCTCAGGCTGGTGAGCGTCGCGGCCATGCCGGTGATGTCGGCTTGCGGCACACTGCGCAGCTCGGCTTCTTCTTTGGCGATTTGCTGACGCACCGGAATCAGGCCGGGGTCGGACAGCAATCGCAGGCGCTCGTCGGCGGAGGCCAGCGCCTTCAGGGCCAGCGCCGGGTCGGCGTTCAACTGCACCTGGTCGTTGGCCGCCATCAATAACGCCGCGGCTTCCGCCTTGATCCAGGCATCGCGGCCGCGCTCGGAGCGCCGCCGCAGATCGGTCACGGCGGCGTTCATGCTGTCCAGCTGATCGCCGAAATTCTTGAGCGCCTGCTGGGTGCTGTTCTGTGCGCTGTCCAGCTGGCTTTTGAGCGCCGCCGTCTGGCCGAGGGCATCCAGCTTCTGGTTCAAGGCCTGCAGTTCGGCGTTCTGCCGCACGAGTTGCTGCTGTTGCAGGCGGCTGAAATGCAGCCAGCCGGCAATCACCAGCGCCAGCGCCACCACCGCCAGCAGCAGTGCCAGCCAGCCCGGCCAGTGCACGTGCCTGTCCGGAAACAGGGCGGCTGCCGGCGGGTAGACTCGCGAGCCGGATTCCCCGGTATCAGGCGCTTCGCTCATGCTCTCTCCGATGTTTGCGTTGTTCGCGCCCCTGGCGCGTCCACCAGTTCACCAGTGCGTGCACCAGGGCGCGGTCGCCGGCGTCCGCCGCGACCACCGGCCGGCGGCGCACGCCCAGGGCGCCGGCCAGTTTTATCACACGCGCGCTGGATACCAAAAGCTGCGCGGCGCGCAAATACGGCGTGAGCGCCGGGCTCAGCATGCGGTCGAGATTCAGCAGCGCCTCGCGGCTGGTGACCACGACCACGTCCACGCGCCCCTGGCGGAACCAGCTGCCGAGTTCCGCGTGGCTGATACGCGGGACCGCGCGCCGGTAAACCTCGGCGTAATCGACGTCGGCGCCGCGTTCTTCCAGGGTTTCGGCCAGCAGCTCACGCCCGCCCTGGCCGCGTACGATGAGGACGCGTTTCTTGGCGACCGCGTTCAGCGCCTTGAGCTTGAGCAGGGCTTCGCTGCTCGCGCCGTCGCGCGGCAGCATGTCGGGCTTGCGGCCGTGCGCCGTCAATGCGCGCGCGGTGCCCGGGCCGATGGCTGCGAGCTTGAGCTTGGGCGGCAGCGCGGTGAAATCCACGAAGTCGGCGGCGTAATCCACGGCGTTGGGGCTGATAAAGATCGCGTAGTGATAGCGCTCCAGGTGCTGGAAACAATTGTCGAGTTCGGCGCTGCGCGTTGCCGGCAGGATTTCAATGGTGGGGAAATGCAGCACGCTCGCGCCCTTGGTCTCCAGGCGCGCCTTGAGGGCCTCGCCCTGGTGCACCGGGCGGGTGATGACGATGCCGGTGTCGCGCAGCGGTTTGGGTGCGGCCACGGTCAAGCTTCCGAGACTTGGCGCAACACCTCGGCCGCGCCGCGCTGCAGCAAGTCGCTCGCGAGACGCGCGCCGAGCTGCTCGGCTTCCGCGCTTGTGCCGCGGATTTCGCCGCTGATCAGGCGGCTGCCGTCCGGCAGGCCGACGCGGCCGCGCAGCCACAGCCGGCCGTCGCTCTCGAATTCCGCGTAGCCGGCGATCGGCAGGTTGCAGCTGCCGGCCAGGCCGTGGTTCAGGGCGCGCTCGGCGCGCGTGCGTTGCCAGGTCGGCGCATGGTTCAAGGGCTCAAGCAAATCGAGAATCTCCCGGTAGTCCGCGCGGCACTCGATGCCGATGGTGCCCTGGGCAATCGCCGGCAGGCTGATTTCGGGGTCGAGCAGGCTGCTGATTGTGTGCGCAAGTCCGAGCCGCTTCAATCCCGCGAAAGCTAGAATCACGGCGTCGTAGTCGCCGCGCTCGAGCTTGCGCAGCCGGGTGTCCACGTTGCCGCGCAGCGCCAGCAGTTTGAGGTCCGGCCGCCGGTGCAGCAACTGGCACTGGCGGCGCAGGCTGGAACTGCCGACGCGTGCGCCGGGCGGCAGCGTGTCCAAGTCGGTGCAGCGGGACGACACAAAGGCATCGCGTGCGTCTTCGCGCTCCAGCACCGCGGCGATCACCAGCCCCGGCGGCAGCGTTACCGGCACGTCCTTCATGGAGTGCACGGCGAGATCCGCGCGCCCGTCGGTGAGCGCGGTCTCCAGCTCCTTGATGAACAGACCCTTGCCACCGATGCGCGCCAGCGAGGCGTTGAGATCGCGGTCGCCCTGAGTGACAAGCGGCAGCAGTTCCACCGCGCGTTCCGGCACGCGCGCGCGCAGCAGTGCCGCCACGTGCCCGGCCTGCCACAGTGCGAGGGCGCTCTGGCGCGTGGCAATGCGGAGTGGACGCGGAGGCATGCGGGGGCCGGGACTTGCGGTCGTGTGCGGGAAACGCGGGCGGCGTCAGGATTTGCCGCGCAGGCGCGCGCGCACCGTGGCCACCAGCCGGCGGCTCACCTCGATCGGCTGTTCGCGTCCCTGCAGGCGGATCAGGAAGCGGCCGTCTTCGCTCTTGTCGAGGCTTTGCACGTATTTGAGCGCCACCAGCGCGTTGCGGTGCACGCGCAGGAAGTCTTCGCTGAACTCGGTTTCCAGGTCCTTGAGAGCCTCGTCAATCAGCAGCTCGCCTTCGCTGTGACAGACGGTGACGTATTTCTGGTCGGCGATGAAGCATTGGATGTGATCCACCGGCACCACGTGCAGGCGTTCGCGCAGGCGCGCGCAGATGTGCTGGCGCACGTTGGCAACCTTGGTTTCCGCCGTCACCCGGGAAAGCTGTATACGGTTCAACCGTCCGGCGCGCGCCAGCGCGCCGGCCAGGCGCTCTTGGCGCACCGGCTTCAACAGGTAGGCGATGGCATGGGTGTCGAAGGCGTCGACCGCGAATTCGTCGTAGGCGGTGGTGAAAATCACCGCCGGCGGGTCGTCCTGAGCGGCGAGATGCCGAGCGGTTTCCAGTCCGTCCATGACCGGCATGCGGATGTCGAGCAGCAGCACGTCCGGATGTTTGGTTTCCCAGAGCTGCAGGGCTTCGCGGCCGTTGGCGGCTTCGCCCGCGACTTCACAGTCGGGGATGGCGCCCAGCAATTCCTTGAGCCGGGTGCGCGCCGGCAACTCGTCGTCCACCACCAGCACTTTCATGGTTTATGGCCCTCGTAGGGGAAGCGCAGCTGCACACGATACATGCCATCGGCCGCCTGGATGTCCAGTGTGGCACGGTCCGGCCAGACCAGCACCAGGCGCTGGCGCACGTTGTCGAGCGCCATCTGGTTGCCGCGCCGCCGCGGCGCGCCTTCCGGCGGCAGCGGGTTGCTGATCAGGATGCTGAGCGTCTGCGCGTCGAAGTGTCCGAGCACGTCCACGGTGCCGCCGTGCGGCTGGGGTTCGATGCCGTGATAGATGGCGTTTTCCAGCAGCGGCTGCAGCATGAGTTGCGGCACGTGCGCGTCCATGGGCAGCGCGTCGATCTGCCAGTTGACCTTGAGGCGCTCGCCGAGGCGCAACTCCTCGATGCGCAGGTACTGGCGGGTGATGGCCATCTCGTCGCTCAGCGACACCATCGGGCTGGTCTGCTTCAGGCTCGCGCGGAACAGGTCGGAGAGGTCCTCGATGGTGCGTTCCGCCATGTCCGGGGTGCTGCGGATCAGCGCAGCAATGGTGTTCATGCTGTTGAACAGGAAGTGCGGGCGGATGCGCGACTGCAGGACTTCGATGCGCGCGCGCGCCTCGCGCTGCAGATTGGCCTTCCATTGGTACTGCATGTAGAAGTAGCGCAGCACCAGCACGCTCACGATGGCGCAGATGATGAGGTTGCGTAGCAGGAACCCCGCGTGGTTGCCGGGCAGGAAGCCCTGGCCGATGCCGGTGTAACGCGCGAGTTCAAAAGCCACTTCGCTCAGCACCCCGGTGGTGATCAGCAGCAGCACGAAGCTCACGCTGGCAGCGTGACGCAGCGGCATGCGCATCAGGTACTTGCGCATGGCGCACAACACCCCGGCGCTGGTTAGCCCGATCCACTGCAGAAACAGCGAGATGCGCGCCAAATCCAGCCACAGCGCCGCACCTTCGCCCGGCAGGTTGCGCGCGATCACCAGCACGAAGGCGGTGAGTTCCGCGATCAGCACCACGATCAGCACCACCGGCGCGGAGCAGAAATCCGGCAGGAAGAATTCTTCGACGGCGGGTTTGCTGGATTCGCCTTTTGTCATGGGCATCAGTGTCGGCGGTTCCGCCACGGCCGGCAAGAGTGCCCGGGCGCCTCGGGCGCGCGCGGCACGGGACCGCTCAGTGCCCGAACAGGCGGCGCTTGAGGCGGAACAGGGCGGAAATGTCCTCGTCCCCGTGCCCGTCCTGCTGCAGGCGCCGGTAATGCAGGCGCGTCATTTCCACCACCGGCAATTGCACCCGGTGCGCCGCCGCCATCTGTTGCACGATGCCCAGATCCTTGTCGTGCAAGCCGACCTTGAAGCCGAGCGGATAACGGCCTTCGGCCATGCTCGGCCCGCGGTGGCTGAGGAACCAGCTGCCGGCGGCGCCGCCGCCGACCACGTCGATGACTTTTTCGAGCGGCAGGCCTTCGGCTTCGGCGAAGGCCAGCGCTTCGGTCACCGCCTGGGCGATGCCGGCGATCGCAATCTGATTGACCGCTTTGGTGGCTTGGCCGGCGCCCACCGGACCCATGAGTACGATACGTTTGCCGAGCGCATTCAGGATCGGCTGCGCGCGCTGGAAGGTTTGCGGGTCGCCGCCGCACATGATGGCGAGCGTGCCGTGCTTCGCGCCTTCGGTGCCGCCGGAGACCGGGCAGTCGAGAAACTCCACACCGTGCTTTGCGAGTCGGCTGGCGGTTTCGCGCGCGGTTGCCGCGTTCACCGTGGAACAGTCGATCACCAGCGCGCCTTGCTTGAGATTGCCGGTGAGCGCATCCGTGACCTCAAGCACATCCTGGTCGGCGGTGATGCAGGTCACCACTGCGTCGCAGTGCCTGGCGAGTTCGGAGATGTCTTTCGCGACAACACAGCCGGTTTCCCGGGCGAGGGCCGCGGCTTTTGCCCCGCTGCGGTTGTACACGGCAGTGAGCAATCCCGCTTTGTGCAGATTGAGCGCCATGGGATAACCCATGGCGCCCAGACCAATGAAACCGGCTTTCATGTTAGCAGGCATGGTATTCCGATACGCTGAGGTGAGTGGCAGGATTACGTGCTCTTCGCGGCCACGCTCGGCATGGCACGGATGCTGCGCAACTGCGGGCTGCCGAGGCAGGCAAGCGCAATCAGCGTGAGCGCCAGTCCGGCGATGCTGAACAAAGTGCCGAGTGAAATCACTTTGAGCAAGGCACCGGCAATCGCGGCCGAGATCGGCCCCAGCCCCATGAAGATGAACAGCAGGATGCTCATGGTGCGGCCCATCAATTCCTGGGGTACACGCTGCTGGATCCAGGTGAAGATCGCGATTTGTCCGATGCCCTGGAGCAGTCCCACGCAGGCCAGCAGCAGGGCGCCGCTGTAGGTCGTGTGCACCAGGGTCAGGCCGGCGAACGCCAGGCCGGAGAGTGCGTCGAAACTCAAGATCATGAGTCCCAAGCGGCCGCGCAGCAGGCGGGTGCCGAGCCCCACGAGGAAACTGCCGACGAACATACCGGCGCCGTAGGCAGTCATGAGAATGCCGAGCGAGGCGGCGCCCAGATTCAGGCGCGTGTCCGCGAGCACCGGCAGCCCCACCTGCACCGGCCCGCCCACGAACACTGCGACCAGAGCGCCGTACAACATGAAGGCGCGCAATGGCAGGTCCGCCCACACGCCGCGTATGCCTGCAGCGACGCTCGCCAGCATTCCGCCGGTCTTATTGGCGGGATGAAAGTCGCCGTGGATGCGAATCATCATCAGCGAGGCCAGCGAGAACAGGAAACTCACTGCATCGATGCTGAAGGCCAAGCCCATGCCTTCGGCGTCCGGCAGACGCTGCGCGGAAACCTGGTGTGCGCCGAGCGCGATCACGAACCCGGCGAGCACCGGACCGGCGATCAGACTCAACTGGCGCATGCCCATGAATAGCGCATTGGTGGCACGCAGCTGCTGCGGCGCGACCAGTTGCGGCAGGATCGCCGTGCCCGCCGGATAGGCGAAGGCGGTGGACAGTCCGATGCCCAGGGCCAGCAGATAAATCATCCACATGTGGATGCTGCCGGCGAGCACCAGCACCGCCAGGATCACGATGCACGCGGCGTTCACGGCACGGGCTTCCAGCAGCACGCGCCGCGGCGAACGCCGGTCCACGACCGCTCCGCCGATGAGCATGAAGGCCGCGCGCGGGAACGCCATCACCGCGAGCACGATGCCGAGCGCCGCGGGGTTGTCGGTAAGTTTCAACACCAGCCAGGGCAGCGCCACCAGCGTGAACTGGTCGCCGAGCGCGGAGATCGAGCTGCCGCCGAACAGCAGCGTGAAATTGCGGTTCCTGAAGAGCGAGGCGCGCGGCTGGGCTGCGGTATGCATGCGGGGTTTGCCAAAGCACGCGCGCTCCGCGCTGGGCGCGGCTCACGCGTTCACTTCTCCAAGTAGGTGTAACCCTTGAGGCCTTCTTCCAGTTCTTTCAGATACTGCGCGCGCTGATAAGGATCCAGCGTGGTGGCCGCGTCGATCTTGCCGCGATAGCGCGTCACCAGATCGCTGGGTTCGAAGTGCACGTAGCGCAGCACTTCTTCCACGGTATCGCCCTGTTCGGGTCGCAGCAGCTTGTAACCGTTCTCGGCATCCAACTCGACGTTCACCGAGTCGGTGTCGCCGAACAGGTTGTGCATGTCGCCCAGGATTTCCTGATAGGCGCCCACCATGAAGAAGCCGAGGTAGTAGGGTTCGCCGTTGTGCATCGGGTGCACCGGCATGGTGGCCTCGAGTTCTTCCTCGTCCACGTACTGTTCGATGCGCCCGTCGGAGTCGCAGGTCAGGTCCTGCAGCACCGCGCGCCGCGTGAGCGGCTCTTCCAGGCGATGCACCGGCATGATGGGGAACACCTGGTCGATGGCCCACACGTCCGGCACCGACTGGAACACGCTCATGTTGCAGAAGAACTTGTCGGCGAGTTTCTCGTCGATCTCGAAAATCGCCTCGGAGTGCGCGCGCGTGGTCGGCTTCAGGCCGTCGCGCACCTTGCGGCAGGTGGCCTGGTAAATCTGTTCGGCGCGCGCGCGCTGCTCGAGCGTGAGCACACCGTGGATGTACATGGCCTGGGCTTCGCCGTTCCAGTAGAGCGCGTCCTGATAGACCTCGAGCAGCGCGCGGCCGTCGGTGTTCTCGTAGTCTTCCCACAGGTCCATGAGGATTTGCGGATCCTCCGGATCAGGCGGCGTCAACGGCTTGTCGGGGATGGATTCACGGTCCACCACTTCGGTCACCAGTACCGCGTGGTGCGCGGTGATGGCGCGGCCGGACTCGGTGATGATGCCGGGGTGCGGCAGCTCGTATTCCTCGCAGATTTCCCATAGCGAGCGCACGATGGTGTTGGCGTACTGTTCCATGCTGTAGTTCATGGAGCAGGAACTGCGCGAGCGCGTGCCCTCGTAGTCCACGCCCAGTCCGCCACCCACGTCGAGCACCCGCACGCCCACGCCCAGTTCCGCGAGTTCCGCGAAGCAGCGCCCGGCTTCGAGCATGCCGCGCTGTACGTCGCGAATGTTGGCGATCTGCGAGCCCAGGTGGAAATGCAGCAGTTGCAGGCAGTTGAGCATGCCGGCGCTGCGCAGGCGTTCCACGGCTTCCAGGATCTGCCCGGCGGAGAGGCCGAACTTGGATTTCTCGCCGCCGGTGTGTTCCCACTTGCCGCGTCCGGTGCTGGTCAGGCGCACGCGCACGCCGAGTGTGGGTTTGATGCGCATTTCCGCAGCTTCGCGTAACAGCAGGTCCAGCTCGTTGAGCTTCTCGACCACGATGTACACCTTGTGGCCGAGCTGCTGGCCGATGAGCGCGAGCCGCAGGTATTCGCGGTCCTTGTAGCCGTTGCACACGATGGTGGCGCCGGCCGGCGCCAGCGCCAGCACCGCCAGCAGTTCCGGCTTGCTGCCGGCCTCAAGGCCCACGCGGCCTTCGCCGTACTTGAGGATGTCCTCGACCACCACGCGTTGCTGGTTGACCTTGATTGGGTAAACCGCGGTGTAGCTGGCCTTGTACTCGTGGTACTCCATGGCCTGGGCGAAGGCATTGCAGAGGCGGTCCACGCGGTCGCGCAGGATGTCACCGAAGCGGAACAGCACCGGCAGGTTCAGGTTCCACTTGCCGACTTCGGCCGCGACCCGGTACAGGTCCACGCAGCCGTCCTCGCGCTTGCGCGTGGGGAATACCACCAGATGGCCCTGGTCGCTGATGTCGTAATAGCCGTCGCCCCAGCGCAGCACGTTGAAAATTTCGCGGGCGTCCTCGATTGGCTGGTTGCTCATGCGGGCGGAGAGTGTCGGCCGTTGGGAAAAAACCGCGCAAGAGTACGGCAAGCGCTGCCAAGTTGAAAGAGGTTTACGTGCATGTTCGCGGACTGATTTTGCTGCGCGCTTCAGCCGGACTTGCAGGCGGCCGACACCTGCTTCTGCAATGCGGTCTGACGCGCTGTCAGCCGGTCGTTGCCGAAGTTGCCGGTTGCGTTGGCGGCGGCCGGTGACAGCAGCGTATGCGAGGCGAGGAACTGCTGCAGGCGCTTGCGGGCCGCCGTGCAGCGCTGCTGTTGCTGGGCAAGTTTCCTGGCTTGCGCCGCTTGCGCTGCTGCCTGTTGCTTCTGCTTGGCCTGCTGCGCATGCAGGAATTTCTCGAGGTTTTGACGCTCCGCCGGTGAGGAGCTCACGGGCGCGGGCGGCGGCACGATTTTGACGGCCGCGGCCGCAGTGCCGGGCGGCGGTGACTGGCTGTAGTGCACCTGGCCCTGTGCGTCCACCCAGTGGTAAACCGTGGCGGCTTGTGCCACCGCGACCATGGGTGTGGCCACAAGCAAAATGACGGTGAACAGTGC
>JAGXAL010000176.1 GCA_018971605.1 Natronospirales bacterium | reverse complement strand
GAAAGCACCTGGCACAGGAAAGTGGTGAAGCGTGCCGCCGCGGCGCCGTCAATCACGCGGTGATCGTAGGAAAGCGACAGCGGCAGCATCAGCCGCGCCTGGAATTTCTTGCCGTCCCACACCGGTTTCATCTGCGAGCGCGACACCCCGAGGATGGCCACCTCCGGCGCGTTCACGATGGGCGTGAAGGCAGTGCCGCCGATGCCGCCGAGGCTGGAAATGCTGAAGCTGCCGCCCTGCATTTCGTCCAGCTTGAGCTTGCCGTCACGCGCCTTTTGCGCCAGCTCGCCCAGTTCCTTGGCGATCTGGAACAGGTTTTTCTTGTCGGCATCGCGGATCACCGGCACTACCAGTCCGCCGGGAGTGTCGGCGGCAAAGCCGATGTGGAAATACTGCTTGTAAACCAGATTCTCTCCGGCGGTATCCAGCGAGGCATTGGCTTCGGGAAACTGCTTCAAGGTTTCCACCACCGCCCTGACGATGAAGGCCAGCAAAGTAAGCTTGGCGCCGATCTTGTCGGCGTCGGACTTGAGCGCCCTGCGCACGTTGTCGAGTTCGCTGATATCCGCCTCGTCATGCTGGGTAACGTGCGGCACGTTGACCCAGGCGGCCTGCAGGCGCGGGCCGGAAATGCGTTTGATGCGCGACAGCGGCCGGATTTCGATTTCCCCGAACTTGGCGAAATCCACTTCCGGCACTTTCGGCAATCCACCGCCGGCGATGGCCACGCCGCCCTGCATGACCGACTTGACGAAGGCCTTCACGTCCTCGTGCAGAATGCGGCCTTTGGGCCCGCTGCCGCGCACGCGCGACAGATCCACACCGAGCTCGCGCGCCAGCTTGCGCACCGAGGGGCCGGCATGCGCCTTACTAAAGCCCGCTTCATTTACTGCCGGAGCTGCCGTGCTGGTTGTGGAAGCAGCGGGAATCGGATGCTGCGTGCCGCGTGCTGCGTGCTGCGGGGGAGAGGATGGAGGTGCGGGGGGTGTGTTTGCCGGTGCGGCGGCAGGTTTTGCCTCCGCAGTTTTCCGCGCGGTGACGGGTTTCGCTTCGGCGGCCTTTTGCGTGGCCGCGGTTGCAGCGACCTCCATGGTCAGGATCAGCGAACCTTCCGACACCTTGTCGCCCTGCTTGACATGCATTTCCTTGACCGTGCCCGCATTGAGTGCGGGCACATCCATGGTGGCCTTGTCGGTCTCAAGCGTGATTAAGCTCTGTTCTTTGTCGATTGAATCCCCGGCCTTGACCATGACTTCAATGACATCCACGTCCTTGAAGTTGCCGATATCGGGAACCTTGACTTCGACCGTCTCTGCCATGCTGTTGCTCTTCTTTTGGGAAGCGGCGTTACACGCCGCGATCAAGACATCGCGACGGAGACCGTCGCTCCTACAACCTCACACTGTTTGAGGGTTGGGTTTTCCCGGATTGAGGCCGTACTTGGTGATAGCCTCGGTTACCTTCCTGGCATCCAGCTGGCCTTCTTCCGCGAGCGCCTTGAGCGCCGCTACCGCCACATGAAACCGGTCCACTTCGAAGAAATGCCGTAAATCCTCGCGCGTGTCGCTGCGCCCGAAGCCGTCGGTACCGAGGACCGCGAAGCGCCGCCCCACATACTCCCGGATCTGGTCGGCGAACATGCGCACGTAATCGCTGGCGGCGACCACCGGGCCGGGATGCTGGTCGAGCTGTTGCGCCACGTAGGGCACGCGTGGCTTCTGGTCCGGATGCAGCAGATTCCAGCGCACGCAATCCTGACCGTCTCGGCGCAACAGCGTGAAGCTCGTGGCGCTCCATACATCCGTCGCCACGTTCCAGTCCTTTTCCAGCAGCTCGGCCCCCGCCAGCACTTCGCGCAGGATGGTGCCGCTGCCCATAAGCTGCACGCGCAGTTTGGTGCCACCACGGCCCGCGCGCAGCAGGTACAGCCCGCGGCGGATGCCGTCTTCCACGCCCTTGGGCATGGCCGGCTGCGGATAATTTTCGTTCATCACCGAGAAATACACGTACACGTGTTCCTGTTCCTGGAACATGCGCCGCAGGCCGTCCTG
>JAGXAL010000060.1 GCA_018971605.1 Natronospirales bacterium | reverse complement strand
AGCTTGGGGATGTCAACGGAACAGCTTTTGGCATCGAGTATGTCGATGATGCCGAGCTTGTCCATGGGCAGGCCGGCCAGGTTGACCAGCCGATGTGGGGAGATGGGTTGGCCTTGGAAATTCTGGACGATGTGAATCAACGGGCGCAGCCGCTTCGCGGGATCGGAAGCAAACACCACGGCGATGTCACCCGACGTAAGCTTGACCACGCTGCCCACGGGATAAATGCCCAGGAAGCGGGTGAATTCCTGCATGAGCTCAGGCGGGAAGCCCGCACCGACGCTGACGCGTAGCTGCTGCATGGCGGCGGGCGGACTCAGCGCTGGCTGGTACGGCTTGCCGGATACGAGGGTCTCGTAGGCATCCACCAGCCCGATAATGCTTGCCGATTGCGGCAACTCCTCGCCTTTTATACCCTGTGGATAGCCGCTGCCGTCGACACGCTCGTGGTGGAGACGGACCATGTCCAGGACCTCGGTCGCAACCCCCTCCATGTCCTTGAGCATCTCGTAGCCGTCCTGCGGATGGCGCTTGACCACGGCATATTCTTCATCCGTGAGCTTGCTCGGCTTGTCGAGAATCGCCGCCGGGACGCGCAGCCGGCCGATATCGTGCAGAACCGCGCCCAGGCCGAGCAGAACCAAGCGCTCTTCGGGATAGCCCAAGTGCCGGCCAAAGGCTATCGCCAGTATGGCGCTGCGCAGCGCGTGGGAGGTGTGGCGATCCTGGGCAGGCCGCAGGTTCACCAGCTGCATCATGAGATTGGGATTGACCGACTGGCGCACCAGTTTTTGGACCAGCGCCTGGGATTCGCGGATCTTGTCCGCGAGGTTCTGCCCTTCCCCGGCTTTGTGGAAAAGTTCGCCAATCTGGCTTTGCGCGGCACCCCTGACTGCTGTGGCGGGTTGAAAACCTGTCCCTTCTAACTTGAGGGCGCCGCCATCGGGCTTGGCGGCCGCAGCAACGCCGCCGTCGGCTGCCTGGCCGACTTGTGCCACGGGCAGTCGGGATTGTGCCTCGTCAACGGTGACAAAGGCGCACAGCGACTTAAGCTGGGACAGCTCTTCGTCAGTTTCAATCAGGAAACCCTGAAACAGGAACGGCGTGCCCACCCAGGACCGGTCTAGCTCGCTGACATACATTCCGGTTTGCAGATCAGCAACTTTGACTTTGTAACGCATGTCGGCGCCGGCACGTTTTGCCACTAACCGTGGCACATTAACATAACGCGAAGTCGCTATTGTTGTGATTCAGCGGCTGAACCGACGGAAGCTGTAATCTTCGGGATTAACGGCGGGCTGCCTTCCGGCCACAATATCCGCCACCATTTGCGCGGAACCGGCGCACAACGTCCAGCCAAGCGGCCCGTGCCCGGTGTTCAAATAGAGGTTCGTGTAAGGAGTTGCACCGAGAATCGGCGGGCCGTCACAAGTCATGGGGCGCAGTCCGGTCCAGTGCGTGACTTTGCCCTCCCCCGCGGCGTCTTCGGCAAGCTTCGGTAACAGCCGCAGCGCCTGCTGCAGTGTTGCCGTACTGCGCTTCAGATTGACTTCGGTGTCATAGCCGTTGAACTCCGCGGTGCCGGCAATGCGCACCCGATCCCCCAAGGGCGTGATCACGATCTTTTGCTCGAAATCCACCACGGGTACCTGCAGTTGCCGCGCGGGCGAGGTGCGGAACGTCAGCGAATAACCTTTTGCCGGATACACCGGCAGCGGCAGTTGCAGCGAACGCGTGAGCTTCGGACTGTAGCTGCCGGCGGCCACGATGTAGGCATCGGCATGGATGTCGCCCTGACTGCTGCGCAATGTCGATACGGATTTGTTGTCGGCCTGGAAGCCGGAGATGTCGGTGTTGAAGCGGAACTGCACACCCGCTTTTGCTGCGTGCTGCTGCATGGCGGCGGTAAATTGATAAGCGTCACCGCTGCCGTCTTTCGGATAGTGAACGGCGCCGAACAGTTCATCGGCCGTATCTGCAAGCAACGGCTCCAGCTTAGCCGCCGCCTTCGGATCGAGCACGCGTGCTTCCAGGCCCAGCGGACGCAATTGCTCGATCAACTCGCGGGTCTCCGCAAGCGCGCGGCGGTCACGGAAAATTTTCAACGTACCGTGATGCAGATGATGGTAATCAAGCGCAAGTTGCTCATCGAGCGTGTCCTGTGTGCGCAAGCTGTACAGCGCGAGTTGCAGAATCGCGCGCGTTGCTTGCAAGTGTGGACGCGGCCGGGACGCACGCAGAAACCGCCAGCCCCAACCGAGCATCCCCGGCACGGCCTGCGGGCGCAACAGCAGCGGTGAATTTTCGCGCCCCAGCCAGCGGATGGCGCGCGCCAAAATCCCGGGCGCATTCCAGGGGTCGGCCTGACTCGGCGTGAGCAGCCCGCCGTTGGCAAAACTGGTTTCCAGTCCCGGCCCGGCCCGGCGCTCGACGACCGTCACATCAAAGTCACGTTGCGCGAGAAACCAGGCAGTGGTGGTGCCGATCAGCCCGGCACCAATGACAACCGCGGTGCGCCTCATCATTCGCCGTCAGTGCGGAATTGCCGTGCGAAAAAATTCACGGTGGCCTGATCGGACTCGAGCCACGACTGGTAGCGCAGGAAACCGTGGATCTCGTTGGGGATCACGATTTCCTGATACGGCACGTGTGCGAACTGCAGGCGCCGCACCAGATCCACCATCTGGTGGAAATGCACGTTGCGGTCATCGTCGCCCTGGATCAGGAGCACCGGCGATTTCCACTTGGCGATGGCGGAATCCGGCGAAGATTCCCAGAACACTTTCATGAGCGCTTTCGTGTCCGGCATCTGATAACGTTGCACCGGCTTGCCGAACCAGTCGTCCACGAACATCGACCAGTCGTGGACGCCGTGGAAATCCACTCCGGCTTTGAAAATGTTGGAGTTGCGCGCCAGCGCCAGTGCGGTCAGATAGCCACCGTAAGATCCGCCCCAGATGCCGATGCGCTTGGCATCCACCTGCGGATCGTGTTGCAGATACTTGGCTGCCGCCAGCACATCCTTGTATTCGGAGGCGCCGGTCGGCCCCCAATGCGCCGGATAGTGAAAGTCGTGACCGTAGCCGATGCTCAAGCGGTAATTCACCGACAACACGATGAAACCATGATTGGCCAGATACTGGTTCACCGCGTAACTGTTGCTGTAGTAATCCATGTTGTGCCAGGTGAGCAGCATCTGCCGCGGCGGTCCGCCGTGCACAAAAATGATCGCAGGCTTTTTGGCTGAACCCTCCGCGCCGTTGAACAACTGTCCCTGGACATGCCAGCCGTCCGCGGAGCGGAAATCCACCAGCTTGGGTGTGACCAGTTGCTCCGTGGGGAAATCCTCGGGTATCTGGTCGCGGTCGAGCGCCCGCCAGTGATCGCTGCCGAGCGCGCCCGCGGTCACCAGCGGTGGCTGGCGGGCACCGGCATCCACGAACGCCAACGACTTGCCTTGGTTGCCAAGCACCGGGCTCCATTGGCTGTGATCGCCGGAGGTCACCGCTTGCGGCGCACCACCGCTCACCGACACGCGGAACAGGTGCCGGCGATCATCATCGCCGGGTGTGCTGCCGGCATTGGCGGAATACACCAGGAACTTGCCGCCCGGCTCGGACGTCACCTCCTCGATCATGAATTTGCCGGGGGTGAGCAGGCGCGCCGGGCCGCCGTCCGCCGAAACCACGTATAAATGCGGCCAATTGTCCATTTCCGAAAGGAAGGCAATCTGGTTGCCGGCCACCCAGTGCAGGTCCAAGTCGCCGCCTTCTTGCGGGAACGAAGCGCGCAGCGTGTCCGGGCTGTTCCAGATTGCGCGCCCCTGCCCGTTTGCCACGTTCGCCACCCAGATGGACCACGGCAGCGGATGCCATTCGAGAATGGACTGCGGCGGGCCGCCGTTACCGGGAGTGCGCGCGAACACAATGCGCGTGCCTTCCGGCGACCAGCGCGGCTCCAGGTCATTGGCGGTTGACGGCGCAAGATATTCAATCGGGATACTGTCATTGCGATACACGCCGATGAAGCTGTGATCGCCGCGGCCCGACACGAAAGCCAGCGCCTTGCCGTCCGGCGACCATTGCAGATCCGAATCCTGGCCGTGATCGAAAAACAATAGCTGGGCCTTCTGGCTGCCGTCGATCGGCACCCACCACACGCTGTTCCCGGGAAGATGGATGAAGGCCACGCGTTTGCCGTCGGGCGAAATGGCCGGCGCATCGCCCTCGCTCAGCACGCGCGGCTCTCCGGTGGTCAGCGACACGCACCAGATTTGCAGTTTGGGTTCGACCGGGCTCGAGGCCGGATCCGGTTGCGGATATTCCGGCCAGTTGGCGTCGTGATCGCCGCCGCGCACGTACACCAGGTATTTGCCGTCCGCCGAGATGCTCAGGTTGCTGAGTTCCTGGCCGTCGTCATTTTCGTAATGCGTCACCAGCTTCGGCTGGAAATCCGGGCCGAAGGCCACCCAGATGTTGCGCACGCCACGCTGGTCCAGCACCCAGGCGATGACATCCCCGTTTGGCGAGGACACCAGGTCGCTGGGATACGGATAGCCGAGCACCTGTTCCATGGTGAATGGCTTTGCTGCTGCGGTTTGCGCTTGCGCCGCAATACCGCTCAGCACCAGCAGTGTGACTACCAGTGGCAGCCAGAACAGGACTCGCAGGGAACGCGGCATGGGTGACTCCAAGTGTGGCAGTTAGTGAGGGGTATATTCGGTTTCTGCGCTATTAAATGGTAACGCTGGGTGCCATCGCCGGCCACTTGTTGCGCTAGCTTGCCACGCGCTTTTCCAGGCGCGCTTCCCATTCGAGGCTCTGGCGGTCGCGCCACAAGGTGGCGAGTGCCAAGGCGCGCTCGCCCTGGAAATACGTTACGGCACAGTCAAATTTGGTCAGATTGCCGTCCAACTCGATGCGGTCCCAACTTTCCGCGTGGCCCACGTAGTTGAAGCTCACGTCGTAATGCTGGCTCCAGAAAAACGGCACGGCGTTGTAGCGTTCGCCGTAACCCAGCATGTTGCGCGCGGCTACCTGACCCTGGTGCTGCGCGACCGACCAATGCTCAACGCGGATGTTGCGCTGGCTATGCGGATCCGGCCAGCGCGCGATGTCGCCGGCGGCGTACACCTCGGGTGCGCCGGTGCGCAGATATTCATCCACCACGATGCCGCGTTCGTTCTTGAGGCCCGCCTGTTCGGCCAGCGCCGTGACCGGGCGCACGCCGATGCCGGCCACGATCAGGTCGGTTTCCAGCACCTCGCCGTTGTTGAGCGTGACGTTATCCTTGCCGATGGCGGCCACCGTGCGGCCGAGATGAAACACCACGCCCTTGGATTCGTGCAGGCCAAGGATGAAATCTCCGAGTGCCGCACCGAACACGCGCTCCATGAGGTGCGTCTCCGGCGCCACCACGTGCACGTCCAGCTTGCGCGCGCGCAGCGAAGCGGCAACTTCCAGGCCGATGAAACTCGCGCCGATCACCAGCGCACGGCGCGCGCCCTGCTCCACCGCCTGGATGATGCCGCGGCTGTCGGCCACGCTGCGCATGTAGTGAAGCCGCGGGGAATCCGCACCCGGGATATTCAAGCGGATCGGTTCGGCGCCGGTTGCCACCAGCAGTGCACCGTAATTGAATTCCTTGCCGTCCTGGGTGCGCAGTGACTTGCGTTTGACGTCGAGCGCGGCCACCCGGGTGTTATTCACCAGGCGGATGTCATGTTCCTGGAAATGCTTTTCCGAGCGCACCGGCACCCAAGCTTCCGGAGCCGTGCCTGTCAGATAGTCCTTGGACAGGTTGGGCCGGTCCGGCGGCAAGCCGTCTTCGGCGCTCAGGATGGTGATCGGCCGCTCGTAACCGCAGAATCTCAGGCTGGTGGCTGCCGCCTCGCCCGCGGCGCCCCCGCCGACAATGACTACGGACTCGGGGCTCGCGGGTTTGCGGGGAGCCGGCCGTCGAGTGTGCGCGAGGAGCGGCTGCTTTTCGCGCACGAAGGCCTTGCCGTCGCGCTGTTCGACCCGCCAGCAGGGTATGGGATTGAGCCCCGGCGGCGACAGCACCTCACCGCTGCGCAGGCTGAAGCAGGCATGGTGCCAGGGGCAGCGGACCGTCTCCCCCACCACCAGGCCCTTGGCCAAGGGCCCGTGGTAATGGGTGCAAATGGCGCCGGTGGCGAAAATATCAGCACCTTGACGCGTCAACATGGCCGCGTTTTTGCCGACGTGCCCCAGGAGCGAGCCTCCTTCGGGGATGTCTGAAATAGGCACGCCGGCGGTCAGGTCCGGTCCTTGAGGTGCGGTATCGGCCATGGTAATTCCTGCTGGTAATGCTTGAGGAGGACGGGTTAGCGGTAGAGCTGGAAGCGTCGCGGTCCACATTATCACGCTAACGCAGGCATGCGGGCGTGCTTGCATTCCACGCATTTCCAAATTTCACGCAAGCGGATCAACATTAACGGTTGATAAATCATTGTCTTATAAATAACTTATGATGTATTGGATAGCCGTGACAGGTGCCCGTTCATATCGTCAGAGATGCAACTGTCCCGGCAGCGTCCTGTCAGCCTTGGACGCTGCCCTCATCACCCTCTGAGCGGCAGCTAGCCATAATTCCGTTATCATCGGCCGACGCGCCAGGACACCATCTCAGAGCGGCGCTCAGGGATTCCATGGCCCATACACGTTCGGTCCGCACCGCTTGCGCCGTCGCCCTCTTGTGCCGCGCGCCAATCCCCGGGTTTGCCAAGACCCGGCTGATACCCCATCTCGGAGAAATGCAGACCGCGCGCCTGCAGGAAGAGTTGATTTTGCAGGCGGTGGAGACTGCCCTGGATGCCGAGGTCGGGCCGGTGGAACTGTGGTGCGATCCGGACGAGTCCCATCCGTTTTTCGGCAAGCTCATCAAGAAGTTTCCGGTCCGGCTTACGGCGCAACCGCGCGGGGATCGTGGCATGCGCCTGCACACCTGCGCCGCTGGCGCGCTGACCGTGGCGGATGGCGTGATCCTGATGGGCGTGGATTGCGCCCTGCTGCAGGCCTACCACTTGCAGGAAGCCGCCGACGCGCTGGCGCGCGGCACCGACGTGGCGATCGCGCCGGCCGACGACGGCACCTATGTGCTGCTGGCGCTGAAGCACGCCAGTGCGCGGCTTTTCGACGGCATCCCCTGGGGGACCTCGCTGGTGCTCGCCGAGACCCAGGCGCGCATCGCGCAACTCGGCTGGCGCTGCCATACGCTGGAGACGCTCTGGAACGTAAATACGCCGGATGAGCATTACCGCTGGCGATTGATACTCGAAGCCCATCCCGATCTGCGCCGCCGTCAGCAGTTTTGATCTTGACGCCTGAAATGTAGGGCGCGCTTGCGCGCCGTTGCCAACGCGCGCCCCTTCGCCAAGCTCAGGGCAGGCATGCGCGCGACCCCAACATCCCCCCGCCGCTACGCGGGGACCCCCTTCAGGACGAAGGGGGCAACTAATTGCGCTGTACATGGCCTCCTTCGTTCCAAAGGGGGTGGTTCAGCTTCCCCTTCGTTCCGAAGACGGTGGTTCGCCTCCCCCTTAGCTCGCGAAGGGGGATTGAGGGGGGTGTACCATTCGGCATCCCCTCGATGCTGACACATCGACCCCCTTCGTTCCGAAGGGGGTGTGCTCTACTGCGGTTTGGAGGCAATGTCGTACTTTTGCACGAGTTGCTGGAAGCTTCACAGCCAGCGCCTGCCGAGCCAGCCAATCAGCTCCAGCACACGTCCCAGCCAACTGCGTTGTGCCCAGCGCGCCGGGTGCACCGCTTCGGATTGCGCCAGGTCGTCCTGGAATTGCGTTTCCAGTTTTGCGACAAAATGCCGGTTGCGTGCCGTCAGGATCAATTCGTAGTTAAGAAAAAAACTGCGGTAATCCACATTGGCGGTGCCGACGCTTCCCCAAAGGCCGTCCACCACCAGGGTCTTGGCGTGCAGCATGCGCGGCTGGTACTTGTAAATCTTCACGCCGGCATCCAGCAAACCCGCGTAGGCGGCGCGCGCCGCCCACTGCACCACACGCACGTCGGTCTTGCGCGGCACCAGCACGCGCACATCCACGCCGCGCTGCGCGGCGCTGCACAAGGCGCGCTGCGTACGTCGGTCCGGTACAAAGTACGGCGTGGAGAGCCACACGCGTTGGCGCGCCGTGGCGATGCGCAGGGCGTACAGATCCCGCAGCGCACGCCGGCCATAATGGGCACGGTTGGTAATGAGCGTGCCGTCACGCGCGCGCAGCATGGGTGTGGGCCGGCGCCGGCCGCGCCACAGCGCGTCAAACAGGATTTGCAGGTTGTGCGCCAATTGTCCGCGCACTTCCACATGCGTGTCGCGCCAGCGGCGCTCGCCGTATATCACACGTGAATTCTCGCGGTGCAGGTTGAAGCCGCCGAGAAAACCGATGCGCCCGTCCACCACCAGCAGCTTGCGGTGGTTGCGGCGGTTGTAGCGCGACGGGTGCCGCCAGCTCCAGCGATGAAACCAGCGCACGCGCACCCCGGCGCGAGTCATGTTCTTGTGTAGACGGTGCGAGCCCCAGAACAGGGAGCCGGCCGCGTCGATGTGCACCAGCACCTGCACGCCGGCGCCCGCGCGTGCGCTCAGCGCCGCGGCAAATTTCCGGCCGATCTCGTCATCCGCGAAGATGTAGCTCTCGAGTTTGACGCTGTGGCGCGCCTTGCCGATGGCCGCAAGCATGGCCGCGTACAGTTCGTCACCCTCGGTAAACAGGCGCAGCGCGCGTGTGGCTGCGCCCGCCGGCGCCGAACGGTCAAGAATAGGTTGCGGCATCGCCCCGCCCAATCGTCAGGCTGTTATAGTGTTCCAAGTATGCCAGTCCGCTCACCGGCTGGTCATGGTCTGAACCTTACACGCACGTGCGTTTGCTGCTCTATAACATCCGTTATGGCGCCGGCCATGGCCCGGCGTTCAATTTCCCGTTGCCCGGCATCGGCGGCTACATGCGCGCCACCGGCCGGAATCTGGAGCGCATCGTTGAGTTCGTGCGCTCCGTGCATCCGGATATCGCCGGGCTGATCGAAGTGGACATGGGTTCGGTGCGGGCCGCCACGCACAATCAGGCCGAGGTCATTGCGGATGCCTCCGGTCTGGTGCCGGCGTATCGCAGCAAGTACGCGCGTGGCTCCATCAACCAGTATTTGCCGATCGTGCGCAAGCAGGGCAATGCCTTCCTCACCCGCCAGGCCGATGCCATCCAGCGCTTCCATTATTTTGACCTCGGCATCAAGCGCCTCATCATCGAACTGGAGATGACCGGGCTGTGCCTGTTCCTGGTGCACCTGTCGCTCCGCTACCGGCATCGCCAGCATCAAATGCACCATCTGGTATCCTTGGTGCGCAGCTCACGCAAACCGGTGATCGTCGCCGGGGATTTCAATACGCTCTTCGGCAGCGAGGAAATCGATTTGTTCGCCGCCGCGGCCGGCCTGCATAGTGCCAACGTGCACAATCAGGCGTCGTGGCCAAGTTCGCGTCCTTACCGCCAACTGGATTTCATTCTGTACAGTCAAGGGATCCGCATGCTGTCATTCGACATCCCCAAGATGCAGCTGTCCGATCATCTGCCGCTGCTCTTCGACTTCGAGCTGGAGCCCTCGACGTGATGTGGCGCAACTGCTTTGGCCGTCTCCGCAGCCAGCGTCACGCTGCGACGCTGGAAATAGTTTGGAATCGGCTGTCGGTTGCGAGCGAGCTGGACGCGGAAGCGCTGCACGCCGTGCATGCCAATCTCATTGAAATTGAAACCAGCCTCGGCCAATCCGCGCAGCCCTTGCAGGCCCTGCGCCGCGAACTCATGGACAGCCTCGATCGCCAGGTGCTGAACAGCGAGATCCTGAACCTACCACTGGAAGTGCGCGCACGTCTGCGTCAGCAGAATGAGGCCATGCTGCAGAACGACGTCGAGGCGCGCAGTTATCTGGTCGCCAACGCCTTGCGCATCGAAGTGTTGCGCGAATATGCCGCCCAGCGCTTTGCCGATCGCGCGGACGGCGACTGGTTCGACGTGTACACACGCGCCGCGCGTCTGCGGCAGCGCAATACCCGCAACTACATTGAGCGCGCGCTGGGCGGCGCACGCGATGCCAAGGATGATACGCGGCTCGAGGCCATGACGGTCAAGGACGGTGAAATCCGTGCGCGCCTGCTGCAGGTGCCGGCCGGTACTCGTTTCCCCGGATTCGGCAAAGCCGACAGTCAAACTGCGTGAACATTGCGGCGCAACGCGCAGCTTTCTATCATTACGCATCCAATCGGGACCGTTTGGACCTCCGGCGCGAAGTTTCACGCCCATAACGTATAGCGGAGTTAGCCATGCCTACGCCCTCTTCTTCCAACAATTGGCGTCTTGAACGCGAGCTCGATGGCCTCGCCTGGTTGTGTTTCGACAAGGCCGGCGCCAGCACCAACGTGCTCTCCGGCCAAATCATGGTGGAACTGGGCGAACGCCTCAAGGAACTCACCGCCAACCCGCCCAATGGTCTGGTGATTTATTCGGGCAAGGCCAGCGGGTTCATCGCCGGTGCCGACATCAAGGAATTCACCGCG
>JAGXAL010000175.1 GCA_018971605.1 Natronospirales bacterium | reverse complement strand
GCAGGTGGCGGCGCACCCTCAAGGCCGCATGCACCGCATCCTGCACGCGCCCGTCGCGGCCAATGAGATAGCTAACGCGTTTGACGCCAAAACCCAACAGTCCGTCGCAGCCATAAGCGCGGATCACACGCTTTTCCGGATCGGCCAACAGGGTGAAGGGCAGGGCGTACCGGGTGCGAAAGCGCGCATGGCTGGCGCTGTCCTGCGGGCTGATGCCGATGATTTCCGCGCCGGCTTGCTGCAATTGCGGCTGCAGTTCGCGAAACGCGCAGGCTTCACGCGTGCATACAGGAGTGAAGTCCGCCGGATAGAAGTACAACAGTACCGGACCGTGTGGGAGGCGTTCCGACAAGCGCACGGATTTGCCGTCCTGGTCGGGTAGTTCGAAATCGGGCGCCAATGCGCCGACGTGCAGCATGTGCTCAGTCCTGATTCAGGCCCGCAAGGGCGCGCTGATATAATGCGCGCTTTCTCGGCCAAGACGCACTGGGGAATCCATGAAAATCACGATGCACGGCAGCGGCTATGTAGGCTTGGTGAGCGCCGCCTGTTTCGCCAGCATGGGCAACGAAGTGCTCTGCGTGGACGTGGACAAGGCACGCGTGGCACGGCTCAAGCAGGGCGAGGTGCCGATCGTCGAGCCGGGCCTGGATCAGCTGCTGGCCGAAGGCCTGGAAAGCGGCCGGCTCAAGTTCACCGACCAGCCGGCCGAGGGCGTGCAATTCGGCCTGCTGCAGTTCATCGCGGTGGGCACGCCGCCGGATGAGGACGGCTCGGCGGATTTGCGCCACGTGTTGCAGGTGGCGCGCAGCATCGGCGAGCACATGCAGAGCGAGAAAATCGCGGTGGACAAGTCCACCGTGCCGGTCGGCACCGCCGATCAGGTGCGCAAGGCCATCGCCGCCGAACTGCACAAGCGCGGCAAGGATCTGCCGTTCGACGTGGTGTCCAATCCGGAATTCCTCAAGGAAGGCAGTGCGGTCGAGGATTTCAACTATCCCGATCGCATCATCGTGGGCGCGGAAAGTGCGCGCAGCATCGAGGTGATGCGTGCGTTGTACGCGCCGTTCACGCGCAACCACGAGCGCCTGTTGCTCATGGCGGTACGCGATGCCGAATTCACCAAGTACGCGGCCAATTCCATGCTGGCGGCGCGCATCAGCATGATGAACGAATTTGCCAACATCGCCGAACGTCTGGGCGTGGACATCGAGAAGGTGCGCAAAGGCATCGGCTCGGACGCGCGCATCGGTTACGCCTTCCTATACGCCGGCGTGGGTTACGGCGGCTCCTGCTTTCCCAAGGACGTGTCGGCGTTGATGCATACGGCGATCAAGTCCGGCTATGAGCCGTTGTTGTTGCAGGCTGTGGAGGAAGTAAACCGGCGCCAGAAGCGGGCGCTGTTCGAGAAAATCCGGGCGCACTTCGGCGGCAAGCTGCGAGGCCTGACGCTGGCGCTCTGGGGGTTGGCGTTCAAGCCGAACACCGACGACATGCGTGAGGCGGCGAGTCGCGTGCTCATGGAAGCGCTGTGGCAGGAGGGCGTAAAAGTACGCGCCTACGATCCGGCGGCGATGCAGGAAGCGCGGCGCCTGTATGGCAAACAGCCGCTGCTGCAACTTTGCCATTCACCGCAGGAATGTCTGGAGGGCGCCGATGCCCTGGCAGTGGTGACCGAGTGGCACCAGTTCCGCAGTCCGGATTTCGACGACATCAAGCGGCGCCTGAAACATCCGGTGATTTTCGACGGCCGCAACCTGTACGATCCGCAGCAATTGCGGGCTGCGGGTTTCAGCCACTATTCGGTGGGCCGTCCGGCGGTGAATGGCTGATTTTGCCTGCAGGAGCGCCATCCTGGCGCGATTCTTGTAGGGTGCGCTTGCGCACCGTCGCGCACCTTGTGCTGCGTGCTGCGTCGTCGCAGGCATAGCCCACTCTTACACGATATCGAGCCTGGAAATGCGCTGTTACGCGATGTCTTTGCGACGCAGAGCAATCAGTTGTAGCAGCAACAAGACAGTCAAAGTCAGCCAGCCCAGACTTCCGCCACCACCGAAGCGTGAGGCCGTGACGGTAATTGAACTGGTGGCCGAACCCGATCCCGTTTTATTGGTGCAGGTCAGTTTCACCGT
>JAGXAL010000059.1 GCA_018971605.1 Natronospirales bacterium | reverse complement strand
GCCGCTGCCGCCTGCTGCGCGAGGCCCAGGATACCGGGACCGGTGTTGCTGAAGTCCGTGGCGCCGGCGGCGCCCGCGTTGTTGAGCGCGTCCGCTACCCAGGTGATGCCGAGTTGCGCGGACTTGTCCGAGGTCAACTCGGCCTCGATGGTTTGCAGCAGCACCTGGGCGCGGCGGATATCGAGCTTGGCGATCACGTCTTGCACCGCGCGCATGATCTTGGGTGGCGCGGTGATCACCAGCGAATTGGTGCGCTCATCCGGAATCAGTGAGACCTGCGGCTGACTGGCGCTGCCGCCGCCGGCAGCACCCGTGCCGGTCGGCTTCTGCAGGTCTTGCACGAAGCTCTTGAGTTCGTCGGCGATGTCCTTGGCCTTGGCGTAGCGCAGATAAATCACCTGGGTATTGCCGGTCTCGCTCGGCGTGTCGAGGCGTACGATGAGCGCACGGATGCGCAGACGGTCGCTCTTATCGCCGCTCACCAGAATGCTGTTGGTGCGGGTGTCGGCCACGAGTTTCATAGGCGGGCTGGCCTCCATGCCCTGCTGGGTCTGTAGCAAAGAAGTCAGCGTCTGCACCACGTCGCTGGCTGAGGCATTCTGCAGTGGAATGACCTCGACTTCGCTCGAGGTCGGCTGGTCGATGCGCGTGATGATGTCGAGCAGGCGCTGCACGTTGCTGGCGCGATCCGAGATGATCAGCATGTTGGACGGCGGGTAGGCGGCCAGTTGCGCTTCCGTGGACATCAACGGACGCAACACCGGCACCAGCTGCGCGGCCGAGACGTTGTTGATCTGCACCACGTCGGTGACGATGGCGTCGCCGGGCGTGGCACGCGAGAGCGTGGTGCCCGGCATCTGGCGCGCCTCCAGCGCCGGCACGATCTTGATCATGGCGCCGGCCGGCACTGCCGCGAGCCCGTGCACCTGCAGTACCGACAGGAATACCGCGTACACCGTGTCCGCGTTAATGGGCTTGCTGGAGATGACCGTGACGCGACCCTGCACGCGCGGGTCGATGATGAAATCCTTGTGGGTGATCTGGCCGATGGTGGCCGCGACTTCGCGGATGTCGGCATCCTTGAAGTTGAGCGTGATGCCGCCGCCGGCAGCGCTGGATTGGGCACTGGCGAAGGCCGGGGCCAGCAGCAGTGCGAGCAGTGCGGGCAGCAGCCAATAACGCGGGTTCAGCGAACGCAACAAAATCGGGTGTGCCACGTATTATCTCGGTGAATTGCCGGAGTTCTGCAACTGCAGGATCTTGGTCTGCTGCTGGCCGTTGCGGGTGAATGTAATCGAGACCTGTTCCGAGGTGCGGATGTTGTTCAACACCTGCAGGCTCTGCGCCGGGTTGTCCAGCGGTATGCCATTGACCGCCGTCACCACATCGCCAGGCTCAAGTCCGAGTTTGCCGAAGGCGTTGGAATTGCCGACCGGAAACACCCGGTAGCCGCTGAGCTTGCCGTTTTCCATTACCGGCATGGCGCGCATCATGTCCAGCAGGCGCTCGGGATGGCTCACCAGTTCGTTGCGCAGCTGATTGAGATTTTGCGTGGCCGGCAAATTGCTGCCGTAAACCACCCGGGGTATCGCGGGCCCGGCCAGGCCGGCATCGTCGTCGCCGGCGCTGCTGCTGGATTTCGGCAGGCTCAAGCTTTGCAGGTGGCCGTTCAAGTTCAACAGCACGTGATCCGGATAAATGGATTGCAGCAGCGCGCCGCCGGGGAGTTGCGCGCCGACGGCGTACATCTGAGCGACGCCGTTCGAGGCAATGATGGCGAGCGACTGTTTGGCATCGGGAGTGGCTGCCGCCAGCCCGCGCAGAGTCAGGTTCAGTGTGGTTTCGGGTGCGTTGGCGCCGGCGTTGCTGTTGGCGATGCCAAACAAGTGCAGGCCGGCCACCGAATCGGGATTGAAAGCGGGCGCGGCTGCGGGCGCCTTATATATAGGTGCAGCGGATTTCGGCCCCGGCAGCAGCGCCCAGGTCAACTCGGCCAAGCTCCATGCGATGAGTATTCCCAGCAGCATGCTCACCCACAAGGGCAAGCGCCGTTCCAGCGCGGGCCACCAGCGGTGCAGCATCGCGTTCGCGTCCGTCATCTGCAGGTTGTTCAATTCCATGATGCTGTCGAGCCTAGGGTGCGCATAACCGGGCGGCAATCGGGTGAAAACCGGTCGGGGCTGCCGTCGCATGATACTGACAGGGCTGGCCGGGCCTCAAGGGCCGACGGCCAGGCTGCCGGCGCCTTCGGATACACTAACGCAACGGCGGGCCGAAACGGGGACAGTGCTTGAGATTCCGTTACTTGATCCGGGTCGTCCTCAGCCTGGCGCTGTTGCTGCTGTTTACCGCCTACCTGTCTGGGCGCATGCCGCTGCCACTTCTGGATCAACTGGAACGCTATGCCTATGACGCGCGCTTGCGGCTCGGCATGCCGGGCAGCGTCGATCAGCGCATCGTCATCGTGGATGTGGATGATCGCAGCCTGCGGCAAATCGGCCAATGGCCCTGGCCGCGCGATATCCTCGCCGGCATGCTCAATCGCCTGTTTGACCAGTACCACGTGCGCATGGTGGCCTTCGACATGACTTTTCCGGAGGCCGATCGCAGCAGCGATCAGCTGCTGCTGCAGCGCCTGCAGAGCGGTGCGCTCAGGTCGGACCGCGGCTTGCAGAAACAGCTGCGCGCGCTTGAGCCCGGCCTGGAACACGACCAGATTTTTGCCGACAGTTTGCGCAGACGGCCAGTGGTGCTGGGCTACGTGTTCGCGCAGCGGAGCAATTTCGGAGAACGTCAGTCAGAAGGCCAATTACCGTCTCCGGCGGTCACCGGCGTCGCCGCCCAGTATCCACGAATGCGCTTTCCGCGGGCCAGCACATTCATTGGCAACCTGCCGGTCTTGACCGAGGCGAGTGCCGCGCAGGGTTTCTTTTCCAATCCCTTCGTGGACCCGGACGGCATGTTCCGGCGCATCGGGTTACTGCAGGAATACCGCGGCAATCTTTATGTGTCCCTGGACGTGGCCATGCTGCAGCAGTTGCAGGGCGGGGCAGGGCTGCACTGCATTTTCGATACGCAAAAGCCGTCTGAATACGACAACCGGCATCTGGACGCGATCGGCATCGGTAAATACCGCGTGCCGGTGGATCACAACATGGCGGCCTTGGTGCCGTACCGCGGTTACGTGCGCAGCTTCCCGTATGTGTCGGCACTGGATGTAATTGACGGCGCCGCGCCTGCCACTGTGTTGCAAAATGCCATTGTATATGTAGGCACGTCCGCGGCCGGCGAAGGCGACCTGCGCAGCACACCGGTGGGCGCGGTATTCCCGGGTGTGGAAGTGCATGCTGATTTCCTTTCCGGCGTGCTGGACGGCCGCGTCATGAGCGCGCAACCGCAGTATGCGCGCGGCGCCGAGTGGTTGCTGCTGCTGGTGATTGGCGTAATCCTCACGTGGGTGTGTGCTACGCGCTCAATCGTGTGGAGCAGCGCTGTAGCCGTGGCTCTGCTGGCCGCGCTGATCGTCGGCAATCTGTTGCTTTGGCAACACGCACACTTTGTGTTCCCGTTGGCAGCGTTGCTGCTGTTTCTCATCGTGTTGTTCATGCTGCAGACGCTCTACGGGTTTTTCATCGAAGCGCGCGGCCGGCGGCATTTGTCGCACATGTTCGGCCAGTACATTCCGCCCGAGCTGGTTGCCAAGATGGACGCGCGCACGCGGCGTTCGGCGCTGGAAAGCGACAGCCGCGAGCTCAGCGTGCTGTTTTCCGATGTGTGCGGATTCACGCGCATCTCTGAAACGCTTGGTCCGCGTGAATTGAGCCGCCTCATGAATGAATTCCTCACGCCGATGACGCGCGTGATTCATGCGCAGCGCGGCACCATCGACAAGTATATGGGCGACGCCATCATGGCGTTCTGGGGCGCGCCGCTACCCGACCCCGAGCACGCCCGCCACGCCTTGCAGGCGGCGTTCGGCATGCTGGAGGAGCTGGCCCGGCTCAATCCGCTGTTTCACTCACGTGGCTGGCCGCCGCTGCACATCGGCATCGGCCTGAACAGCGGCCTGATGCGCGTGGGTGACATGGGCTCCGAGTTCCGGCGTGCCTATACGGTCATGGGCGACGCCGTGAATCTGGGCGAGCGCTTCCAGCGCCTCACGCGCGAATACGGTGTGGACATTGTATGCGGCGCGGCAGTACGCACGGCGCTGCCGGAGGTTGCCTTTCTCGAACTTGACCGCGTACGCGTGCGCGGGCGGGACCAGACGGTGGCCATCTACCAGCCGGTGGGGGCGCACGCGGCGCTGGGCCCGGGCTTGCAGAGCCTGCTGCTGCGGCATGAGCAAGCGCTGGCTGCCTACCGCGCGGGCAATTGGGATCAGGCGGAAGCTGCCTTTTTCGCTCTCAGCCAGTCGCAGCCGGAAAAGCCCCTGTATAGCCTGTACCTTGACCGCATCGCCTATTTCCGCAGCCATCCGCCCGCCGCGGATTGGGACGGCGTGTTCAGCTTCGATTCCAAATGAACTCTGGCCGTACGTCGCGGCGGCTGCCCGCGGCGGAAAATCGGGCTAAAATCAGGCCATGAGCGAGGAGCGTCAGGACAACGAATACCAGCGCGGCCTGGTGGTCGAGGAGGTCAAGCCGCGCCTCAAGAAGCCGTCGCTGTACAAGGTGGTGCTATTGAACGACGATTACACGCCGATGGAGTTCGTGGTCGAAGTGTTGCAGACTTTTTTCCGCATGGACCGTTCCAAGGCCACCCAAATCATGTTGCACGTGCACACCCGCGGCAAGGGCGTGTGTGGCGTGTTTACCTATGAAATCGCCGAGACCAAGGCGGCCCAGGTGAACGACTATTCGCGCGAGCACCAGCATCCGCTGCTGTGCACCCTTGAGGAAGCCTGAGCATGCTCAGTAAGGAACTGGAATTCTGCCTGAACACGGCCTTCAAGGAGGCGCGTGCCAAACGCCACGAGTTCATGACCGTGGAGCATTTGCTGTTAGCACTGCTCGACACCCCGCGTGTGGCTGACGTGCTGCGCGCCTGCGGTGCCGACATCCAGTCCATGCAGCACGAACTCACGCGCTATGTCGACGAGAATACGCCGCGCCTGGAGCAGCCTGATCCGGACGTGCAACCGACGCTGGGTTTCCAGCGGGTATTGCAGCGCGCGGTATTCCACGTGCAGTCCTCCGGCAGCAAGGAAGTCACGGCCATCAACGTGCTGGTGGCGATCTTCGGCGAGAAGGAATCGCAGGCGGTATATCTGCTCGGCCGTCAGGGTGCCACGCGTCTGGATGTGGTGAATTACATCTCGCACGGCATCTCCCGGATTCACGAAGATGAAACACCGGCGAGCGCCGCCGAAGCCGGCGAAGAGGAGGGCGATGCCGGCAGCAAGCCCGGCAAAACTGCGCTGGAACTGTATGCCAGCAATCTCAACCAGCGTGCCAAGGAGGGGCGCATCGACCCGCTCATCGGCCGCGAGCACGAGATCGAGCGCACCGTGCAGGTGCTGTGCCGCCGGCGCAAGAACAATCCGTTGTTCGTGGGCGAGGCTGGTGTCGGCAAGACCGCGCTTGCCGAAGGTCTGGCGCTCCTGATCGTCGAAGACAAGGTGCCGGAAATCCTGCGCGACAGCACCATTTATGCGCTCGACATGGGTGCGCTGATCGCCGGCACCAAGTATCGCGGTGATTTCGAGAAGCGCCTGAAGGGCGTGATTGGCGAGCTCAAGAAGGATCCCGGCAACATTCTGTTCATAGACGAGATCCATACCGTGATCGGCGCGGGCGCCGCCTCGGGCGGCGTCATGGATGCCTCCAACCTCATCAAACCGGTGCTGCAGAACGGCGAGATCAAGTGCATCGGCTCGACCACTTACCAGGAATACCGCGGCGTGTTCGAGAAGGACCGCGCCCTGGCGCGGCGCTTCCAGAAGATCGACGTGCCGGAGCCGACGGTCGAGGAGACCGCGCGCATCCTCAAGGGCCTGCGCCACAAGTTCGAGCAGCACCACGGTGTCAAGTATCCCAACAAGGTGCTGGAGACGGCCGCGGAGCTGGCGGCGCGCTATCTCAACGACCGGCACCTGCCGGACAAGGCGATCGACGTGATCGACGAGGCCGGCGCCAACATGCGCCTGCGCCCGCCGGGCAAACGCCGCAAGACCATCAGCGTGCAGGACATAGAGGAAATCGTGGCCAAGATGGCGCGCATTCCGGCGAAGAGCGTATCGGCCTCCGACAAGGAAAGCCTGCGCAATCTCGAGCGCGACCTGAAGCTGGTGATCTACGGGCAGGACAAGGCTATCGGCTCGCTGGCCGCGGCTATCAAGATGTCGCGCTCGGGACTCGGCACCGAAACCCGACCCATCGGTTCGTTTCTGTTTGCCGGACCAACCGGCGTCGGCAAGACCGAAGTCACCAAGCAACTGGCGCTGATCCTCGGCATCGAATTCGTGCGCTTCGACATGTCGGAATACATGGAGCGCCACACGGTGTCACGCCTGATCGGCGCGCCGCCGGGTTACGTGGGTTTCGATCAGGGCGGCCTGCTGACCGATGCGATCCTGAAACACCCGCACTGCGTGCTGCTGCTGGATGAGATCGAGAAGGCACACAACGAGGTATTCAACCTGCTGCTGCAGGTCATGGACCACGGCACGCTCACCGACAACAATGGCCGCAAGGCGGATTTCCGCCACGTCATCATCGTCATGACCACCAATGCCGGTGCGCAGGACATGGCACGTCCCTCGATTGGCTTCACCCAGTCCGACAACACGCCGGACGGGATGGAAGCGATTCGCCGGCTGTTCAGCCCCGAGTTCCGCAACCGCCTGGACGCCATCATCCATTTCAACAGCCTGGATGCGCGCACCATCGCCAAGGTGGTGGACAAGTTCGTGATCGAACTCGAGCACCAGCTTGAGCAGAAAGGCGTAACGCTGGAAGTGGACGAGGCCGCGCGCCGGCTGATTGCCGAGCGCGGCTACGACGCCAAGATGGGCGCACGCCCCATGACGCGTGTGATCCAGGAATCCCTCAAGAAGCCGCTCGCGGAAGAACTGCTGTTCGGCAAGCTCGCTGGTGGCGGACGCGTGCGTGTCGGCGTCAAGAACGGCGATTTTGATATCGCGATAGAGGCATCGCTCGCGGCTACCGCCGCTGTGCATCCGGCGGAAGCCGACTAAGCGTTGCGACTCGGCTTGCCTCGGTGCTGCTTCCGGCAAGTACCGCCTGCATCAGCCTGCCGACACTATGTGGAAGCCTGCAATCTTCCCGCCTGCATCGAAGGTTACATTGAACAGCAGCGCACCGTTCTTGAACTGCGTCTCCACCAATACGTTCAGGTAACCGTCCTTTGCCAGTGTTTTGGTGCCGCTGATTTTCTCAAAATCTCCCTGCTGCGCGGTAATGGCGCTCCAGACTTCCTGCAATTTTGCGGGTGGCGCAGCCTGCTTCATGACATCGGTGAAATCTGTTTCGGCTTTGTTGAAATCGTCCTTGGCCATGGAGGTAATCATGGCTTGCGCCTGAGTCACATACTTGCCATTGGCTGTGGCGTTGCCCGCGGCAAAGACGTTGCCGAAGTCAAATACCGCGACGACAAATAGCAGCGTGGTCAGGACGTTCAGGTTAGTGCGCATGGTGATCTCCCGTGACAGGTTGCAGAGCGTGAATGAAACCGGCGATTGAAGCTGATAGCTCGGGATCGATGGGAAGTTTGGGGTTGAAATACGCTGCCGTGTTGGCTTCCTGTCCGCTGCCTATGTCCTTGAACGCGTGGTTCATGTCCGGGATGAGCACCAGCCGGGCGGCAGGATCGGCTTTTTTCAGGGCCTCAGCATCGGAAACCTGCACCTGCAGATCGCGCTCGCCTTGCACGATCAGCGCGGGAATCCGCAGTTTCGCGATTTCCCTGGCCGGGTCGTATTTGAACCAGGAAATCAGGTACGGCTGCACGCTGGGACGAAACAGCGCATCGAGTGAGCTCGGAACCTGCGCGACGGTTTTGCCTTGTTCCAGACTGCGGAGGATGCTTTCCGCTTGCCGGTACAAATCGGGCGGCAGCTTGGGTTTGAGTTGGGCCCGCAGCACGTGTTGAATCGGTACGCCAGCGCCCGCGATGGAAACGTAGGCATCCGCGGGAATCTCCCGCGCCGCGAGCATGCCAATCAGCGAGCCTTCGCTGTGGCCGATGACGGTGAGCGTGGAGAACCGCCGGTCAGCACGCAGTTGTCTGCCCCAGGCGACCGCGTCACCGATGTAAGTCTCGAACCGGAGTTTGTTTTCCGGCAGCGCCAATAGCATGTCTTCGCCGGCGCCGCGCTTGTCGTAACGCAGCGAGGCGATGCCGTTTCGCGCCAGGGCTTCAGCCAGCAGCTTGTAGCAATCCGTGTCGAGGCCCAATTGCCTGTCGTTGCCGTCACGGTCGGTGGGGCCCGAACCGGCGATGATGAGCACTACGGGAAACGGGGCCTTGCCGCTTGGGAGTTCCAGCGTGCCGTGCAGGGTGCCGGCCGCGATCTTGAGCGTAACCTCTGTCTGTGGGTAGCCGGTCGGCGGTGCTGCGAACAGCGCGGGAGCCGCAATTATGAGCAAGAGGCTTGTAAGAAGACTTCTCATTGGCCCCTCGGAATCAGATGAGGCAATGGAATGCGAGTGGTTATGGCAGCCGACACTATACTGGGCCGGAAGCCATATCCAGGTTTACTTGCCGCGGTAGGTGATGCGGCCTTTGGTCAGGTCGTAGGGCGTGAGTTCGACGGTAACGCGGTCGCCGGTGAGGATGCGGATGTAGTGCTTGCGCATGCGCCCGGAGATGTGGGCGAGGACCACATGCCCGTTGTCCAGCTCCACGCGGAAGGTGGTGTTCGGCAAGGTCTCGACGACTTTGCCTTCCATCTCGATGTTTTCTTCTTTTGGCATGCGCGCTCACAGAGTTACGGAGAGCCTGAGTCGGCTGCAAGCCGTTCAGGGCGCGCAGATTCTGCCGGAATCCGCCGCCAACTTCAAATCAGCAGAATGTGCGCGAGATGCGTTGCCAACCATTGCTGGCCAGGCGCTCATGCGGAAGGAAGCGGGCTTTGTAACTCATCTTGGGGCTGGCTTCGACCCGGTAGCCGAGATACAGCCATTGCAGTCCGCGGCGCCGTGCTTCCGCTATTTCCCACAGTATTGCGAAAGTGCCGAGACTGCGTGGCGACGCTTCCGGGGCGTAGAAGGTGTACACCGCCGACCATGCGGTATCGAGGGCGTCCACCACGGCCATCGCGACGAGCTGATCCCGCAGGTGTATTTGAGCGAGTTGCGTGCCGTGATTGCGCGCCATCAGCAGGCTCGCGTAATCCAGTGGCGAGGGATCATCCATGCCGCCGCCCGCATGCTTCCAGGCGAGGTAGCGGCGGTACAGCGCATAGTGTTCAGGCAGGAATTCCGCCGGCCGCAGGGACACGCTCAGGTCCTGATTGCGTCGCCACACGCGGCGTTGGCTGCGATCGGGATTGAACTCGCGCACGGGAATGCGCAAAGGCACGCAGGCTTGGCAGTGCTTGCAGTCCGGGCGATAAAAATAACTGCCGCTGCGGCGGAAACCCTGCGCCAGCAACTCCGCATAATCGGGACTGGGGTTCACGGCGCGCAGGTCCAGAAACTCGGTGCGTGCGGTCTTGCCCGGCAGGTAAGGGCAGGGGTGTTCCGGCGACAGCAGCAGAGGCAGCGGATCTTGCACAAGGCTTTGCATCAGAACTCCAGGTCGGCCTCAAATTGCCAGCGTCCTTGGCGGTTTAGGGATACGCTGTAATGCGCCAATAACTCAAGAAATTCGGAACGCGGCAAGCAAACGGCGCCAAGCCGTTGCAGATGCTCGGAGGGTATCTGGCAGTCGAGCAGTCCGAAGTTCCAGGCCTGCAACTGTTTTACCAGGCAGGCGAGGGCTATCTTGGAAGCGTTGCTGCGGCGGCTGAACATGGATTCGCCAAAGAATACGCCACCCAGGGCCACGCCATAAAGTCCGCCCACGAGTTTGCCCTGCATGCGGATTTCAATCGAATGCGCGTAGCCGTGGCGGTGCAGCTGCGAGTAGGCTCTCAGCATGGCCTTTGTGATCCAGGTGCCGCCGGTGGTTTGATCCCGCCGCGGTGCGGCGCAGGCTTCGACCACCGCAGCAAATGCCGTGTCCAGCGTAGCGACGTATTTTTCCTGCCGCAGTTGTCGGCGCAGCGAGCGGCTGATGTGCAGCTTCTCGGGAAAAATCATGCAGCGCGGATCCGGCGACCACCACAGGATCGGTTGGGGATCGCTGTACCACGGAAAAATTCCACGGCGGTAAGCGCACAGCAGCCGCTCGACCGACAGATCGCCGCCGGCAGCCAGCAAGCCATTTGGATTGCGCAACGCGGCATCGGGATGCGGAAAGCTGTCCGGCGGACTGTCGGGCGCGAGCCAGCGGAGTTCGAAAGGGGGCGTATCCATGTTTCAACCGGGGGCGCGCAGGTTCAGGTCGGCCTTGTGAAACGGCAGGTGTTTACGCGCGTCGCGCAGGTAGGCTTGCAGCATGCGGGTTTCCCGCTGCAGAAAATCATTAATCGCCTGCCGGAATACCGGGTTGTCGAGATAGTGTACCGACCATGTTGCAGTCGGCTCGAAGCCGCGCGCGAGTTTGTGCTCGCCCTGGGTGCCGGGGTTGAAATATTCCAGGCCTTCACGGATGCAATAGTCTATGCCCTGGTAATAACAGGTCTCGAAATGCAGGCTGTGGTATTCCTGCTCGCAGCCCCAATGCCGGCCGTAAAGTGTGTGCGCATCACGAAAACAGATCGCGCAGGCGACCGGTCGCTTGCCGTGAAACGCGAAGATCACTACCAGACTATCCGGCATGCGCTCGGCGATTTCCGAAAAGAAAGTCCTATTGAGATAAGTATGTTGGCCGCGTTTGGCGTAAGTAGCCGAATAAAATCGGTATAACTCATCCAAAAGCGCGTCATCCAATTCCCGGCCAGAGTAAATCCGATGCTGGAAGCCGGCTTCAGCGACGCGGCGGCGCTCGCGATTGATCTTCTTGCGTTTGTCGGCTGACAGCGTGGCGAGAAATGTATTGAAATCGGTGTAACCGCGGTTATGCCAGTGGAATTGGCAATCCATGCG
>JAGXAL010000174.1 GCA_018971605.1 Natronospirales bacterium | reverse complement strand
GCCTTGCCCGACAGCGGCTGTTCCCAGAACACCGAACGCGTGCCGAGTTCGCCCACGGTCACCAGTGCCCGGCCATCGGGCAACCAGGCAAAGGCATTGAAATTCCGCGCCAGCGCTGCCGTGACATCTTGTGTTTTGCCGTTGGCGTTTACATACACGGCGTTGCCGTTGTTCTCGTCGCCATTGCGTGGGCGCTGAAAGGCAAACTCATCACTGTTTGGCGCGTAAGCAATGCCGACCGCACCTTGATCGGAAACCAGCGTCACCGGTGCGCCGCCGTTCACGCTCACCTGCGCAATCACAGATTGAAACGACGGTCCCCAATACGGACTGGGAAATCGGGTAAAGGCGATCTGCCTGCCATCCGGGCTCCAGGCGGGGGCCGTCGCCCCACCCTGTTCCGTGTCGAGACTGAAGCTGCCTTGCGTGAGCTGCTTGGCCGCGCCGCCCGCTGCCGGCACCACCCACAACTGCCACGGCGCCACCGCTTCTTTCAGCAGGAAATTCCCGTCGGTCACCTGGAACACCTTGTCGTGTTCCTTGATGGCCTTCTCGTTGATCGGCGGATCCTGGGCGATGAAGGCAAGCTGCCTGGCGTCCGGGCTCCAGGAATAAGTGTCCACGCCCTGCTTGTTGTCGGTCACGCGCACTGCATCGCCGCCGCTCATGGACAGAACGAAAATCTGCGGCTTCTTGGTTTCCGGGTCATTCGCGACAAATGCGAGTTGCTTGCCATCCGGCGACCAGTGCGGCGAAGACAGGCCCTCACGGTTGAAGGTGAGTGCGTGCCGTGACCCGGTCGCGATGTCCACCAGGTCGATTTCGCTCTTGGCCTTGTCGGTTTTCCAGTCCGGCGTGGACACGATCACCGCAATCTCTTTGCCGTCCGGCGAAATCTGCGGATCGCGCAGCGACACAATCTTCTGCAGGTCGCTCAACTGGAAAGCCGGCGGCGGCGCGGACAAGGCAACCATGGGCAAAAAACAAAAGCAAACCAATCCGAGAACTGCGTAATGGGTTGATTTCATGAAATTCTCCACGCCAGACTAAATGTTTGTGATGATGGAGCGGACCAAAAAATCGGGTAGGCTGGGGTGAGCATAGCGAACCCCAACAAAAACAGAAAGCCCGACGTGTGCCAGTCTGCTGATGGGGAAATGTCGGGCTTCACCAAGTTCAGCCCAACCTACAGTTAAGGCATGGTGCGTAAACGCACCCTACATCAGGTTGCCCAAAGCGCCATGAAATCGGTGACCGGCACGGCCTCCAATTGTTTCTGATCGGAACACACGGCCTTGATGGCTTCGCATTGCTTCGCGGAAAGCTGTCCGCTGACAGCATTCTCGAATTTCTTCACCAGCACCGGAATGCCTTCCGCGCGACGCTTGCGGTGACCGATGGGGTAATCCACCGCCATGCGCTCGGTCTTTGTGCCGTCCTTGAAAAATACCTGCACCGCGTTGCCGATGTAGCGCTTTGCCGGGTCGTAGTAATCCTTGGTGAATGATGGGTTCTCGCGCACTTCCATCTTGGCGCGTAGCGCATCTATGCGCGGGTCGCTGGCGACCTTGTCTTCATAGTCCTCGGCCGTGAGCCGACCGAAGATCAAGGGAATCGCAGTCATGTACTGGATGCAATGGTCGCGGTCAGCGGGATTATTGAGCGGTCCGGTCTTGTCAATGATGCGCACAGACGGTTCCTGGGTTTCGATCACAATCTTGTCGATCTGCTCCAGTTTGTCCTTGACCTGCACATGCAACGTCATGGCGCATTCCACCGCGGTCTGCGCGTGGAACTCGGCCGGATAGGAAATCTTGAAGAGCACGTTTTCCATCACGTAGCTGCCGTAGTCGCGCTGGAACCTGAACGGCTGGCCCCTGAACAGCACGTCGTAGAAGCCCCAGGTCTTGGCCGAGAGTGCCGTCGGATAGCCCATCTCGCCGCTGAGCGCGATGAGCGCCAGGCGCACCGCGCGGCTGGTGGCGTCGCCCGCCGCCCAGCTCTTGCGCGAGCCCGTGTTGGGAGCGTGCCGGTAAGTGCGCAGCGCGCCACCGTCAATGAACGCCTGCGACACGGCGTTGATCACCTGTTCGCGCGTACCGCCGAGCAACGCCGTGACCACCGCAGTTGAAGCCACACGCACCAAGAGCACGTGATCCAGCCCGACGCGATTGAAGGAGTTTTCCA
>JAGXAL010000058.1 GCA_018971605.1 Natronospirales bacterium | reverse complement strand
TGGTGAGCGGCTTGCTGAGCCTCGCGGGATTGGCGGTGCTCGGCGAACTCGCGCTGCAGCCGTGGTTTTACCGTGGTATGGGGGTTACCCAGGCTTCGGCCTACATGGCCTTGCTGCTGTTCGTGTTGCTGGCGCCGCCGTTCTTGTCGTTGCTCGAGCCCATGGCTTCCTGGTGGTCACGGCGGCATGAATTCCAGGCCGACGCTTACGCAGCCCGGCAAGCGGATGGCAGCGCACTGGTGCGCGCGCTGGTAAAACTCTACAAGGACAACGCCACCACGCTCACGCCCGATCCGCTGCATTCGGCCTTCCACGATTCCCATCCGCCCGCTCTGGCGCGCATTCTGGCCTTGAGCAATCCTCAAGCTTGAATTCATTCTCCGCACGCGCGGCGCTCACCCAGGCGGCCAGGTCATCTGCCGGCCGCCCAGCAAATGCAGATGGATGTGAAACACGGTTTGCCCGCCGCCACGATTGCAGTTCATCACCAGCCGGTAGCCGGACTCGCTGAGCTGGCGTTCCGCTGCAATTTTGCGGGCCGCGAGCACCAGCTTGCCAATCAAGGCCGTATCCTCCGATCCGATATCGTTGGGCGTGGCAATGTGCTTGCGCGGCACCACCAGCACATGGGTCGGCGCCTGCGGGTTGATATCCTCGAAGGCGATCAACTCGTCGGTTTCCAGCACCATGCGCGGCTTGATCTCACCGTGCACCATCTTGCAGAACAGGCAATCGGTCATAAGTATGCGTCACTTGCTGTCAGGTGGAACGGCAAACACGTCATAATGCTGCCATTTGTCGGCATCGCTGTCCGACATGAGCTGACCACGGTAATTTTCCTCGCTCTCCCACTTGTAGAGGCGGTAACCAAGTCCCTGCAACTCGCGCAGATATTGCCGGCGGCGATCAGTAGGCAAATGCTTGTAAATTTCAGTCTTGATGAACGGATGGTTTTGCTGCAGTAGCGCACGGATGGAGTGCGCCACATCGGGATCAAAGCCTTCAGTATCTATTTTCACGTAACGAATTTTGCGTACGACGTCGGGGCATTCACGTTCGAGAAAGCGCAACAGATTCCTGCCGCGCACCCGCAGCTTGAAAAAGTGTGCATGGGTCCACGGGCTGATGTCCTTGTGCAATCCACCGTTGCAAAACCCGGCATCAGAATACTCAAAGTCCATCTCGCCATCTTCGGCCGTGGCCGCAAACATCAGCGGCTGGATATTGGTTTTGTGCTTATTGAGGCCGGCATTGGCCGCCAGAATCTTGTAAACATGGGGGTTCGGTTCCAAGGCCAGCACCCCGCCGCTGGCGCCCACGGCCAGCGCGATCGGCAGGGTGGAATCGCCGGTATGCGCGCCAATATCCAGGGCGTAATCCCCCGCAGACAAAAATCCGCGAATCGCGTCGACCTGCGCTTGATAGAAGTGCTTGGGTTTTTCCTTTGGATGCCGCCAGGCGGCATACTCGATTTCGCCGTCTTTTTCCAGCACAAATCGCTGTATGTCGAAGCCGTATTCCCGGGCACGCGGCTTCAGTCCAAGTCCAAAAAAAACCTCTTTCAATTTCACGGATCGCCCTCCCGTTCCGATCAGCCCATGGCTTGCCGCCCCGAGAACGCCTGCGACAGCGTCCCGCCATCCACGAATTCCAGCTCGCCGCCCAATGGCACGCCGTGCGCGATGCGCGTGGCCCGGATGTTGCGCGCCCGCGCCAATTCCGCGAGGTAATGCGCCGTGGCTTCACCTTCGACCGTGGGATTGGTCGCCAGGATCATTTCCGTAATGCCACCCTCGTCCAGACGCGCTTCCAGTTGGCGCAGGCCCAATTCGTCGGGACCGATGCCGTCGAGCGGCGACAAATGGCCCATGAGCACGAAATATTTACCGCCAAAACCCGTGGCGGCATCCAGCGCATACACATCAGCCGGCGTCTCCACTACGCACAGCAATGCATCGTTGCGCCGCGTCGAAGCGCAGATTTCGCAAATGGGTTTGTCGGTGAACATGCGGCAGCGTTCACAGTGGCGTACCCCGGCAGCGGCAGCCTCCAGCGCCTTGGCCAAGGCTCCCGCGGCCTCGCGATTGCGCTCCAGCAGGTGAAACGCCATGCGCTGCGCGGACTTGGGGCCGACGCCCGGCAGGCAGCGCAGTGCATCCATCAGTTGTTGCAGCAGCGGCGTATACAGCATGCAATCAAAACGGCAGTTTCAAGCCGCCCGGCAACGGCATGCCTGCGGTCAAGCCGGCGAAACGTTCGCGCATCAGCGCCTCGAGCTTGTTGACCGCATCATTCACGGCCGCGGCAATCAGGTCTTCGAGCATCTCACGGTCGTCACCCAGCATTTTCGGATCAATCGTCACACGCTTGACCTCGTGGCGGCCGCTCATGACCACAGACACCATGCCACCGCCCGCCTGCCCGGTCACTTCAACCTGCGCCAGTTCCTGCTGCGCCTTCTGCATACCGGCTTGCAGTTCTTGCGCCTGCTTCATTAATCCACCGAGTCCGCCTTTCATCCGCCGTTCGCCTCTGCCTGTCACTTGGCGAGTTTGACCAATTCGGGATTGACTTGCACCCCGAACGTATCGCACAAACTGCGCACGTTGGGATCGGCTACGATCGCGGTCTGGGCAGCTTGCAGGGTATCCGCCTGACGGCGCGCGTCGCGTTTGGCGGGCGTATCCAGCTCTGCCTGCACCGCCTGGATGCGGATCTTCAGCGACTCGCCGTAATGGCGCGAAACGGCCTCTTCCAGGCGCTTAAGCAACTGCTCGGTGGCGAGATGTGCGTGCGCGGCATCGAGTTCCAGATGCAGGCTGCCGGCCTCACGCCGCCGGTACTGACAGTTGAGCGCCAATTGTTGCGCGGCACCACGCAATTCCAGCGATTCCACCAGACCCATCCAGTCCGGGTCTTTCCAGACCTGAGCCGGTTTGGACGCCGGGTATTGCGCCGTGGATGAGGTTTTCGAAAAACCGGCCGGTGCCGGCTGGGCAGCCACCGCAACCGCCGCCCGCCCGGCCCCGGCTTGGTTCGGCATGAACGTCAGCATCCGCAGCAAAGTCATCACAAATCCGGCACGCGGCGCGGGTGCCAGCGTCAAGTCACGCCTGCCGAGCAGCGCGATCTGATAGCACAGCTGCACTTCCTCGGACGTAAATTTCCTGCTGAGAACTCGCAGGCTGTCAACATCGGCAAAATCCTTGCCGGCCGCCGGTATCGCCTGCACCAACGCCATGCGTTGCAGGCACGCGGCCAGGTCATCCAAGACCATTGCGTAATCAGGCGCTTGTTCATCCAGCCGGGCCGCAATTTCATACAGTGCCTCGGCATCCTTGCCGGCCAATGCCTGCAGCAGGTCGTAAACGTGGGATTGCTCGATGCTGCCCAGCATGTTGCGCACTTCGCCTTCACGCAGCGCGCCGCCTCCGTAGGCAATCGCCTGATCCAGCAGACTCAGGGCGTCACGCAAACTGCCATCCGCTGCCTGCGCGATCAAAGCGACGGCCGCGTCCTCGGCCTGGATGTTCTCCACCTGAAGAATGTGGGCCAGATGCTTCTGGATCAGGCTCACCGGCAGGCGCTTGAGGTTGAATTGCAGACAACGTGACAGCACCGTGACCGGCAGCTTTTGCGGATCGGTGGTCGCCAGCAGAAACTTCACATGCGGCGGCGGCTCTTCCAGGGTTTTGAGCAGCGCGTTGAAGGAATGGCCGGAAAGCATATGCACTTCGTCAATCAAGTACACTTTGTAGCGCCCCCGGCTCGGCGCATATTGCACGTTGTCGAGCAATTCACGCGTATCGTCCACTTTGGTGCGCGACGCGGCGTCCACCTCGATCAGATCAACGAAACGGCCTGCGTCAATCTCCTGGCAGGCGCTGCATTCGCCGCAGGGCTGCGAGCTCACGCCTTTTTCGCAATTCAGGCATTTGGCGAGGATGCGCGCCAGCGTGGTCTTGCCTACGCCGCGGGTGCCGGCAAACAGGAAGGCATGGTGCAGGCGGTTGTGGTCCAGCGCATTGATCAGCGCCCTGAGCACATGCTCCTGGCCGACCATTTCCGCGAAATTGCGGGGCCGCCATTTTCTCGCCAACACTTGATACGACATGAATGAACCGGTTACCGCGAGGGCGCAAGCTTGCGCGCACAAGCTACTTTACCAGACACGCGCAAGCTGCGATGCAGCTGGCAGTGCCAGGGTGGCAACCTGCGTCAGCCGCACTCCGGCGCACGAGTCTACTGCTGCCGCTGCTCCCTTCCGGGCCTGACGGGATTCACAGCTTGCCGTCGCGAAGGGGCCGGCGCAGGCTGCCACGCCGTCATTGTATGCGGGTCAATATGCGTAGTGGGAAAATTTCGAAGAACCCACACAGAGCGCACAAGGCAGTGAAACCGAGCGTGAGCCTGACAGGGACGTTCCCCGCACCAGCACGTGAATCAAATCGTGACGTTGAAATCTGGCGGAGAGGGCGGGATTCGAACCCGCGATACGCTTTGGGCGTATACACGATTTCCAGTCGTGCTCCTTAGACCGCTCGGACACCTCTCCACATTGCTAAACGCATCGTCCAAACCGTCCCTAGTGCGCCTGCCGGACCTGAAAGGCGCGGCAGGCTACTGCATGCCTCCGCCGACCGCAAGCGATATGCCGATGGCCGCAGCCGTGCCAGCTGCCGGTGCGGGCGATTTATCCTTAGCCTCTGGTTTGGCGGGCGCCGGAACGCCCAGAGACGGAGAATCGTGGCTTACAGCAGCTGGGGCGCCAGTCGCAGGTTTGGAGGTGTTTGCGACCGGCAACACATTCGGTGGATTGATCAGACACATGCCGGCGGCGTCGCGGTCGCCGCCTTTGCCAGCTGCCGGCGTGACCTTGCCAACGGCATAAGCAGGATCCGCTGCGGGGATAGTCAAACCTTCCGGCGCCTTGAGCGGCGCATGACTGGGACTGCCGAGATAGGGATGGGGGTCGCCGCATCCCAGACTGCTGCAGCCCGCCAGGACTATCGTCAACAGTAACAGTGTGCTTGCCAAAACCTTGAACATGATATGACCATCCGAGATTGATTTGAAGTGCTGAATTACAGCGCACCCACGGAACTCAAAGCTTCCCGCAAAGCGGCATGGTGGCTGGGCGCCAGTGGTGTAAGCGGCAAACGAATCCCGGCAGGCGCACGCCCCATTTGCGCCAAGGCCCATTTCACCGGAATGGGATTACTCTCAAGGAACAACTTGTGGTGCAAGTTGTCCAGCCGCTGATTGAGTATCTCCGCTTTGCCGCGCTCGCCCTTGCAGGCCGCCATGCACAGCGCATGCATCAATTTGGGCGCAATGTTGGCAGTCACCGAAATCACGCCCTGTCCGCCGCGCAGCATGAACTCCATGGCGGTGGCATCATCGCCGCTCAACAACAGGAAGTCCTTGCCGCAACGCTCGCGCAACTCCGTGACGCGTTCGAGTATGCCGGTGGCCTCCTTGATGCCGATGATGTTCGGAATCGCCGCCAACCGCGCCACGGTTTCCGGCAGCAAGTCCGTCGCCGCGCGGCTGGGGACATTGTAGAGAACAATCGGCAACGAAACCGCCTGGGCAATCGCGGAAAAATGCCGGTACAGTCCCTCTTGGGTGGGCTTGTTGTAGTAGGGCACCACCGCCAGCCCGGCAGCCGCGCCCCGCGCCTGTGCCAGGCGCGCCAGCGCCACGGCGCGCGCCGTGGAGTTGGAGCTGATGCCGGCAATTACCGGAATCCGTGCCTGCGCGGCACGCAGGCAACAATCCACCACCTTCATCTGCTCGGCGGATTCCAGCGTGGAGACCTCGCCGGTGGTGCCGACCGCCACAATGGCATCGGTGCCCTCGCCCACATGCCAGCGCACCAGCTTTTCCAGCGCGTCAAAATCCACTTGGCCATCCACGGCCATGGGTGTGATCAGCGCCACCAAGCTGCCTTGAAACATGCTGGATATCCGTGGAAAAGCCTATGTTACCGGTTCAAGCGCCGCTTGCTCAAGCCACGCGCGTGGTTGCGCGACCCGGCAAACCCGGTACACTGCGCCACGTGCCTCCCAAGCTGGAACGCCCGCCGCGCGCCCGCATGCAACAACTTGTTGTGGTATCGGTGCTCGCAGAAAACCGCCCCGACATCCTCCATGACATTACGCGCGCGGTGCAGGATTGCGGCTGCAATATTGCGGAAAGCCGCATGACGGTGCTCGGCAGCGAGTTCAGCATGTTGCTGCTGGTATCCGGCCATTGGAATACGCTCAGCAAATTCGAGAACCAGCTCCCGAAACTCGGCAAGCAGCTGGGACTGACACTCTCGGCGCGGCGCACCGAGGAGCGCGCGCCCCGCCACGATCTGATCCCCTACGCAATTGACGTGGTTTGTCTGGACCAACCCGGCATCGTGTTCAACTTGGCGCATTTCTTCGCCGAGCGCAATATCGGCGTGGCCGATCTGGCGACGCGCACTTACCCGGCCGACCACACCGGTGCGCCCATGTTCTCGGTGCAGATGGCGGTGAACATCCCCGCCGACCTGCACATCGGCACGCTGCGCGATGAATTCATGGAGTTCTGCGATCGCCTGAATCTGGATGCCATCCTGGAACCCATCAAGGGTTGACTGCATGGCCATGTCGCGGGTGACCCATGGGTAAAGTCAAGCTCGACAAAGCCGTACCGGATTTCGAACTGCCCGCCGGCGGCGGCAAACGCCTCGGACTTGCGCAGCTGCAGGGGCATAACGTGGTGCTGTACTTCTACCCCAAGGACAACACCACGGGTTGTTCGCTGGAAGCCCAGGATTTCCGCAATCACCAGGCGAAATTTAAGCGAGCCAACACGCTGATCGTCGGCGTATCCCGCGACAGCCTGAAATCCCACGACAGCTTCCGGCAAAAGTACCGCTTGACATTCGACCTGTTGAGCGATGAAAACGAAAAAATCTGCCGGCTGTTTGACGTCATCAAGCAGAAAAGCCTTTATGGCCGAAAATTCATGGGCATCGAACGCAGCACCTTCCTGATCGATGCCAAGGGCGTGTTGCGCCGCGAGTGGCGCAAGGTCAGCGTCAAAGGACATGCACAAGAGGTGCTGGATGCCGTCAAAGCGCTTGCTTAGCACTGCTGCACGTGCCAAGAAATCCATGGGGCTGCGGCGTCTGTACGTGCTCGACACCAACGTGCTGATGCACGATCCGAGCTGCATTTTCCGGTTTCAGGAACACGACATCTTTTTGCCGATGGTGGTGCTGGAAGAGCTGGACGCCGGCAAGAAAGGCGTCTCCGAACCCGCCCGCAACGTGCGCCAGGTAAGCCGCTTCCTGGACGACATGATGCACGACGTCGGCAAATCTCAGATCGACATCGGCCTGCCGATTCCCGGCTTGCATCGCGATGCCGGCGCCGCGGCGGTCGCGGAACAGGCAACGGCAACCACCGGCCGATTGTTTTTCCAGACGGAACCGCTGCCGGTGTTGCTGCCTGAAACCCTGCCGGGCAATACCGCCGACAACCATATTCTCGGCACCACGCTGGCACTGCAGCGCAAGCACCCCGAACGGCGCGTCATCCTGGTATCCAAGGACATCAATCTGCGCATCAAGGCGACCGTGCTCGGCATCCACGCCGAGGACTACTACAACGACAAGGCCCTGGATGACCTGGATTTGCTGTTCAGCGGCACGCGGGAACTCATCAAGAATTTCTGGGAACAGCACAGCAAGAACATGGAATCCTGGCAACAGGACGGCCACACCTATTACCGCATTCAGGGCCCGCAGGTGCAGTCCTGGCATCCCAATGAATTCCTGTTCAATGACGCGGACAATTTCGAGGCAGTGGTGCGCGAACTGGATCAGCGCAGCGCGCTGCTGGAATTGACGCGCGATTACCGCGGCATCCGCCACACGGTGTGGGGCATCAACGCCCGCAACCGCGAGCAGAACTTCGCGCTCAACCTGCTGCTCAAGCCTGACGTGGATTTCGTGACGTTGCTGGGCGCCGCCGGCACCGGCAAGACCCTGTTGGCGCTGGCCGCGGGGTTGGCGCAAACACTCGAACAGAACCGCTACCGAGAAATCATCATGACGCGCGTCACCGTGCCGCTGGGCGAGGACATCGGTTTCCTGCCAGGCACCGAAGAGGAAAAGATGACCCCGTGGATGGGCGCGCTTATGGACAATCTGGAAGTGCTCACCCAGTCCAACGGTGAAGGCGGCGAATGGGGCCGCGCCGCGACTGGCGATTTATTGCGCAACCGCATCAAGATCCGGTCCATGAACTTCATGCGCGGACGCACCTTCCTGAACCGCTACATCATCGTAGACGAGGCCCAAAACCTCACTCCCAAACAACTGAAGGCGCTGATCACCCGCGCCGGGCCGGGTACCAAGATGGTTTGCATCGGCAACATTTCCCAGATTGATACGCCGTACTTGACCGAGTCCACTTCCGGGCTGACCTTTGTGGTGGACCGTTTCAAGGATTGGCCGCATTCCGGGCATATCACCCTGCTGCGCGGCGAGCGCTCGCGGCTGGCGGACTACGCCTCGGAGATTCTGTAAGGTGCATGTCCGGCGGCCGGTACTGACAAGCCCGCGTGCTTGTGCTTAAATCATCCCATCCGAATTGCTCACCTCTTGAGGAACTTCGATGAAAAACCAGCCGGTTTACAAATGGACTTTGCCCGTTTTGGTGGTGGTGCTCGCCGCCTGCGTGCCGAGCCTGGTATGGGCGTCCAACTTTCAGCTGACCGAACAAAGCGTCACCAGCCTGGGCAGCGCGCACGCGGCCGGCGCAGCCTACGCCAGCGATGCTTCGACCATCTGGTACAACCCCGCGGGTCTCACGCGTCTCAGCGGCGCGGAACTGGACGCCGGCCTGAGCGTCATCCGCTTCGGTGCCAACTTCACGCCAACCACCGCGGTGGATGCCGCCGGCCAGCCGCTTACCGGCAACAACGGCGGCAACCCCGGCAAGCTCGGTGCGGTGCCGTTCATTTATTATTCGACGCCGCTTACCGACAAGCTGGCATTCGGCATCGGCTTGGGCGTGCCCTTCGGACTGGCCACCAGCTACAACGCCAACTCGATTTTCCGCTATCAGGCAATTTACACCGGCGTCACGGTGCTTAACCTCAATCCGACGCTGGCGTACAAGTTCAACGACAACTGGTCAGCAGGCTTCGGCGTGGATGTCCAGAAGATGGACGTGAAGCTCACCAACGATGTGGATTTCGGTGCGGTGTGTTTCTCCAAGGTCAACCCGGTGAACTGCACCGCGATGAACCTGACCCCGCAGAGCCATGATGGCTTCTTTCAGGGCACCGCGAGCAACACCCACGTGGGATTCAACTTCGGCGTGCTGTGGCAGAACGACACGACCCGCGTAGGCTTTGCCTACCGCTCGCGCGTCAAACACGACCTCACCGGCAGCGCCAGCTTCACCAACGCGCCGGCACTGTTCACCAGCGCCGGCCTGTTTCAGAGTCAGGGCATCAGCGCGCAGTTCACCACGCCGCAGATCGTGTCCCTGAGCCTGTACCAGCAGCTCGATGACAAATGGTCGTTGATGGCCGATTGGAGTTATACCGGCTGGAGCAGCTTCCAGAATCTGACCATCAACTTCGCCGATCCCGGCATGCCACCCACGACTGTGCAGGAAGGCCTGTCCAACAGCAACCGCTTTGCCGTCGGCGCCAACTACAAGTTCAACGACCAGTGGACCTTCCGCGGCGGCGTGGCGCTCGACAAGTCGCCGGTGCCCAATCCGAGCGCGCCTTGCAACAGCGTCACTCCGCCGGCGTTCGCCACCTGCAACAACTCGGTCAACGCCAGCCGCACTGCGCGCCTGCCGGATGCCGACCGCAAGTGGATTGCAGTGGGCGCCAGTTGGAAAGTCTCGGACCGCAGTCAGTGGGATATCGGCTACGCGCACCTGTTCATCAACAGCCATATTCCTTACAGCCAACTCGACGGCAGCAGCGGCGACTACATCAACGGTCAGTTCAAGGCCGATGCCGACATTCTCGGCATTCAGTACATCTACAAGTTCTGAAACAGTGCCTTGCCGGCCAAAGCCCCCGCCTCGCGGGGGCTTTGCATTTGTGCTTGTGAACGGCACCTTCAGCGTTGGTCGCAGTCCAACAAGCGACCGGTCAAGGCTCGCCGTACGCACGGCAACCGGCGTGCCATAATGGAGTCAGCTGAATCAGGCCTGCCATGGGCGGGCAGTTCGCAATTGCAGCATGCGTAAATTTCTGACTTTTCTCGCGGCGGCCGTCGCGTTGTTTCTCCTGCTGGTGACCAACAGCCCCGCGCATGTCGGATCGGGACTCGCAGCCTTGCCTGCGCCGCAACCCAGCGCGCCTTCGGCCCCGCCTCCCGGCACCGGCAACGCCAGCTCCAGCGCCCGGCCCGGCAACGAATCCCGCAGCGATTTCAATCTGCCGCAAATCGGCATGGCCGGCGCCAACGTGCTGTCGCCGCAGCAGGAATACCAGATCGGCGTGCAGATCATGAACGAGGCGCGCAGCGAAGGCGCGATTCTGGACGACCCGCTGGTGCACGAGTACATCGACAACCTGGGCCATGAGCTGTCGTCGCACAGCGATGATCCGACCCTGAACTTCGAATACTTCGTGCTGAACGATCCGGAGATCAACGCCATCACGCTGCCCGGCGGATTCATCGGCGTGAACAGCGGCTTGATTCTGGCCACCGACAACGAGGATGAGTTGGCGGGCGTCATGGCGCACGAGACCAGCCACGTGACCCAGCGGCATATCGCGCGCACGCTCGAAGACCAAAGCAACCGCAGTCTGCTCAACATCGCCACCATGCTGGGCGCGATTCTGGTGGCCGCCAATGCCGGCGACCCGAACGTGGCCTACGGCGCCATCGCCACCGCCCAGGGCGCCTTGCTCCAGCACCAGATCACCTTCACTCGCTCGCAGGAAGAGGAAGCCGACCGCGTCGGCATCCAGACACTGGCACGCGCCGGATTCCCGCCGCAGGGCATGGTCGAGTTCTTCCAGAAGATGATGCGCAACTCGTCACTCAACGGCTACGACTACATTCCGGAATTTCTGCTCGACCACCCCCAGGATGCCACCCGCATGGCGTATCTCATGGAGCGCGCCGAGGACATGCACGTGCCGCCGCGCCCCGACAGCCGCAGCTACGCGATCATGAAAGCCCGCGTGCGGGTTTTGGAAAGCAACGAGCCGGACACTCTGGTGGCCTTTTTCAAGGGCGCCATCAACACCCGGCACGGCTGGGATCAGGACGCAGCCCGTTACGGTTTGGCATTGACGTATGCACGCATCAATCGTGCCCCGGAAGCCGTGAAAATGATGCAGCAACTGTCCGACAAGTATGACGATGT
>JAGXAL010000057.1 GCA_018971605.1 Natronospirales bacterium | reverse complement strand
TTGTCGTTGTTGATGCAAAGCGTATCCAACGCCTCGTTCGGCATCTACTTTCCAAAGTTTGTCGGCACTATTTATGAAGTGCACTCGGCACCGCTCTCATACCTTGAAATCATAACTGGCTACGTGGGTGCGGCGGCGACCAAGGCCGTCATTGTGGGGGTGATTATTCTGGTTACAGCAAGGCTCTTTGTGGATTACTCGATTGCTCACCCGGCGATGATGATCCTGTTCCTGGTGCTGACTACCGTGAGTTTCAGCCTGTTTGGTTTCATCATCGGCATCTGGGCGGACAACTTCGAAAAATTGCAGGTGGTACCCTTGATGATCATCACGCCGCTGACTTTCCTCGGTGGCAGTTTTTATTCGATTCACATGCTGCCGCCGGTCTGGCAGAGAATTTCGCTGTTCAATCCGGTGGTGTACCTGGTATCAGGCTTCCGCTGGAGTTTCTATGGGCTGGCGGATGTCAACGTGGGCGTCAGTGTAGTGGCAACCTTTGCATTCCTCGCGCTGTGCCTGGTCTTCGTCTGGTGGATTTTCCGCACAGGTTGGCGTTTGAAAGCTTGAGAGTCCCGCGAGCTGACCACGTATGCGGAGTTTGGATGAGCAGCTGCCGTTCGCTAAAGCCGATAGCAGGTATAAAATGATGGCCGTCCTGCTTACCTCATTATTCGGCGACGGCAACCTAACTGGCTGTCGCTTCTACTATTCCTGATCCGATTCCGGTCGTTCGCCGGAAGGAGAAGCTCATGAAACGCTTTGCTCTTGTCTGCCTGCTTTGCATGTTCGTCCCCGCGGCCGTCTGCGCGGCGGGCACGTCGATCCAGTTGCAGAACTATCGTGCGCTCATACGCATTACCTCGCCGCAATTTTCGCCCGATGGCAAGGAACTTGCGTTTCTGACTGTGCGTTCGGATTTTGTGCATGACCGCTATGACGCGACGCTACGCGTTCTGGATATTGCGAGCGGAAAATCCCTCATTCTGGTTCAGGGAATGCGCGACCTGGAAATGCCGCGCTGGTCGCCGGACGGCAAGACGCTGGCGTTCATGGCAAAGGTGGGTAAGCAGAAGGCGCAGATCTACACCGTGCCGGCGACAGGCGGCACGCCGGAGGAGCTGAGTGACGCGGACAACGGCATCCAGCAATTCTCTTGGAGCCCGGACGGCAAGACCATTGCCTATGTCACGCCGGATGAATCGCCGATAAGCAAAAAAGATCGGCGCACGCATCATGATCTTTTCACCATCCACGATGACGACTATCTCATCAACAAACCGCCGGTGCCCTCGCACATCTGGTTGCTGTCGGTTAAGGATGGCAAAGCGCACCAACTTACTTTTGGTCCCACCAGCGTGCTGGAGACCGCGCCGCCCATAGGTGGGGGCGTTTCGGCACCTGTCTGGTCGGCGGACGGCAAGTGGATTGTTTATGCACAGCAAGCCAATGCCGACGATAGCGACAGCGACCGGACCCGCATCGTCGCCGTGAACGTCGCGACCGGCGACGAGCATCCGATTACCAACCAACTCAGCTACGAATACAACCCGGTTTTTGCACCCCACGGCGATGCGATTGCCTATCTATATATACATGGACCGGGCGCGGTCAGCGACATGGATTTGTTCGTCGGCTCACCCGCTGGCGGTCAGCCGTACGATATCAGCGCTGACCTGGATCGCAATCTGCTTCCCGAACTCGCCTGGCTGCCGGACGGACGCGGCGTGGTGGGGATGGCAGATGATCGGATCGGCGTGCAGCTTTACGTGCAACCGTTGAACGCCAAAGGTCATGCGCTGGATTTGGACGGCCTGAATGCGCTGAGCTTCGCGGTGTCATCCCGAGGCGCGCTCGCGGTGGTCGCCGACAGCGTCACGCTGGCGCCGGAGTTGTATCTGTTGCGTACGCTGGATAGCAAACCGGTGAAATTGACCGATTTCAACAGCGGCTTCGCAAAATATGCTCACGGCCGCAGCATCGAAGTGACTTGGCGTGCACCGGATGGACAGTTGGACGATGGTATTCTGACTTATCCGAATAACTACGTGTCCGGCAAGAAATATCCGCTGGTGGTCTGGGATCATGGCGGTCCGGAAGCGTCCTCAAGTGAGGACTTTGACACCAACGAAATCGGTCCGCTGCGCGATCTGTTCGCGGCGGACGGCTATCTGGTGTTCGAACCGAATTATCGCGGCAGCGATAACCTTGGCAACGCACACATGCACGCGATCTACCGCGATCCCGGCGCGGGTCCGGACAGCGATGTGATCTCCGGCATCCAGATGCTGGAGAAACAGGGCATCGTGGACGAGTCGCGCATCGCCGCGACCGGCCACTCCTACGGCGGCTACATGACGGCTTGGCTGATTTCGCACCAGCACTTCTGGCGCTGCGCGGTGGTGGGCGACGGCGCGGTGGACTGGACCGAGGAATATGAGCTCTCCGCCGCCGGCAATCTTGCCTGGACGCGCGACTCGCTTGGCGGCAGTCCGTGGGACAAAGACAGCGCTGCGCTATACGTCAGCGGTTCGCCCATCACCTACGCAGGCGACATCACTACGCCGACGCTGATTCTCTCCGGCACCGACGACACCACCGTGCCGATCACCGAATCGTTTGCGTTGTATCACGCGCTCGCCAGCCGCCACGTGCCGGTGGAATTCATCGGCATTCCCGGCGCGCACCATTCGCCGCAGGGCCCGGTGCACCGCGAGTTGTATTACGGCGCCATCGAGAAGTGGGTGGTGAAGTATCTCGGTTCGTAAGCGGCGCTTGCCTCTCGTCACACCGGTTTTCACCGGGGTGACGAATTAAGGCGGAATTTTCTTTATGGGAAGTCAGGCGCGATTGGTGACTACTGACAAAACCATGATTTATGAGGGCGGCTGCACTTGCCGCGCCGTGCGCTATCGCATGAGCAGCAAGCCGCTGTTTGTGCACTGTTGTCATTGTCGCTGGTGTCAGCGTGAAACGGGGGCGTCGTTTGCGCTCAACGCCATGATCGAAGCGGATCGCGTGATTCTGTTGAAAGGCGAAGTCGAAGTCATCAATACGCCGTCCAACAGCGGCAAGGGCCAGAAAATCGTGCGATGTCCGAACTGCCGAATTGCACTCTGGAGCAATTATGCAGGAGCAGGCGATGCCATTCGTTTTGTGCGCGTCGGCACGCTCGACGAGCCCGATCGCCTGCCTCCGGATATCCATATCTTCACTTCTTCCAAACAGCCGTGGGTCGTGTTGCCTGCCGGCACGCCCGCAGTTCCGGAATATTACGACCGCAATGTCTATTGGCCGAAGGAAAGTCTTGAGCGCCGGGCTGCTTTGCTTGGCTCAGTGCCCCCTAGATCTCCCTGATTCGAAGCCGTATTGTTGAACTATCCGGCAATATTCCGGATGTGCCGAAGTGGAAGCGGCGCCTCTCGTCGCCATACTTGGACTCGCAGGCCGTCTGCGGGTAAAGTGCGCACTCCGCGCCGGACCGCCGGTGCGATTCCTGTCCATTCCCGAGAGGTTGCCGCGATGTTGCGCATCATTTCCTTCACTGTTGCCGGCGTGTTGGCCCTGGGTGCTTCCGGCCTGGCGCTGGCCGATGGGAATAGTTCCATGTCATCCGATCTTGCCAAGACCAATCCTTTTTACGCGCCGAGCACGCTGCCGTTCGAGACACCGGACTTCAGCAAGATCAAGGACAGCGATTACCCGCGGGCCATCGAGGCGGGCATCAAGCAGCAGCAGGCGCAGGTGGCAAAAATAGCCGACGACCCGGCGCCGCCGACCTTCAAAAACACGCTGGTGGCGCTGGAGAGAAGCGGCCAGTTGCTGATGCGCGCCACTCGCGCCCTAAACCTGATGACCGGCGCCAATACCGATCCGACGCTGCAGAACATCCAGCAGACGGTCGCGCCCCAACTCGCGGCCAATCAGGATGAAATCTTCCTGAATGCCAAGCTGTTCAAGCGCGTCGAGCATATTTACCAGGAGCGCTCCAAGCTCAAGCTCGATCCCGAGTCGCAGCGCCTGATTTGGTATTACGACCAGCAGTTCGTGCTCGCGGGCGCCAGGCTATCGCCGGCCGACAAGACGCAGCTCAAGAAGCTCAACGAGGAAGACGCCGCGCTGAGCGCCAAGTTTTCCAACCAGTTGCTGGCGGCCAGCAATGCGGCTGCGCTGGTGGTGAACGACAAGGCGGAACTCGCGGGGCTGTCGCCGGCGCAACTGGACGCCGCGGCGGCGGCGGCCCAGGCGCGTGGCCTCGACGGCAAATGGCTGATTCCGCTGGATAACACCACGCAACAGCCGGACTTGAGCGTGCTCACGGATCGCGCGACACGCCAAAAATTGTTTGAAGCATCCTGGAACCGCGCCGAACGCGGCGGACCGAATGACACGCGTGGCACCATCACGCGTCTCGCCGAAGTGCGGGCCGAGGAAGCCAGGGTCCTGGGTTATCCGAACTACGCCGCCTGGGCGCTGCAAACCCAGATGGCCAAGACGCCGGCGAACGTGGAAGCCTTCCTCGACAAACTCATTCCACCCGCCACGCGCAAGGCGAAAGAGGAAGCCGCGGACATCCAGCAGGCGATTGACCAGGACGGCGGCAAATTCCAGCTCGAACCCTGGGATTGGGACTTTTATGGCGAGCAGGTGCGCAAGCAGAAATACGATCTGGATTCCAACGCAGTCAAACCGTATTTCCAGGTGTGGCGCGTGCTGCAGGACGGCGTGTTCTATGCGGCGCACGAACTTTACGGCGTGACCTTCAAGGAGCGCCATGATTTGCCGGTGTGGCAGCCGGACGTGCGCGTGTTTGAAGTGTATGACGATAACGGCAAGCCGCTGGGCTTGTTCTATGCGGACTATTTCAAGCGCGACAACAAGTCCGGCGGCGCGTGGATGGACAATCTGGTGTATCAATCTGGGTTGTTGCACCAGTTACCGGTGATCTACAACGTCTGCAATTTCCCCAAGCCGCAACCGGGGCAGCCCGCGCTTATCAGCTTCGACGACGTGGTGACCATGTTCCATGAGTTCGGCCACGCCTTGAATGGCTTCTTCGCGGACCAGGAGTATCCGAGCCTGTCGGGTACCGCCACGGCGCGTGACTTCGTGGAATACCCTTCGCAGGTCAATGAGCACTGGGCGTCGTATCCCCAAGTGTTTGATCATTACGCCATCAATTACCAGACCGGCAAACCCATGCCGGCAGAGTTGGCGGCAAAGCTGCGCAAGGCACAGGCTTTCAACAAGGGCTACGACATGCTGGAAATGCTGGAAGCCTCGGAGCTCGACATGCGGTGGCATACGCTGTCGGCCGGCACGCCGGTAGCGAACGTGGACGCGTTCGAACGCGCGGCGCTGGAAAAAACCCACGTATACATGCCGCAAGTGCCGCCGCGTTATCGTTCCACTTATTTCCTGCATATCTGGAGCAACGGCTACGCTGCCGGTTACTACGCCTACAACTGGACGCAGATGCTGGCGGACGACAGTTACCAGTGGTTCCTGGATCACGGCGGCTTGACGCGCGCCAATGGCCAGCGCTACCGCAATCTGATTTTGTCGCGCGGCAATACCGAGGATTTGGCCAAGATGTTCCGCTCGTTCTACGGCAGCGACCCCCAGATTGGGCCGATGCTCAAGTTCCGTTATCTCAATGCCAACTGAGCGTTAGACATGGCGAACAGGAAGTGGGCCGGCGCAAGCCGGCCCATTTTTTTATCTTGATTCAGGAGCTTGAAGCCCTGCCGGATTATTGCAGTCGGACCGGTTGTGCAACCGGGGTCTGGCGGTAGGATATCCGCACCGGGAAAGTACGAGGAGTGAGGTCATGGTGTACCAAGGCAGTTGTCATTGCGGAAAAATAAGCTACGAAGTCGAAGCCGAGCCGGGTCCGGTGGTGGAATGCAACTGTTCGATATGCCAGCGACGCGGGCACCTCTTGTGGTTCATGCCGCGCGCCAAGCTGAAACTCAAGACGCCGGAAGCCAACATGAAGTATTACACTTTCAACAAGCACCACATCAAGCATTATTTCTGCCCCGAGTGCGGCTGTGCGACCTTCGGCATGGCCAAGGACAAAGAGGGCAAGGATACCGTGGCCGTCAACGTGCGTTGCCTCGAAGGCGTGGACATCGCTGCGCTCAAGGTCAATCGTTTCGACGGCCGCAGTCTGTAACAAGGTGTTACAGGCAGGCCAGGATTACCCGGATTTAATGTTGTAGCCGCAGGCGTGGCGTAAACTTTATCCGTAAGCTTTGCGTTGTTCCTGGCAAGAGCATTCGTAGGAGGGCGCAACATGAAACGGATCCTCGCGGCATTCCTGGTCACCGCGGCCTTGGCCACTCCCCTGTTGACGATATCCGGAACGGCTTCGGCTCAGGTCTACGTCGGCATCTCGGTGGGTTATGCGCCGCCGCCCTTGCCCTGGTACCCGCAACCCATCTGCCCCGGCGGCGGCTATATCTGGACGCCCGGCTATTGGGCTTGGGGTCCGTATGGTTATTACTGGGTGCCGGGCGCCTGGGTGTTTGCGCCGGCCGTGGGTCTGTTCTGGACCCCGGGTTATTGGGCATGGAACGGCGGTTATTACATGTGGAACCCCGGGTACTGGGGGCCAACCGTGGGTTTCTACGGCGGCGTTGACTACGGCTACGGTTACACCGGTCACGGTTACTGGGGCGGCTACTGGAACGGCGGCGAGTTCTATTACAACCGCAGCATCACCAACGTGGATATCACCTATATACACAATACCTACGATCAGAGGCTGCCCAACCCCGGGCCGCCCACCGGCCGCGTGAGTTACAACGGCGGTCAGGGCGGAATCCGGCTGCGCGCCAGCGCGGCGCAACTGGCGTATGCGCACCAGCAGCACGTCGCGCCCACCGCAATGCAATTGCATCAGGAGCGCCTGGCGCTCGACGATCCGGCACAGCGCTTCAACGTGAACCGCGGACGTCCGCAGATCGTGGCCACCACGCACCCCGGTGAATTCCAGGGCGCCGGTGTGGTGCGCCTGAATACTCAGCAAAACGGCTACGAGTACCGGGGCAAGGTCCAGCCGTGGAATGGGGGTAATCACAACGCGGTGACCGTCGAGCGCGAACCGCAAGTGCAGCGCGGCAACCCCTACGTCAATGAGTATCGGCAGCCGGCGCGTCCGCCGGTGAGCAACTTCCGGCCTCCGGTGCAGGCCATGCGGCCCGAGCATCCTACGCATGTGCCACCGGCACGCACCCGGATGTACCAGCCGCAACCCACGGTGAATTACGGCAATCCGTATGTGGCTGCGCCGCCACCCGCAGCGCGCATCGAGCGGGGCGACTGGAACATGAACCGAAATGAGATGCCACGTCCGGAAGAAATGCAGCGTGCTCCGATGCGCCAGCCGGCGTTCAATGAGCCGCATTTCCAGACGCGCGCACCCGCTGCCAGGCCCGACGCGCACGCGCAGCGTGAACAGGACAAGCCGCCGCACTGCTGCGAACGGCCGAGTCGGTAAAGGGATACAGGCCGCACCTTGACCGGTGCGGCCTTTTTTTGTTGATAGCGAGAACCGCTTTTAGCTGAGCGTGGTTTCCAGCCGCTCACGCTTGCGCAGCTCCGGAAACCACCCCATCCACAAGCCGACCACCGCGAGCGTGCCGAGCGCGCCGATCACCACCGCCGGCACGGTGCCGAACCAGGACGCGGTCACGCCGGATTCGAATTCGCCGAGTTGATTCGAAGTGGTCACGAACATGGCATTGACCGCGCTGACGCGCCCGCGCATTTCGTCCGGCGTTTCCAGTTGCACCAGCGTGCCGCGGATGACCACGCTCACCATGTCGAATGCGCCCAGTGCACAGAGCGCGGCCAGCGACAGCAGGAACGAAGTGGACAGTGCGAACAGCAGCGTCGCGAAACCAAATCCCGCGACGCAGGCGAACATGATTTTGCCGACGCCACGGCGCAAGGGCCGGTGCGCCAACCACACGGATATAACGAGCGCGCCCACCGCCGGCGCCGCGCGCAGCAAACCGAGTCCCCAGGGACCGGTGTGCAGGATGTCGTGCGCGAACGCAGGCAAAAGCGCGGTGGCACCGCCGAGCAGCACCGCGAACAAATCCAGCGAGATCGCGCCAAAGATCACCGGTCGGCGACGGATGTAGGCGATACCAGCAAACACGGTCTTGAGCGTGCGTGCCGCGTGCGCGACCGGCGGCGACACGGACGGCATGCGCCAAAAGAGGAGCGCCGCGCCGACATACAGACAGGCAGAGACCAGATAAACGATGTCCGGACCGGCAAGGTAAAGAAAACCGCCGAGTGCCGGGCCGACCATGATGGTCATCTGTCCGGCCGAGGCGCTCGCGGCCATGGCGCGCGGCAGCAGTGCGGGCGGCACCAGACCCGGCAGCAGCGCCTGGCGCACCGGAAATTCAAAGGCTTTGCCGATGCCGATGACCAGCACCAGCACCAGGATCACGCCTTCGTTGAGCCAGTGCAGGAAGCTGCCGGCGGCCAGCAGCGCCAGCGCCAGGGCTTGCAGCCATTCCGCGGCGAGCAGGATGCGGCGCCGCTCGTACCGATCGGCGAGATGCCCGGCGGGCAGCATCAGCAGCAGCGAGGGCAAAAACTGCGCCAGGCCGATGAGGCCGAGATCCAGCGTGCGATGGCTGAGCGCGTAAATCTGCCAGCCGACCGCCACCGAGAGCATCTGGTAGGCGAAACCGGCGGCCACGCGCGCACTCCAGAATTGGCGGAAGGCGCGCACTCGCAGCAGGGAATGTTGTTCGGGCGCAGAGGTGGCGAGTGGCATGTGGGCGCATAGTCTAGCAGCCGAGCGTTTCGGCCTGCGTGCTGATCTAAAAGTTGTTGTGCCAGCGCTGGGTACTGGTCGAACTGTGAATGGTGTCTCAATCTGCAGACAACCAGATGGTCAACTTGATGGTATAAAAAACGTTGTCGGTAAATAGGTCCATGCGGGGTTTCGTTATGAAACGTTTAAGTTTGTTGCTATTGGCTGCCGTTTTACTCGGCGCGCCACTCTTGGTCGCGCCGGTCACCGCGTCCGCGCAAGTGAGTGTCGGCATCTCGGTGCACATCGGGCCGCCGCCGCTGCCGGTGTACCCGCAACCCTTCGCTCCGGGACTGGGGTATATCTGGACGCCGGGCTACTGGGCCTGGGGGCCGTATGGCTATTACTGGGTGCCGGGTACCTGGGTGCTGGCGCCGCGAGTCGGATTCCTGTGGACGCCGGGTTACTGGGGGTGGAGCGGCGGCATGTACTGGTGGCACCCCGGTTACTGGGGTTCGCACATCGGATTTTATGGCGGCATCAACTATGGTTACGGTTACGTCGGTGAGGGTTACGTCGGCGGTTACTGGCGAGGCGGCGCGTTCTACTACAACCGCGCAGTCACCAACGTGAATGTCACCTACGTTCACAATACCTACAGCCAGACGGTGGGGAACAACACCACGGTGAATCGCGTGAGTTACAACGGCGGTACCGGTGGCACGGAGGTTCGACCCACGGCCGAACAACAAACCTACGCGCGTGAGGAGCACGTGACGCCGACCGCGGCGCAAGTGCACCAGGAACGCGTGGCCATGAACAATCCGGCGCAGCGCTTTTCCGCGAACCACGGGCGTCCGCAAATTGCCGCCACCGCCAAGCCGGGCGAATTCAAAGGCCCGGGCGTGGTGCGCATGAATGCCAAGGGCAATTACGCCATGCATCCGGCACCGCGTGATCGTGCGGTCTATCAGGCACAGCATCAGGCGGAAGCGCGCGCCGAACGGCAGCAGGAGTTTCACAAGCAAAATCCGGAGCGGCACGCTTACGGTCAGCCGCATTCGCAGAAGCAACCGCGTAACGAGCATCGCAAGCATCATCCCTGCTGCGGCATACCACTCTGACAGATGCGAACTTATCTCAAATCGAATCCGTTCGTTTTGAGCCCTTCGACAAGCTCAGGGCAGGCTAGCGGAGCAAAGCTCCGCGGAGTCGAAACACCGGCATTTAAGCCATTACAGACCTTTCGACTTCGGCGCTTCACGCCTACGCTCAGGGCGAACGGTATTTTGAGATAAGTTCTCGTTATCCAGAACGCTCGCAGGGATGCGGGCGGTTTCCGGAATGCCAGGCGCAGTTCCTGATTCTTACTGCTGGTCCCCGATTGTTGTGCGCTGCTCTGCGGACGCAGATTGCGCAGCAATGCGCACAAAAATTTCAGTCGCGCCCCGCTTCCATGTTTTCCAGGAATGGCCGCCGGGAAGTTCGAGAAAATGCTCCGGCGGCAATACGGGTGCCAGCAACCGTGCGGCTGGCAATAAACGATCGTTCGAGCCGATGGCCAGCCACACGTGTTGCGCGGATTCGGGCTGCAGCGCCCAGCCGTGTATCACACGCCAAAGCTCAGTCTGATAATTTCCTGGAGTAATACTCGTCGGCGGCGTGCCCGGATTCCATTGGCGCACGCCACCGGCTGCGGCAATGCTCTGCACCAGACGCGTATTGCCGAGGTAGGGCGCGAACAACACCAGTCCCTTGACCTCGGCGGGATGGCGGCGAATGTAAAGCAACGCGCCCATGCCACCCATGGAAGCACCGGCCAGCCAGATTTGGCGTGAACCGCGGGCACGCGCCGGCAGGATGGCATCCGCGTGCAAGCGTTGCGCGGCCTCGCCCTGCAGGTAATAGCGCAGCGTCAAACCGGCCAGCAGCACCTCGGCGCGTGGCCAGGCACGCTGGATGGCCGCGGCCATGCCGCAATTTTCAAGGTCGCGGAGATAGTCGCCAATGCCGGGCAACACGATGACCAGCGGCGCATCGGTCGTGGCTTGTGGCGCTGGAATCATTGTCACTGGAACCGGTCCGCCAGCGGAGCGCATGGCGCGCTTTACCGGTGGCAGACTGAAGAAACCGATGTTCACCAGCGGACGCAGCGGTATCAGCCGGCGCAGAGCGCGCAGGCGCCTGCCGATATTTCTGGGAGTGTAGGTCACGTGCCTTGAATTTTTGCCGAGGCGTTGCTTGTGTGATTGGTTGCCGCTTTGGCTCGCGCTTGCGGCTCGGCATGCGTACGTTCCAGTTCGCTCACGTGTGCCAGGATGGCGGCACGCACCTGATCGCGCAGCGCGCGCGCGTCGTTGCCGCGTTTGCCGGCCGGGGTGATGGGCGCCAGCACTTCGATCTCGACCGCTCCGGCGCGCGGCCACAGCGTGTCGCCCGGCAGGATCCGGCGCGCGCCGCGGATGACGATCGGCACCACCGGGAGCCCGGCGCGCGTGGCCGCGAGGAAGGTGCCGAGATGAAAAGCGCGCAAGCCGGGTTCGGCGCGGAAGGTACCTTCGGGAAACACCGCGAGCGACACGCCCTGACGCGCCAACTGGATCAGGTGGGTGGCGTCGTTCATCGCGCCCTTGGTGTCGAAGCGTTCCACGAATACCGATCCCAGCCGCATGAGCAGCCAGCCGAAGAG
>JAGXAL010000173.1 GCA_018971605.1 Natronospirales bacterium | reverse complement strand
TCACCGGCGACAGCTTCGGCATCTCCTACCGTATCTTCGACACCGCCAAAGGTGCATTCATCTTTCCCGCCACCACGCCCACGCATTTCGATCCGGAACAGGCGCATGCCTCGCTCGACCGTATCATGTCGTATGAATCCGAAGCGGTTTATCTGACACATTACAGCTGCGTGACTGAATTGCCGCGGCTCGCGTCCGATATGCACACTTGCCTGACTGCTTATGTGGAAATTGCACATCGCTGCGCCGGCCAAGGCGAGCAGCGCATCGCCTGCATGAAAAACTTCATGCATGCGTATCTGGTCAAGCGCGTACGCGACCACGGTTGCACTCTCGATCAGGCTGCGGTGGATTCCTGGCTGGCCATGGACGTGGATTTGAACGCCAAGGGTTTGGCGGTGTGGCTGGATAGGATTGCGAAATAATTTCGCTTTGCCCGAAACAAGTTGACCGGCCTGCGGTCGCGAGCCATTATGAAGATAGCGGGATTCCGTCCCGCAGCCGGGCTACTTTCTTTGCTCGTGCAAAGAAAGTCACCAAAGAAACACGCCCCGGGGATTCCGCGCTTGCCTGCCATCGAATCGGAGACGATCCGATGGCAGGCGCGTTCCCTCGCTTCTCGCCCGACTCAGGGCGGCGCAGACGGACCCTCCCTGGTCCGCTGCGCCGGCTCGACTCCTGACTTCGCCCCGCCCCTCTCGGGGCGGGCCTGATCTTCATCAGGCTGCGAGGCTCAGCGAAATCCACGGGGATGATCAAGATCAAGACGCGCTAAGTTCCGCTGCCATTCTTGTACCCGTAGCGCGCAGGGCAGTCGCGGCTTCCGCGACCCGCGCTTCGGGGGAATGGTTTTGGTGACTTTTGCCGAAACAAAAGTCACCCGCCGCGCGGGTGCGGGAACCCGCTCTAAAAAATGGTCGCGGCCGTATGCCGCACACGCTTTATTCCCGCGCGAAGACTTGCGAGGGATCGCGGAACGCCTTGAACTCCAACGCGTTACCGCTCGGATCCTTAAAAAACATCGTTGCTTGTTCACCGACTTTTCCCTTGAAGCGGATTCCCGGCTCGATGACGAACTTTACCTTCGCGGCCTTGAGCTTGTCGGCGAGCGCCTGCCACTGATCCCATTCCAGAATCACGCCGAAATGACGCACCGGCACGTCTTCACCGTCCACCGGGTTGGTGGCGGCGCCCGATTCTGGCGGAGCGAGATGGGCGACGATCTGGTGGCCGAAGAAGTTGAAATCAATCCAATGCTCGGATTCGCGGCCCGTGGGGCAGCCGAGCAAACCGGTATAAAAGCGCCGTGTTTCGTCGAGGTCGCGCACCGGGAAGGCCAAATGGAACAGCGGGGTTTTATTCGGCATGTGCTGAACCTTTCGCATTTGTAGGAGCGGCCGTCCCGATCGCGATCATCGCGACGGGGACCGTCGCTCCTACAAAATAGACATTCATACCCAATCGCGGGGCTTGAGGAATTTCTCGTACAGTTCCGCTTCTGGCGAGTCGGGTTCCGGCCTCCAATCGTACTCCCAGCGCACCGCCGGTGGCAGCGACATGAGGATGGATTCAGCGCGGCCGCCGGATTGCAGTCCGAAGAGTGTGCCGCGGTCGTACACCAGGTTGAATTCCACGTAGCGTCCGCGACGGTAGAGTTGGAACTGGCGCTCGCGTTCACCGTATTTCATACCGTGGCGTTTCTCGACGATAGGCGTGTAGGCCGGCAGGAAATGATCGCTAACGCTTTGCAGAAAAGTGAAACATTTCTCGAAGCCCCACTCGTTGAGGTCATCAAAGAACAAGCCGCCGATACCACGCGGTTCGCCGCGATGCTTGATGAAGAAATACTCGTCACACCATTTTTTGTAACGCGGATACACATCGGCGCCGAAGGGCGCGCAGGTCGCTTTGGCGATAGCGTGCCAGTGGCGCGCGTCTTCCTCGAAACCGTAATAGGGCGTGAGGTCGAAACCGCCACCGAACCACCACACCGGATCAGCGCCTTCCTTGAGCGCGGCAAAGAAGCGCACGTTCATGTGGGTGGTCGGCACGTAGGGATTCCGGGGATGCAGTACCAGCGACACGCCGAGCGCCTGCCACGCGCGTCCGGCCAGCTCGGGACGGTGCGCGGTAGCGGAAGCCGGTAGCGTCTTGCCGTGCACGCTGGAAAAATTGATGCCGGCTTGTTCGAATAGCGCGCCGGCCTTGAGCACGCGGCTTTCCCCGCCGCCGCCTTCTTTGCGCGTCCAGGCGTCGCGC
>JAGXAL010000172.1 GCA_018971605.1 Natronospirales bacterium | reverse complement strand
AAGCGTCCCCACTGGCAAGTTGCTCACGGTCCGTTTACCAAGAAGATGCTGCGGGCTTTGCCCGCCACCAATTGGACACTGCTGGTTCAGGACTGCGACAAGCACTTGCCGCAACTCGCGGAATTCCTGAAGCAGTTTGATTTTGTCCCCAATTGGCGCATCGACGATCTCATGATCAGTTACGCGGCGCCGGGCGGCTCTGTCGGGCCGCACGTCGATGCCTACGACGTGTTTTTGCTGCAAGCGCACGGCCGGCGACGCTGGGACATCAGTCGCAAACCGCAGCGCCCTTACTCCCATCCGCGACTTGATCTGAAACTGGTCAAGCCGTTCAAATCCGAGCATAGCTGGATTCTGGAGCCCGGCGACATGTTGTATCTGCCGCCGGGAGTGGCGCATCACGGCGTGGCCCTGGAAGAAAGCCTGACATTTTCCATCGGTATGCGCATGCCCAGCGATGCCGAACTGCTCGCGGACCTCAACAGTGTTTTGTTGAAAAACCTCAACCCGCAATCCCGCTATCGCGATCGCAACCTCAAATCCGCACATGCCGATCCGGGAAAGATTTCAGCGCAAGCGCTGACCGCCATTCGCCGCCGCCTGCGCAGTGTCCAGCATCTGCCGGCCGCGGACATCGACGAATGGTTCGGCTGTTTCATCACCGAGCCGAAACCATGGTTGGCGCCGGCTCGCCCGAAGCGCCAGATGAATGCCGCCGATCTGCGCCGCAAACTCGCGGCCGGCGTGGGGATCGAGCGTCACCCGGCAGCGCGCTGCGCCTGGATTCGTGGACCCAAGAACGTAACCCAGTTGTTCGTCAACGGTCGTTGTTACACGCTGCCACCACGCCTGGCAGGCCTTGCCAAACTGTTGTGCGCCGCGCGGATGTGCAGCGCGGCGCAATTGCGCCCCTGGCTGCAGGACCACGCCGGTGAGGCTTTGCTGCTTGCCCTGTACAATGCAGGCCTGTTGCGGTTTGAATGAGCATCCGAAGATGGAGACCGGTTCACCCACCTACCGGAAGCTGACAAACTCCGAGGACAATCGTGAGGCCGCGTTGCAGCTGGCCATACAGGCGCGTCGCAGCTTGGCGATGTTTTCGCGTGATCTGGATCCTCTCATTTACGACACCCGGGAATTCGTGGCTGCCGCGCAGCAACTCGCCTTGCGCAGCAGCTATGCACGCATCCGCATCGTGGTGATCGATCCGACTCCGGCGATCAAGAACGGGCACCGCCTCATTGAACTCACCCGGCGCTTGAGCAGTTACATGGAAATCCGGCGGCCCTCCGAAGATCACGCCAGGCTGGCGGAGGCCTATCTGATCAGCGACGATACCGGCATGCTGTACCGGCCGCTGGCGAGCCGCTATGAAGGCTTTGCCGATACCCATGATCCGTTCGAGGCGCGCAATCGCCTGCGGCAGTTTGACGAGATCTGGGAATCCGCCGAACCCGAACCGGAATTCCGCCGCCTGGGTTTGTGATCGTTATCACAGTCAAGCACGCGCAGACTTGCCGCAAGCAACTGCCGGACGTTAAAGTGACGGCATGACTTGGACCCCGCACGTCACCGTCGCCGCCATTGCCGAACAAGACCAGCGTTTCCTGGTCGTCGAAGAAAAGATCCGCGGACGCCTGGTGGTGAACAACCCTGCCGGACATCTGGAAGCCGGCGAGAGTTTCGCCGACGCCGTGCGCCGGGAAACGCTGGAAGAAGCCGGCTGGGAGTTCGAGCCGCAAGCCATTACCGGCATTTACCTTTGGACGAATGTCACCTTGCAGACCACGTTTCTGCGCATCACCTTCTACGGTCACTGCATCCGTCAACATAAAGAACGGCCGCTGGACGCGGGCATCGTCGGTCCCAAATGGATGACCCGTGCGGAGCTCGCCAGACCCAGCGTGCAACTGCGCAGCCCGCTGGTGCTGCGTTGCATCGACGATTACCTCGCGGGCCGGCGATTCCCGCTGAACCTGCTCGCCCGCCTCGATCCCGCCGCAAGCAAATTGACTGCCGCGCGCGGCTGAAGCGCGTCACGCCGGTTAAAATGTGCGCATGAACGGGAGCATCCGATCTCGCGTAGTCGTCGGCCTGTCCGGCGGCGTGGATTCCGCAGTCGCCGCCCTGCTGCTCAAGCAGCAGGGTTGCAAAGTGGAAGGCCTGTTCATGGACAACTGGGAAGACGGCGAAGAGCAGACCTACTGCAGCGCTGCCCAGGATTTCCAGGATGCCCGCCAGGCATGCGAGACGCTCGGC
>JAGXAL010000171.1 GCA_018971605.1 Natronospirales bacterium | reverse complement strand
TCGGTGGCGCTGAATGCCATGACGCTCAGCCTGCTGTACAAGGCCACGCCCGAGGATACGCGGCTCATCATGATCGACCCCAAGATGCTCGAGCTTTCGGTGTACGAGGGCATTCCGCATCTGCTGGCACCGGTGGTCACCGACATGAAGGAAGCCGCCAATGCACTGCGCTGGTGCGTGGTGGAAATGGAGCGCCGCTACCGGCTGATGGCTGCGGTGAGCGTGCGCAACCTCGCGGGTTACAACCGCAAGATCAAGGACGCCATGGATGCCGGCCGGCCGATCCGCAACCCGCTGCTCACGCCCGAGCAGTTGAACGAACTCGATGATGCCGACATCCCGACACTCACGCCGCTGCCGAGCATCGTGGTAGTGGTGGACGAAATCGCCGACATGATGCTGGTGGTTGGTAAGAAGGTGGAAGAACTGATTACCCGGCTCGCGCAGAAGGCGCGCGCCTCCGGACTCCACCTGATCCTCGCCACCCAGCGGCCTTCGGTGGACGTGATCACCGGCCTTATCAAGGCCAACATTCCGGCGCGCATCGCCTTCCAGGTGTCGGCGCGCGTGGACTCGCGCACCATTCTTGATCAGCAGGGCGCGGAGTCGCTGCTCGGTCACGGCGACATGCTGTTTCTGCCGCCCGGAACCTCGGTGCCCATGCGCGTGCACGGCGCGTTCGTGAGCGACCAGGAAGTCCATCGGGTGGTGGACCATTTGCGCAAGGGCCTGAAAGGCAATGCGCCAAACTATATGCAGGAAATCCTGCAGGCACCGGCCGAATCCCTGCCCGGCATCCCCGGACTGGAGGCCGCGGGCGGTGAGGGCAGCGATGCGGAGTCCGATCCACTCTACGACCAGGCTGTGCGCATCGTGACCGAAACGCGGCGCGCTTCGATTTCCGGCGTGCAGCGCCGGCTCAAGATCGGCTACAACCGCGCGGCGCGCATGATCGAGCAGATGGAAGTCGCCGGCATCGTCGGTCCGCTGCAAACCAACGGCATGCGTGAAGTCCTGGTGGCGCCGCCGCCGGGGACCGAAAGCGACGCCTGACACGCGGGAAAATCTGGAGGTAAACGTGGGTATTCATCAATTGATCGCCATTGCAGTTTTGCCGGCACTGTTGCTGCCGTTTGGCGCGCGGGCGGCTCAATCAACCTCCGCAGTTCAAGAAATGCAGTCATTCCTCAGCCGGGTGCACAGCCTCAAGGCAGACTTCACGCAGGTGGTGCTCGACGCCAATCTGCAAACCGTGAAACAGTCGTCGGGCACGCTGGTCATCAAGCGGCCGAATCGCTTCCGCTGGGATTACGCCACACCCAACAAGGAAATCATCGATGCCGATGGCGTGCGCCTGTGGTTGTACGACGTGGAGTTGCAGCAGGTGACCGTGAAACCGCTGACCGGTACGCTCGCGGCCAGCCCGGCGGTGTTGCTCGCGGGCTCCAACGACGTGCAGCAGAACTTCACCGTCAAGGACCTGGGCATTGAGAACGGCCTCGCTTGGGTAGGCATTACTCCCAAAATCAAAGACACCGATTTCGACAGCGTGCGACTTGGCTTCCGCGGCAACCTCGTAGAAGTGATGGAACTCAAGGACGCGCTGGGCAATCTGACGCGCATCACCTTCAGCCACGTTCAGGTCAATCCGCCGCTGGGTGACAGGCTGTTCAAGTTCGTCCCGCCACCCGGCGCCGACGTGATCGGCGATACCGGCAAGCCCGGTATCTGACAGGCGACGGCGCGTGAGCAAGACCGTGACGCATCGGGCGTGGATGGTGATTGGATGGTTGCTGGTGATTTTTGTCGTCTGGATTACGCTCACACCCAAACCGCCGCAGGTGTTGCAGACCATCCCGCATCTCGACAAAATCGGCCATTTCCTTGCATACGTCGCGCTGGTGGCCTGGTTTGCCGCAGCCCTGCCAGGGCGCAAGTGGCTGACGAGCCTCACCATCGTATTCATCGTTATGGGCGGCATGCTGGAGATTCTGCAGGGCTTCACCGGGCGCGACCCGAGTGCCTTCGATTGGCTGATAGATACGGGCGGGGCGGTATTGGGTGCCGGCCTGCCGCGCGCATGGTTGGCTTGCGTGTATCGCTGGTTCAATGGCCATGAATACCGCCGCACCGGAAAGCCGGCCGCTGGCTGATCGCATGCGGCCGCGCAACGCGGCCGAGTTTGCGGGGCAAGCGCATTTGCTCGGTCCCGGCAAACCGCTGAGCCGTGCACTCGAAAGCGGCCACCTGCATTCCATGATTTTCTGGGG
>JAGXAL010000056.1 GCA_018971605.1 Natronospirales bacterium | reverse complement strand
TCGCCGAGACGCATGACCGATCCCTTGCCAAACTGCTTCTCGATTTGGGAGAGCGCCGCGGCCAGCGCCTTTTTGCGATTCTCATCCATGGGTCACCTGTTTTCTTCGGGGTTAAAACACGAAATTTCCGCTGAATGTCCAGCGAAAACATTATTTCACAGTTCCGCGGCAGCCGCAGCCGGCGCGCGCAACGGCCAGGAAGTCAGCGGACGATATTCGCTGGTGTGCCGATTCGGTATGGAGTGCACCAGCACGAATTCCCGCACCGGCCAGCGGATGGGACGCAGCGTGCCCAAGCTCCCGGGTTTAGAAACTTTGCGCGCCAGCGTCACGTGCGGCAGGAAAGGCCGGATGTCCACCGCGATGCCGCGCGTGCGCAGTGCCTCGCGCAATGCGGCGGCGAATCGGCTGCCGGCCTCGGGAATCGTTTGCGCGCCCAGCCACGCAACGCGCGCATCGGCCCAGAAACCCATCCGATCCAGGACCAGATCGAAGCCTTCTCCGGTGGTCGCCTCCGCCGCTGCGTTCGCTGCAAGCGCGCCGGCCGCATCCAGATGGCCGAGGAACGCCAGCGTTATGTGAAAGTTCTCCGCCGGCACCGGCTTGCCGCCGCTCGCCCGCACCGCGCGGCGGGTTTCCTTATATAGAGTGTGACGCAGAGCCTCGTCCGGCCACAGGGCAAAAAACAGCCGCTGGCCGTCAGCGGCCGAGTTCATCCAGCAGTCCCTGCAGCGCCGCGGCCACGGTCTGGCGGCGCACTGCCTCGCGGTCGCCATCGAATTGAAACTGCCGCGCCGTCGCATGCCGATCGGGCCAATGCCAGGCAATCCACACGGTGCCGACGGGTTTGTCCACGCTGCCGCCATCCGGCCCGGCAATGCCGCTCACGGCCACGGCGAGCGGTGCCTGCCCGTGCTGCGCGGCGCCCATCGCCATCTCGCGCACCGTCTGCTCGGAAACCGCGCCGTGCAGGCTCAAGGTGTCGGTTGTCACGCCCAGATCGGCGAGCTTGGCCTCGTTGCTGTAAGTCACATAACCACGCTCGAACCACTCGGAGCTGCCGGTGATGTCGGTCACACACTTCGCGATCCAGCCGCCCGTGCAGGATTCCGCCGTGACCAGTTTCAGGCCGCGTGCGAGCAATCGCCGGCCAAGCTGTTTCGCCAGTGCTTGCAGCGCTGAATCATCATAAGTGGAGGTACTGCAGCTCTCCGGCATGGGTACAGAGTAGCACCGCTTGCCATCCCTGCTGATGCTCACTAGCATCGCGGCTCGCCACCGGAACCGCCATGCACGACCGCCCCGACGACACTTTCAACGACCACACGCCGGTCATGCGCCAGTATCTGCGCGTCAAGGCCGAGCACCCGGACATCCTGGTGCTGTACCGCATGGGGGATTTCTACGAGCTGTTCTACGACGACGCGCGCAAGGCGTCGCGGCTCCTGGACATCACGCTCACGCAGCGCGGCCAGTCGGCAGGCGCGCCCATTCCCATGGCGGGCGTGCCCTACCATCAGCTCGACAACTATCTCGCCAAGCTGGTGAAGCTCGGGGAATCCGTCGCCATCTGCGAGCAGATCGGCGATCCCGCCGCTGCCAAGGGACCGGTGGAACGCAAGGTAGTGCGCATCGTCACGCCCGGCACGGTCACGGACGAAGGCTTGCTGGAAGAACGCCGCGACAACTTACTTGCGGCGCTGCACATGCAAGCTGCGCATTACGGAATCGCCGCACTCGATCTCGGCAGCGGCCGGTTCACGTTGCTGGAAGTGGACGGCGACGAAGCACTCGCCGCGGAACTCGAACGCCTGAAGCCGGCGGAATTGTTGTTCAGCGAAGACGCCATGCTGCCGCGCGCGCTCAGCGAACGGCCCGGCGCACGCCGCCGTCCGCCCTGGCATTTCGACGCCGGCGCGGCCACGCGGCTGTTAACCACACAGTTCAAGACCCGTGATCTCGCCGGCTTCGGCTGCGAAGACTTGCCGGCTGCGGTAGCCGCCGCGGGTGCGTTGCTGCAATACGTGCAGGAAACCCAGCGCACCGCCCTGCCGCATATCACGGGCTTGAGCGTTGAGCGGCGCGATGAAGCCCTGATCCTCGATGCCGCCACGCGCCGCAACCTCGAAATCGAAACCAGCTTCAGCGACCGGCCCGAACACACGCTCGCCGGCGTGATGGACCGCACAGTCACATCCATGGGCGCGCGGCTGCTGCGCCGATGGTTGAGCCGGCCGCTGCGCGACCACGCGCTGCTGCGCCAGCGCTATCACGCCGTCGCCACCTTGCAGGAAGATCGGTGCTACGAAGCACTGCGCGAAACCCTGAACGGCATCGGCGATCTGGAACGCATCCTCGCGCGCGTAGCGCTCAAGTCCGCGCGCCCGCGCGATCTCGCGCAGTTGCGCTACGCGCTCGGTGAACTGCCGGGTTTGCAGGCGCAACTCAAGCCGCTCGATTCACCACTGATTACTTCGCTGGCGGGAGATACAGGCGAACACCCAGAAGTCCACGCATTATTGCGTAAAGCAATCATTGAAAATCCGCCTGCGCTGGTCCGCGACGGCGGCGTGGTCGCCGATGGTTACGACGCGGAACTGGACGAGTTGCGCAAGCTCAGCGAGCACGCCGACCAATTTCTCGCCGATCTTGAATCTCGCGAGCGCACGCGCAGCGGTATTTCCACCCTCCGCGTCAATTACAACCGCGTGCACGGCTATTACATCGAAGTTACTCGCGCGCAGGCGGAGAAAGTCCCGGCGGATTATCTGCGCCGCCAGACACTCAAGGGCGTAGAGCGCTACATCACGCCGGAGCTCAGGAGCTTCGAGGACAAGGTGCTCTCGGCCCGTGAACGCGCGCTGGCGCGCGAAAAGGCGCTTTACGATGAATTATTGGACAAGCTGATCGAGCAACTCGGCGGCCTGCAGAAAACCGCGGCGGCACTCGCGGAACTGGACGTTTTGGCCAACCTCGCCGAGCGCGCCGACGCGCTCAAGTTTACGGCGCCGGAACTAACCGATGCGCCTGCCCTGCACATCGAGGCCGGGCGGCATCCGGTGGTGGAACAGGTGATTGACACGCCCTTCGTGCCCAACGATCTCGAACTCGACGAACAGCGGCGCATGCTCATCATCACCGGCCCCAACATGGGTGGCAAATCCACCTACATGCGCCAGGCGGCGTTGATCGCAATCCTTGCTCACATCGGCAGCTTTGTACCCGCGGCGCACGCCGTGATTGGCCTGCTGGATCGCATTTTTACGCGCATCGGCGCATCAGACGACTTGGCCGGCGGACGTTCCACCTTCATGGTGGAAATGGTCGAGACCGCCAACATCCTCAACAATGCCACCGACCAAAGCTTGGTGCTCATGGATGAAATAGGCCGCGGCACCAGCACTTACGATGGCATGTCGCTTGCCTGGGCGGCGGCCAGCTACATCGCGCGCGAACTCCGCGCCTTTACGCTGTTCGCCACGCATTACTTTGAATTAACCGCGCTGCCGGAACTGGTGGACGGCTGCGCCAACGTACATCTCGACGCCACCGGGCATGAACACACACTGGTGTTCCTACATACCGTCAAGGAAGGCCCTGCCGATCGCAGCTACGGTCTGCAAGTCGCGGCGCTTGCGGGTATCCCAAAACCTGTCATTACCGAAGCCCGTGCAAGGCTAGCGGCAATGGAGGCTGAATCACGTCAGTATCAGGGCAGTAAACTGCCATCCGAGCAGCAGCAACTTGGTTTGTTTGCGCCTGAAAATCCGGTGTTGGCAGAGCTACGTGATCTCGACGCGGAAAACCTCACGCCTAAGCAGGCTCTCGACCTTATCTATGACATGAAAAGAAAAGCCGAGCAGAAATAACAAAGTCAGCGTGACTCCGTGTCTTATTTATTGTAGAGAGCTCAATTATAAATAACCAAACATTGAACGTCGGAACCTCATGTGTGCTGAAATCCTCCACTTTGCAAAAACAAAACCACCCGCTCTGACACCTCGGGATTGAACAGCAATCCGGTGTGAGTCGTTTTGACTTCGGCGTAACCGGTAGCGCCATCCAAATGGGTTTCCTCCATTGACACAAGACCATCATGCGGCTCGGGCAAATCCGGGCGCAGCGGATTCAGGCCAAAACCGCCGGTACCGGCAATCACGCCGAGTTCGCGCTGGCCGTGCCATTGGGGATCGTATTCTTCGGCAAGACCATCCGCACCGCTCTGGCCCAGTATCCAGCCAAGGTTTTTCGCAACCAGATTGCGCGCGGTACGGCTGCCTTTCACAGGCGAACCCAGCAAGACGACACGGCCGCGCGGAATTTCTGCGCCTAATTCGAACATTCGCAAGATCACAAGGCCGCCGAGGCTGTGGCCGACTAGATGCACGGACTCGGCCTTGAGGCCAGCGATGTACTCTGCAAGGCGTTGCGCATTGGCGCGCACCGGCTCGAGCACGGTGTGATAGTTGAATTGATGCGTCTTAAAACCCGCCTGTCCCACACGCAGGCGCAGCAAGGATAATTCCAGCCCGGTCATGTACAGGCCGTGGACGAAGACGACGGTTGCTTTGGTTTCAGGCATGCGTCATTTCACATGTAGAGTGCGCTTGCGCACCGTACGGAATACTCAAGAATCGCGGCCATGGGCCGCGCCTACAATATAAATGCTTTTGCTCGCCTCAAACCATCTGGCGACACGGACAACGCGATTCTTGAAGCCTCCGGCTTTTATCGGAATGACACGCGGTGCGCAAGCGCACCCTACGGAATCCTTAAAAATCGCGGCGGGGACCGCCGCTCCTGCAAGATAAATGCGGTTTCTGTGGGAGCGGTCGTATCGACCGCGATCCAAGATCATCGCCGCCAAGGGGCCGCTCCTAGGGTGGAAAAGCACGGCAACACCACCGCGCGCATCACCACACCCGCCGAGGCGAGTTGAATCGCGCTATCATTTAGCACCCTTGGCAGGTGCGTTTTCCCTCGACTAACTCATGAATGACATCGGTCACTTAAAGCAGCGGCGCCACAGCGTAGCCGTCAAGATCGGCGCGGTGCAGGTGGGCGGCGGTGCGCCCGTCGTGGTGCAATCCATGACCAATACCGACACCGCGGACGTGGATGCCACGGTGAAACAGGTGGCAGACTTGGCACGCGCCGGCTCGGAGCTGGTGCGCGTCACGGTCAACACCGAAGCCGCGGCCGCCGCAGTGGCTCAGATCCGCGAAAAACTGGATAAACAGAACATCCATGTCCCGCTGATCGGCGATTTTCACTACATCGGCCACAAGCTGCTCACCGCTTATCCGGCCTGCGCCGAGGCGCTCGCCAAATACCGCATCAATCCCGGCAACGTCGGCCACGGCAACAAGCACGACACACAGTTCGCCACCATGATCGAGGTGGCCATCAAATACAAGCGCCCGGTGCGCATCGGCGTGAACTGGGGCAGCCTCGACGAGGAACTGCTCACGCGCATGATGGACGAGAATGCGGCTTCCAAGTCGCCCAAAGACGCCAATGAAGTCATGCACGAAGCCATGGTGGCCTCGGCGTTGCTCTCGGCGAAACGCGCGGAGGAGCTGGGGCTGCCGCACGACCACATCGTGCTGTCCTGCAAGATGAGCAGCGTGCAGGATCTGATCGACGTGTACACTCACCTCGCCGCGCAATGCGACTACCCGTTGCACCTGGGCTTGACCGAAGCCGGCATGGGCAGCAAGGGCATCGTGGCTTCGACCGCGGCGCTCGCGATTCTGCTGCAACAAGGCATCGGCGACACCATCCGCATCTCGCTCACCCCGGAGCCGGGCGGCGACCGCACGCGCGAGGTGATCGTGGCGCAGGAAATCCTGCAGACCATGGGCTTGCGCGCCTTCGTGCCGCTGGTCGCGGCCTGCCCCGGTTGCGGGCGCACCACCAGCACCGTGTTTCAGCAACTGGCGCAGGACATCCAGGGCTACATCCGCACACGCATGCCGGACTGGAAACGCACCTACACCGGCGTCGAGAACATGCACGTCGCGGTCATGGGCTGTGTGGTGAACGGTCCCGGCGAGAGCAAGCATGCCAACATCGGCATCAGCCTGCCGGGCACCGGTGAGCAGCCGAACGCGCCAGTGTTCGTGGACGGCAAGAAGACCGTCACGCTGAAAGGCGACAAGATTGCCGCGGATTTCCAGAATATCGTCGAAGATTACGTGCGCAACCACTACCAGGCTCGGGCATGATCACTGGCGCAGGCGTGAACAACATTGCAGCGTAACGGTCCAACTCTGTGAGGCAGTCGCCCGCCGCCAGCCAATACCGGCGCGGGCAAGGCAGTACATCATGGGCAAGACTTCCAAATACCTGGCGAAAAATCCCGACCGCAACGGCCGCATTCCCTACACGCCGGAAGAGGATGCGGTGTGGCATGACCTGATCGTCCGCCAGCGCCCGATCGTCAAAAAATACGCCTGCCCCGAGTACCTGGAAGCGCTGGCGCGCATGCACTTCCCCACCGAGCGCATTCCACAGCCTGAAGAAGTTTCGGCGGTGCTGCGCAAGCACACCGGCTGGGAAGTGGCGGCGGTGCCGGCGCTGATTCCCTTCGACGAGTTCTTCGCGCTGCTCGCCGATAAGAAATTCCCCGCGGCCTCTTTCATCCGCAGCCGCGAGGAAATGGATTACCTGCAGGAGCCGGACATCTTCCACGAGATTTTCGGCCACACGCCGCTGCTGACCGACGCGCGCTTCGCGGCGTTTAGTCAGGCCTACGGCAAGGCCGGCGCCAAGGCCGACAAGAAAGACCACGTGTGGCTCGCGCGGCTTTACTGGTTCACCGTGGAGTTCGGGCTTATCCGCACGTCCCGGGGGCTGCGCACCTATGGCGCGGGACTTGAGTCCTCCTTCGGCGAAGCCTCTTATTCGATCGACAGTCCGCTGCCGCAGCGCAAGCCTTTTGATCCCATCGAGGCGCTGCGCACGCCCTACCGCATCGACATCTATCAACCCGTGTATTTCGTGATTGATGGGCTGGAAAGCCTGTTCAAGCTGGCGCAGACGGACCTGATCGGCTTGATCAACGAGGCGCGCCGGCTGGGCATGTACATACCAACCTACCCACCGACAGAGAAAAAGATTTCTTGGGCTGCGTAACCCTTTATACTCAAACAACACTGGAATCACCATGACTGAGCTGGCAGAAAAGCACTGTGTTCCCTGCGAAGGCGGCGTCCAACCCCTGACCCGCGAAGAGGCGGAACGCTATCTGAAAAAGATCGCCCCAGACTGGCAGTTGAGTGCCGACGTGAAGCAGATCCACAAGGACTTCAAGTTCAAGGGCTTCAACGCCACCATGGGCTTCGTGAACGCCATCGCCTGGATTGCCAACCAGGAAGGCCATCATCCGGACCTGGAAGTCGGCTATAGCCACTGTCTGGTGCGCTACACCACCCACGCGATCGGCGGACTGTCGGAAAACGACTTTATTTGCGCCGCCAAGATCGACAAGCTGTTGGCGAAATAGCTGGTTTTGTAGGAGCGACGGTCTCCGTCGCGATTCTGTGAATGTATCGCGGTCAAAACGACCGCTCCCGCGCCTTAGTTGCTCCTACGTGCACGTCAACCGCGGTAATTCCGCGTTCAAACCCATTGCATGCCGCATAAATGCGCTCTTAAGCGGCGTAAAACGGTTCACAGCGCTCAATCCCGCGTTGCGTAGCAATGTAATGGGCGGAATTTGATTGCCGAAAAGGCGTTTAAACCCGTCTAGCGCCATAATCATGGCGAGATTGTCGCCTTTGCGCGCGCGTTCATAACGACGCAACACCGCAAGATCACCGATATCGCGCTCCCGCGCACGCGCATCCTGAATCACCGCGCTCAACACCGCCGCATCCCGCAATCCCAGGTTCATGCCCTGCCCGGCCAGCGGATGCACCGCATGCGCGGCATCGCCGATGAGCGCCAGGCGTGCGCGCACATACTCGCGCACCCGCAACCTGCGCAAGGGGAAAGCCGCCCGCCGGGTGGTGGCGGTGACCTTGCCAAGCACCTGTGCGCTCGCCTCCGTGACCGCGGCGCAAAAGCGCTTGTCGTCCAGCGCTAGAACTTCTTTGGCGCGCGCCTCATCGAGCGACCAGACTATCGAGATGCGCCCATCCGCGAGCGGCAGCAGCGCAATCGGTCCGGTGGGCAAGAACTGCTGGCGGGCGACGTTACCGTGCGGCTTTTCCGTGCGCAGGTGCGCCACAATCGCGCGTTGACCGTAGGCCGCAGCGACGGTCGGAATATCTGCGAGCTTGCGTACCGCCGAGTCCGCGCCGTCCGCCGCCACCACCAGCCGTGCCTGCAGGCGCCTGCCGCCCTTGAGCGTGAGCGTGGCCTGCTCGGCGCCAAAGTGCAGCGCCTCGGGCTCGGCGGGATAAATGGCCGTGACGTTTTTGGCATACTGCAACTGCTGCCACAGCGCCTGTTGCAATACCCGGCCCTCGACGATGTGGCCGAGCGCCGTTTCCCCGATCTCGGCGCAATTGAAATGGATATGCCCGCGCCCGCCCGCATCCCAGACGTGCATCGCCGTATACGTGCAAATCCGCTCGTCCGGGATGTTCTGCCAGACACCGTGCGCGTCGAGAAGCCGCTTTGAGGCCGGTGAGAGTGCGAACACGCGCAAATCCCACTCGGCATCGGGATCGAATCGCGGCGGCTCGCGCGCGTCCAGCACCGCGATGCGCAAACCACTGTCACGCAGCGCGACGGCGAGCGCGGTGCCCACCACGCCCGCGCCCACGACCAGCAGGTCAAATTCCCCTTTCATGGGATTTTGAGTTCATCGGCCAAGCGCGGCGCCTGGCGCATCAATCCCGCACTGCGTCGCAGGAATTCATGACGCAACGTGGGCAGCAATTCCAGTCCGAGCAGCCCGGCATCGCGCACCACGCCCACGGATCGCAGCGGATTGGAAAACACGCGCGTCAACCAGTCAGTGAACACCGTCGTGCCGGTTTGATCGCGGCGCCGGCTCTTGACGTAGGCGTCAAGCAGCGATGCCGCACCGATATCGGCAGCGCCTTGCGCGGCAGCGGCGAGCGTGTCCGCCAGTGCGGCGACATCGCGCAACGACAAGTTGAATCCCTGCGCCGCGATCGGGCTAATGCTGTGGGCAGCGTTGCCGAGCACCACCACCCGTTCGCGCCGCTGCGCGCCGGCGCACACCAGTTTGAGAGGGTAACTCTGGCGCTTGCCGAGCTTGAAGAACCGGCCGAAGCGCCCGTTGAACAGCGCCGCCGCCGCAGCCAGGAAATCCGCTTCGGGCAGGGCCAACAGTTTCTGGATGTGCGCGCGCTCCGCCGTCCAGATGAATGCGTAGCGTTCCGCGCCCATCGGTAACAACGCGGCCGTGCCTTCGTCGGTGAAGCGCTCGCAGGCGCAACCGGCTTCCGCCCGTTCGACACTCAGGTTGCAGATGAGCGCGCTCTGGCCGTAATCCCAAACGCGTGCGGCGATGCCGAGCTGCTGGCGGATTTCGGATTGCGCGCCGTCGGCCGCGATCAAAAGACGCGTGCTCAGCCGGCGCTCACCGTCGCCCAATATCGTGACGAGCACTTCTTGAGGTTGCAGTTCGACCGCGGTGACTTTCGCCAGCGCCAGCATCTGCAAATTCGCCTGGCGCGCGAGCAGGCCGCTCAGGGCGGCGCCGATGGCACGATTGGACAGCACGTAGCCCAAGGCTTCGACGCCCAGCTCTTGCGCGTTCAGACGGGTCTTGGCAAAGCGTCCGCGCTCGGAGACGTGCACCGCCCGGATCGGGTTCGCCTCCCCGGCTAGCGCCGGCCACAGGCCGATACGCTCGAAGATCCGCTGGCTGCCGAGCGAGAGCGCGGTCACGCGATCGTCGTAACTCGGCTGGCCGGGCTTGCCGAAGGGCACGGCTTCGACCACACCGACCCGCAATGGCCGCTCTGCGAGCGCAGCGGCCAGGCTCGCACCTACCAGCCCGCCGCCGGCAATCAGCACGTCGAAATTCCCGGGCGGGAGCTTGGCCTGCGCCGGCCGTCTCAAGACGCTGCGGCGAGGGGCTTTTTTGCGGGTCCGGACTCGCGCGTGGCTTTGCAGACTGCGCGCATGCCGGCGCATTCAGGCCGCGGCACGCATGAAGGCTTCGACATCATCCGGGTGCTTGATGAGCGCACTGGTGAGCACTTCCGGCGCGCCTTTGGTCACCAGCACGTCGTCCTCGATGCGCACGCCGATGTTCCACCAGCGTTTCGTCACGCCCTTGCTGCCGGCGGCAATGTAAATGCCCGGTTCCGCGGTCATCACCATGCCCGGCTCGAGCACCCGCCATTCGTCGCCCACCTTGTAGTCGCCGACGTCGTGTACGTCGAGTCCCAGCCAGTGGCCGGTACGGTGCATGTAGAACTTCTTGTAAGCCTCATCGCGCACCAGCTTGGCGACCGGCCCCTTGAGCAGCCCGAGCTTCACCAGGCCGGTAGTCAGCACCTTCACCGCAGCCTCGTGCGGTTCGTTCCAGTGGCGCCCGCCGCGCATCTTGCCGATGGCCGCCGCCTGTGCCTTGATGACCAGCTCGCAAATGGCGCGCTGCTCGTTTGTGTAGCGGCCGTTGATCGGCCAGCTGCGGGTCACGTCGGAGGCGTAGCCCTGATACTCGCAACCGGCGTCGATCAGCACCAGCTCGCCATCCTCGAGCGGGCGGTTGTTGTCCACGTAGTGCAACACGCAACCGTTGGCACCGCCGCCCACGATGCAACTGTAGGCCGGCGTGCCTCCGGCGCGGCGGAACTCGTAGAGAAACTCGGCTTCCAGCTCACCCTCGTTCATGCCCGCGCGGCAGACGCGCATCGCGCGTTCATGCGCGCGTACCGAAATGGCCGCCGCCTGCCGCATGGCCGCAAGTTCCGCGCGACTCTTGTAGAGGCGCAGATCGTGCAGGTAATGATCCAGCGACACGAACTCCTGCGGCGCCTGTAGCCCGGCCTTGCCCTGGGCACGCAGGCCGTTGACCCAGCCGATGACGCGCGTGTCGAATTCCGGATGACTTCCCATGGTGTAAAACACCCGTTCGCAGCGTTCCATCAGGCCCGGCAGGATGTCGTCAATGTCGCCGATGGGGAAGGCGTCATCCGCGCGATACTCGCGGGTCGCGCCGTCGGGACCCGCGCGCCGGCCATTCCAGGTTTCCATGAGCGGATCGCGTTCGCGGCAGAACAAGATGTACTCCGCCGGCTTGCGTCCCGGCACCAGCACCGCCACGGCTTCCGGTTCGGGGAAGCCGGTCAGGTACTGAAAATCGCTGTCCTGACGGAAGGGATACTGGGTGTCGCGGTTGCGGATTTTTTCGTGCGCGGCCGGCACGATGGCAATGGCGCCGTGGCCCATGAGATGCATGAGTTCGCGGCGGCGGCGGCGGAATTCTTCGGGTGGCATGCTTGGCTTGGCGGTACTGAAACCGGTGCTTAATGTAATCCACTTGCGGACGGATGTGTACCCGAGGGCGCCAACCGCCAGCAACCTGCATGCCAAAATTGATGTTGTAACTCCGTTGACCGTACCTTGGCCAGCGCTCTATAGTGATTGCATGCATACCGAAAATACCCGCGAACTGCTGGAGCAGGAACTCAAGCGGCTGGAAGGCCGCGTGGCAGAGCTGGTCACACTCGGCAACCGGCTGCGCGGCGACAACCACTCGCTGCGCGAGCGCCTGGAAGCCTTGTCGGCGGAACGTGCCGGCCTGCTGGCCAAGAATGAGCAGGTCCGCGGCCACGTGGAAGCCATGATTCTGCGTCTCA
>JAGXAL010000055.1 GCA_018971605.1 Natronospirales bacterium | reverse complement strand
CGCAGCCATCGGGTGCCACTGCACCGGTTGTACCGCCCGTAGCCACGCCTGCGACGGCCGCAGCCAAGAGCAGCAGCCACGCGGAACAGCACTGAGGCTGAAGTTTCGGTGGTTTCGAGAAGCCGGCATTACGCCGGCTTTTCATTTCTGATATTTTTTGTGGCCGGTGCATGCGGGTCAGGCTAAGCGCAGCAACACCCTAGAAGCTAGGATGGCCTTGAGGATAATTTCATGCAATTGCAGTTCGGCAAACGCGCGCTCGACCTGTCATTACCCAAAGTAATGGGTGTACTCAACCGCACACCGGATTCGTTTTCCGATGGGGGTGCTTTTATTGATTTTGATTCGGCGCTACGTCACGCCGAACAGATGGCACGCGAGGGTGCGGCCATCATTGATATCGGCGGAGAATCCACCCGTCCTGGCGCTCAGGCCGTGAGCGTCGAGCAGGAGCTGGAACGGGTCATTCCGCTCATCGAACGCTTGGCGCCCGAAATAGATATTCCGATTTCCGTTGATACCAGCAAGCCGGAAGTAATGCGCGCGGCGGTGGCAGTAGGCGCAGGCATGATCAACGATATATATGCCCTGCGCCAACCAGTGGCTCTTGAAGCTGCATGCGATTGCGACGTGCCGATGGTGCTGATGCACATGCAGGGCGAGCCGCGAACCATGCAAAAGAGCCCGCATTACGACAACGTAGTCGCGGAAGTGAAACAGTTTCTTGAGGAGCGCGTGCGTGTCTGTGAAGCGGCCGGTATCCTGCATACGAATATCCTGATTGATCCCGGCTTCGGCTTCGGCAAGACGTTGGAACACAATCTGGAATTGCTGCGCAGATTGCGGGAATTGACGACGCTGGGATTGCCCGTGGTGGTGGGCCTGTCGCGCAAATCCTCAATCGGCACGTTGTTGGGCGGTCTACCAGCCGATCAACGTCTGCATGGCAGCGTAGCGGCAGCGGTGGTGGCGGTGATGAACGGTGCCAATATCGTGCGTGCACACGACGTGAAGCCCACGGTGGAGGTGCTCAAGGTCGCTGCCGCAGTGTGCGGGGGCGAATGTTAGAATTTCCATCCTTGGGACAGGGTCAATCGCATGACGCGTAAATACTTCGGCACTGACGGCATCCGCGGCGAGGTGGGCAGCCCGCAGATGAGCGCTGACTTCGTGCTACGCCTCGGCTGGGCGGCCGGCCGGGTGCTGGCGCCGCACGGCGGCGGCACGGTGCTGATCGGCAAGGACACGCGCATCTCGGGCTACATGTTCGAGTCGGCGCTGGAAGCCGGACTGTCGGCAGCGGGCGTGAACGTGCAACTGCTTGGGCCGATGCCCACCCCGGCCATCGCCTACCTTACGCACACCACACGCGCCCAGGCTGGAGTGGTGATCAGCGCCTCGCACAATTCCTTCCAGGACAACGGCATCAAGTTTTTTTCCGCCGAGGGCCGTAAGCTCGACGACAGCATCGAACTGCGCATCGAAGAAGAAATCGCCCGGCCTTTCGTGACCGTGAATTCCGCGGCGCTCGGAGGCGTGCGGCGCATGGAAGATGCGGCGGCACGCTACATCGAATTCTGCAAGTCCAGCGTGGCCGAGGGTTTGAGCCTCGCAGGCATGCGGCTGGTGCTGGATTGCGCGAATGGCGCGACCTACCGGATTGCGCCCAGTGTATTCGCATCGCTGGGCGCGCAGGTCACGAGCATCGGCGCGCAACCGGATGGCTTGAATATCAATAAGGATTGCGGATCCACGCATCCGCAAGCATTGCGGAAGAAAGTTCTCGAAACCGGCGCGCATCTGGGCATCGCCTTCGATGGCGACGGCGACCGCGTGATGATGGTGGATCACCACGGCGAGCTGGTGGATGGCGACGAGCTTCTGCTGATCATCGCCCTGGCGCGCATACAGCAGCACCAACTGCACGGCCCGGTCGTGGGTACGCAGATGAGTAACCTCGGCCTGGAGCAGGCGCTACGTGCCGCGGGCATCGAATTCCACCGCGCCAAGGTCGGCGATCGTTACGTGCTCGCCATGATGGAAGAGCAGGGCAGCATCCTGGGGGGCGAGAACTCCGGCCACATCATTTGTCTGGATCGCACCACCACCGGCGACGGTATCATCTCGGCGCTGCAGGTGCTGGAGGCGTTGCGTGCGGCAGGCCTGGATCTGGCGGCCATGAAAACTGGCATGCACAAATATCCGCAGGTGCTGGTGAACGTGAAAACCACGGAGCGCGTGGATCTGGAGATGCCCGCGATCCGCACGGCCGTGCATGCGGTGGAGCGTCAGTTGAACGGGCGCGGCCGGGTGCTGCTGCGGCCTTCCGGTACCGAACCGGTGGTGCGGGTCATGGTGGAAGGCGAGGATGCTGTGCAGACGCACCGGCATGCGGAGAGCATCGCGGCCGCGGTGCGGGCCGCGGCGAATTGATTTCCCCGGGGTGCACCGCTAGGCTTGCACACTTTTTGGATAATTCCTGGACCTTGGCATGCGGCAGCTGTTGATCGCCGGTAACTGGAAGATGCACGGCACGCGTGCGAGCGCGGCGCGGCTGGCGGGCGAGACTCTCCAGGCCCTCGATGCATCCACTGATCGCGACATCGTGGTTTGCCCGCCGTTTGTGCACCTGGTTGAAGTGGGGCGGGCTATCCAGGGCAGTAGCGTGATTTTGGGGGCACAGAACCTGTGCGCCGAGGAAGACGGAGCGTACACGGGGGAAGTGTCGGGCGCGATGTTGCGCGATTGCGGCTGCCGTTACGTGATCGTGGGCCATTCCGAGCGGCGTGCGCTGTATGGCGAAAACGATGCGCTGGTGGCGCGCAAGTTCATGGCGGCACAGCGTGCCAGCCTGACTCCCATCCTGTGCCTAGGCGAGACCCTGGAACAACGCCGGCGCGGTCAATCGCGCGAGGTGGTGACGCGGCAGTTGCACGCCGTGCTGGACGCGGCCGGTATTGCCGCCTTTGGCCAGGCGACGATCGCCTACGAACCGGTGTGGGCCATCGGCACTGGCAATACCGCCACACCCGAGCAGGCTCAGGAAGTGCATGCACTGATCCGCAGCAGTCTTGCCGCTCAGGATGCTAAAATAGCCGCCGCTATCCGTCTGCTGTATGGCGGCAGTGTCAAGGCTTCCAACGCCGCCGCCCTGTTCCACATGCCTGATATCGACGGCGGCCTCGTGGGCGGGGCCTCATTGCAGGCGCAGGAGTTTGCGGCGATTTGCCGGGCGGGCGCGGCATCCATTTAATTTTATTGGTTAGAAGCTTCCATGCTGTATACGGTTCTTGAAATCATTCTGGTGTTTGTCTCGGTCGCGCTGATTGTGCTGATCCTGGTGCAGCAGGGCAAGGGCGCGGATGCGGGCGCAGCCTTCGGCAGCGGCGCCTCCGGCACGGTATTCGGTTCTGGCGGTTCGGCCAATTTTCTGAGCCACGCCACCGCCATTCTGGCAACGCTGTTTTTCATTCTGGCGCTTGCCATGGCCTACCTTTCCCATCATGTCACCGCGACGCCGCAAAGCATCGTGGAACGTGCCGCGCAACAGCAGGCTGCGGCGACTCAGCCTGCCGCGCCGCAATCGCCGGCGGCGAGTCAATCCGCGCCGGCTTCCAAGCCGCCGGCGGCTGTAACCAAAAAACAACCGCAGGGTTGACGCATTGACGGATGCATCGCTTTTTGGCGGTGGCATACGTTAAAATTGCCTGCGTTTGTGGACGGCTGGCAGACGCGCCGGTACCTGCAACCCACAATGCCGACGTGGTGGAATTGGTAGACACGCTACTTTGAGGTGGTAGTGGGTAAAACCGTGGGAGTTCGAGTCTCCCCGTCGGCACCAGCCTGGTACTGCGGCCGGTCGTTTCAGCTGATGCTCGGCATTTCTGGCGGGAGAACATGCTTCAAAATTACGTTCCGATCCTGCTGTTTCTGATTCTGGGCGGTCTATTCGGCTGCGTGTTGGTAGGCGCCGGATTCGTGGCCAGCAGCCTGCTGCGCAACCGGCGTCCCGATATCGAAAAGGATTCCCCCTACGAGTGCGGTTTCGAACCGTTTGCCGACAGCCGCGCAAAATTTGACGTGCGCTATTACCTCGTCGCCATTCTGTTCATCATCTTTGACCTCGAGATTGCCTTCCTGTTTCCCTGGGCGGTGTCCTTGCATGGCCTCGGGCTTTTCGGCTTCTTCGCAATGATGATTTTCCTCGGCATTCTGGTAGTGGGCTTCATCTACGAGTGGAAAAAGGGAGCGCTCGAATGGGAGTAGGGCCGCGCACCGAGCAGGGCGGGTTCGTGACCACCAGCGTGGACGCCGTGGTCAACTGGGCACGCACCGGTTCGCTCTGGCCCATGACCTTCGGCCTGGCCTGCTGTGCGGTGGAGATGATGCACGCCGGAGCCGCACGCTACGACATGGACCGCTTCGGCGTGATTTTCCGCCCCAGTCCACGCCAGTCCGACGTGATGATCGTGGCCGGCACGCTGGTCAACAAGATGGCACCGGCGCTGCGCAAGGTCTATGACCAGATGGCCGAACCACGCTGGGTGATTTCCATGGGCTCCTGCGCCAACGGCGGCGGTTACTACCACTATTCTTATGCGGTGGTGCGTGGCTGCGACCGGATCGTGCCGGTGGATGTGTACGTGCCCGGCTGCCCACCGAGCGCCGAGCAGCTGCTGTACGGCATCATCCAGTTGCAGAAGAAAATCAAGCGCACCAACACCATTGCACGTTAGCAGCAGGCATTCATGAGTCCGCAAACCGAGCAACTCACCGGCGCACTGCAAACGCGTTTCAGCACGTTGCTGACGCGCGTGCCGTCGACCGTGGACCAGCTGACCTACGAATTGCCGGCCGCTGCCTTGCACGAGACTTGCCGCGCCTTGCGGGATGAAGAGCCGTTCCACTTCGAGCAGCTCATGGATGTGGCCGGCGTGGATTACCTGGGCTACGGCGAAGACGAGTGGCTCACGCGGCGCGCCACCGCCACCGGCTTCGCGCGCGGCGCCAACCGACGCAACTGGGATCTCGAGGCGCACCAAACTCCGCGGTTTGCCGCCGTGTATCAACTGCTTTCCATCCGCCATAACCAGCGGCTGCGGCTGCGCGCTTTCTGTACGGACGATCCGCCGGTGATTGATTCGCTGACTGACGTCTGGGCCTCGGCCAACTGGTTTGAACGCGAGGCCTTCGACCTGTTCGGCATTTTGTTCAATGGGCACCCCGACCTGCGGCGCATCCTCACGGATTACGGTTTCGTGGGGCATCCGTTCCGCAAGGACTTCCCGCTCTCCGGCAACGTTGAGGTGCGTTACGACCCGGAGAAAAAACGCGTGGTGTACGAGCCGGTGCAGATCGAGCCGCGGGTCCTGGTGCCGCGCGTGATCCGGCAGGACGCGCGCTACGAGCCGCCTTTCCAGGATCTCGAAAAAAATGCCTGAAATCCGCAACTACACTATGAATTTCGGACCGCAGCATCCGTCGGCGCACGGCGTGTTACGCCTGATCCTGGAAATGGACGGCGAAGTCGTCACCAAGGCCGATCCGCACGTCGGGCTGCTGCACCGTGCCACCGAGAAGCTCGCGGAAAGCAAGATTTTCCATCAGAGCATTGGTTACATGGACCGTCTGGATTACGTATCCATGATGTGCAACGAGCATGCCTACGTGATGGCCATGGAAAAGCTGCTCGGCATCGAGCCGCCGCTGCGTGCGCGGTACATCCGTACCCTGTATGACGAGCTCACGCGCATTACCAATCACCTGTTGTGGCTGGGCACGCACGCCATGGACATCGGCGCGCTCACCATGTTCCTGTACTGCTTCCGCGAGCGCGAAGACATCATGGACATGTACGAAGCGGTCTCGGGCGCGCGCATGCATGCCTTCTATTACCGCCCGGGCGGCGTGTACCGCGACCTGCCGGAGCACATGCCGCAGTACCAGAAGTCGAAGTTCCGCAGCCAGGCCGACATGCGCCGCATGAACAAGGCGCGCGAGGGTTCGCTGCTGGATTTCATCGAGGATTTCACCGAGCGCTTCCCGGGGCTGGTGGACGAGTACGAGGTGCTGCTGACCGATAACCGCATCTGGAAGCAGCGCACCGTGGGCATCGGCGTGGTCTCGCCGGAGCGCGCGCTGCAGCTCGGGTTCTCCGGACCGATGCTGCGTGGCTCGGGCATCGAGTGGGATTTGCGCAAGAAGCAGCCCTACGAAGTCTACGACCACCTGGAGTTTGACATTCCGGTGGGCGTGAACGGCGATTGCTATGACCGCTATCTGGTGCGCGTCGAAGAAATGCGCCAGTCCAACCGCATAGTCAAACAGTGCGTCAAGTGGCTGCGGGAGAATCCGGGGCCGGTGTGGCTGGACAATCACAAAGTTACGCCGCCGCTGCGTGAAGAGATGAAATTCGACATGGAATCTCTAATCCACCACTTCAAATACATGACCGAGGGCTATTGCGTGCCGGAAGGCGAGGTGTACGCGGCCATCGAACATCCCAAGGGTGAGTTCGGCATCTACATGATCTCCGACGGTGCCAACAAGCCGTTCCGCTTGAAAATACGCGCGGCCGGATTTGCGCACCTCGCGGCGCTTGACGAAATGGTGCGCGGCCACATGCTGCAGGATCTGGTGGCCATCATCGGCACCCAGGATCTGGTGTTCGGGGAGGTGGATCGATGAACGCCGCAGCCTCGAAGACCGCGCTCTTGTCGAAGCACGTGCGCGAGGCCACGGACGCGGCCATCAAGAAGTATCCCGAAGGGTGCCTGCGCTCGGCGATCTTCGTGGCGCTGCGCGAGACGCAGCACGAGAACGGCGGATACCTCACGACGGAACTCATGGATGCGGTGGCCGCGTACCTCAAGCTGCAGCCCATCATGGTGTATGAGGTGGCAACTTTCTACTCGATGTTCACGACGCATCCCGTGGGACGCCACAGCCTCTCGGTGTGCACCAACATCTCCTGTATGCTGCGCGGCGCCGATGACATCGTCGCGCACCTGGAAAAGAAACTCGGCATCAAGACCGGCGAGAGCACCGCGGACGGACGTTGCTACCTCCGGCGTGAGGAAGAGTGCCTGGCTGCCTGTGCCGGCGCGCCCATGATGATGGTGGATGAGAAATATTACGAGAAACTCACGCCCGAGAAGGTCGACAAGATTCTGGAGGGCCTGAAGTGAGCATTCCGCTGAACGAGGTCTGTTACGAGACGCTCCAGTTCGACAAACCGTGGACACTGGAAAATTATCTCAAGCTGGGCGGCTACAAGGCGTGGAAAAAAGTTCTCAAGGAGAAGATTCCACCCGAGCAGATCGTCGAGGAAATCAAGGCCTCCGGCTTGCGCGGGCGTGGTGGCGCCGGCTTCCCCACCGGCGTGAAGTGGAGCTTCATGCCGCGCAACCCGACAGGTCCGTCGTACCTGGTGTGCAACTCCGATGAGTCCGAGCCCGGCACCTGCAAGGACCGCGACATCCTGCGCTTCAATCCGCATGCGCTGGTGGAAGGCATGGCCATCGGCTGTTACGCGATGCGTTGCAGGGTTGGCTACAACTACATGCGCGGCGAGTTCGCGGACGAGCCTTTTGATCGCTTCGAACAGGCGCTCAAGGATGCCTACGACAACGGGTTTCTGGGTGAAAATGTCCTGAAGTCGGGCATAGACATCGATATTTACTCGCACTTGGGCGCAGGCGCCTACATCTGCGGCGAGGAAACCGCGCTGCTCGATTCGCTCGAAGGCAAGAAAGGCTGGCCGCGCTTCAAGCCGCCGTTTCCTGCGGCCTTTGGTGCGTTTGGCCGGCCGACCACGGTCAACAACACCGAGACCTTGGCCTCGGTGCCCAGCATCATGCGCAACGGCGCCAAGTGGTTTGCGGCCTTCGGCAAACCCAATAATGGCGGCACCAAGATTTTCTCGGTGACCGGCCACGTCGCCAGGCCCGGCAATTTCGAGGTGCCGCTGGGGACGCCCTTCAAGGAGCTGCTCGCCATGGCGGGCGGCGTGTGGAAGAACAAGCGCATGAAAGCCGTGATTCCGGGCGGCGCTTCGGCGCCGGTACTGCCCGCGGACCTCATGATGGAATGCGACATGGATTTCGACGCCCTGCGCAAGGCCGGTTCCATGCTCGGCTCGGGTGCCATCGTGGTCATGGACGAAGACACCTGCATGGTGCGCGCGCTCGAAGTCATCTCGCGCTTCTTTTATTCGGAATCCTGCGGACAGTGCACGCCTTGCCGCGAAGGCACCGGCTGGATGCACCGCGTGGTTTCGCGCATTGAGCATGGCCAGGGCCGGCAGCAGGACCTCGACATGGTGGTGGACGTGTCCAGGCACATAGAAGGCCACACGATTTGCGCCTTCGGCGATGCCGCTTCCTGGCCGGTGCAGGCTTTCATCCGCCACTTCCGTGACGAATTCCAGTATCACATCGACCATGGCTGCTGCCTGGTCGGGCCCGGCGCCAAACGCCAGGCTGCATGAAACTACAGAGAGTATTCCGCGAGCATGGCTGAAACGCTGGTCAACATCGAAATCGACGGCAAGCCGGTCAAGGCGCACAAGGGCGAAATGATCATCCGCGCCGCCGACCGCGAGGGCATTTACATCCCGCGCTTCTGCTACCACGAAAAACTCTCGGTGGCCGCTAACTGCCGCATGTGCCTAGTGGAAGTGGAAAAGGTGCCCAAGCCGCTGGTGGCCTGTGCCACGCCGGTGGCCGAAGGCATGAAGGTGTTCACGCGCTCCAAGCGCGCGCTCGACGCGCAGCGCGGCACCATGGAATTCCTGCTCATCAACCACCCGCTGGATTGCCCGATTTGCGACCAGGGCGGCGAATGTGAGCTGCAGGACCTGTCCATGGGCTATGGCCGGCATATCGGGCGCTTTTCCGAACGCAAGCGCGCGGTCCGGGACAACGACATCGGCCCGCTGATCCAGACTTTCATGACGCGCTGCATTTATTGCACACGCTGCATCCGTTTCCTACAGGAGATCGGTGGTGTGCAGGAGCTGGGGGATACCGGGCGCACCGAACATTCGCTGGTCGGTACCTATGTCGCGCGCAGCGTGGACAGTGAGCTTTCCGGCAACGTGATCGACATCTGCCCGGTGGGGGCGCTGAATTCCAAACCTTTCAAGATGCACGGCCGCGGCTGGGAAATGACCCAGATCGATGGCGTGTCGCCGCACGACTGCGTCGGTTCCAATCTTTACGGGCACGTGTTGCGCGGCAAGGTAATGCGCGTGGTGGCCAGGGCCAACGAGGCGGTCAACGAAGCCTGGATTTCCGATCGCGACCGCTTCAGTTACACGGGCATAGATGCTTCCGACCGTCTGCTGCGGCCCATGCTCAAACAGGACGGCGCCTGGCAGGAAACCGACTGGCAAACCGCACTGACGGCGGTGGCCACCACCCTGCACGCGGTGCACGGCGATGCCGGCGCGCTGGCCTCGCCGAATTCGACGGTGGAAGAATTGTATCTATTGCAGAAACTCGCGCGCTCGCTCGGTATCCACAGCGTGGATACGCGTCTGCGGCAGGCAGACTTCCGCGATGACGAGTTCGAGCCGCTGTTCCCGTGGCTAGGCCAATCGCTGGAAGACCTGACGCAACTCGATGCCGCCTTGGTGGTCGGCTCGAATACCCGCAAGGAAGCACCGATGCTGGCGCACCGCCTGCGCATGGCCGCGATCCGCGGTAGCCAGGCAGGCAGCGACAGTTACACCTATCAATTGATGAAACACACCGAGCAGCTGGCCGGCGCACAAGGCGCCAGTGTCATGTTCCTCAATCCGTGCCAATATGAATTTCTATTTCCGGTCGCTGCGTATCTCAATAGCGGCGCGCGCGGCATGCTGGCAAACCTTGCGGCCATCCTGAAAGCGGCGCTCAAGGGCCAGGCGGCTCCGACGCATTTACAGGCTATCGTCGCCGCGCAAAAACCGTCGGATGTGCACCGGCTCATCGCCGACAAGCTTGCGGCGGAGGGGCGCAAGACCGTGCTTCTTGGTCACCTGGCCATGCAGCATCCGCAGTACGCCGACCTGCGCGCGCTGGCCGCCGCACTTGCCGAAACCACGGGATCCAAACTGGGTTATATCAGCGAGGGTGCCAACAGCGCCGGCGCGTGGCTTGCAGGTGCCGTGGCGCATCGTTTGCCCGGCGGAAAGAAGACCGCCATCCGGGGATTGGATGCCCGCGGCATGTTCGCCGAACCTCGCAAGGCCTACGTGCTCATGGGCGTGGAGCCCGAGCTCGACTGCTGGGACAGTGCGCGTGCCGTGGCCGCGCTCAAGGCGGCCAACGCCGTGATTGCCATCACACCCTTCGTGACCGAGGCCATGAAAAATTACGCCACGGTGCTGCTGCCGTCTGCGACCTTCGGCGAAACCTCCGGCAGCTACGTGAATGCCGAAGGTCGCTGGCAAAGTTTTACCGGCATGGTCAAGCCCCAGGGCGAAGCGCGACCCGCGTGGAAAATCCTGCGGGTACTGGGCAATGCCTGCCAACTCGAAGGCTTCGAGTACCAGTCATCAGAAGAAGTTCGCGACGAGCTGAAGAAACTAGTGGGTGAAACCCAGCCGGACAATCATTTCAAGGGCACCCGCATGCTAACCGCATCGGAAGCTGCCGACGGCTTGCAGGGTTTTGCCGAACTGCCCTTGTATTCTACCGACATGCTGGTGCGCCGTGCCGCTCCACTGCAGCAAACCCGCGACGCCGCCGATGCCGTATGGCTGCGCATGTCGCCGGAAGATGCCAAGAAACTTAAACTCGCGGATACCGACAAAGCGCGCATTCGCTGCAACGGCAGTGCTTGCACCTTGCCGGTCAAACTGGATGAGGGCGTGCGCACGGGCGAAGTCGTGTGGCCCGCGGGCATCGCCGCGACGGCGATGTTTGCACCGCTGTCTGCTGGCGTCAGCCTGGAGAAGGCCTGATGAGCACGCTGCACACACTGCTGGGCTACTGGAACACGCTGCCACCCGATTTGCAGCTCACGATCCGCTCGATCGTGTTCATCATCATTCTCATCGTCTGTCTGGTGCTGGCAGTCGCCTACATGACCTACGCCGAGCGGCGCATCATCGGCTTCATGCAGGTGCGCATGGGACCGAACCGCGTGGGCTGGTGGGGATTGCTGCAGCCGTTCGCGGACGTGCTCAAGCTGGTGTTCAAGGAAGTGGTGCTGCCCACGAATGCCGATCATTTCCTGTTCATCGTGGCGCCGATCATTTCCATCACCACCGCACTCGTGGCCTGGGCGGTAATTCCGTTCAGCAACGGCGTGATTCTCTCCAATGCCAACGCCGGGCTTTTGTACCTGCTGGCGGTCAGTTCCTTTGGCGTGTACGGCATCATTCTTTCGGGCTGGGCCTCGAACTCGCGCTATGCATTTCTGGGAGCCATGCGTTCGGCGGCGCAGATGGTGGCTTACGAGATCGCCATGGGCTTCGCCCTGGTCGGCGTGCTGCTCGCGGGCGGCAGCCTCAATCTCAACACCATCGTGCTGGGCCAGAGCGGCAACATTGGGCACTGGTATGCCTGGCCGCTGCTGCCGCTGTTCTTCGTGTACTTCATTTCCGGCGTGGCCGAGACCAATCGTCTGCCGTTCGATGTGGCGGAAGGCGAGTCGGAGATCGTCGCGGGTTTCCACGTGGAATATTCCGGCACAACCTTCGCAGCGTTTTTCCTCGCCGAGTACGCCAACATGATCTTGGTGTCGGCGCTGGCCACCGTCATGTTCTGCGGCGGCTGGCTGTCGCCGTTCCAGGGCTGGGGTTGGCTGGCCGCGACGCCCGCGGGCTTCCTCACGCATACCAGCTTCATCTGGTTCGCGCTCAAGGTGTGTTTCTTCCTCTACTGTTTCCTGTGGTTCCGGGCCACCTTCCCGCGCTACCGCTACGACCAGATCATGCGGCTCGGCTGGAAGGTGTTCATTCCCATCACCAT
>JAGXAL010000170.1 GCA_018971605.1 Natronospirales bacterium | reverse complement strand
ACCGGCCGGCGGTTCGTGCCCACGCGCACGTAAGTCATTTGCGCGGTGGCCACTTTCACGCAGGTTTCGTGCTCGCCGTCGCTGCGCTGCGAGAACACGGTCACGTCAATCGCGAGCGAGGTGTGGCCGACGCGCGCCACGTCGGTGTAGAAGCTCACCACGTCGCCGACGTACACCGGACTCACGAACACGAATTCGTTGACCGCGACCGTGACCACGCGTCCGCCGGCCTTGCGAAACGCAATGATGGCGCCGGCCATGTCGGCGTGCGACATGATCCAGCCGCCGAAGATGTCGCCCAGGCCGTTGGTGTCCTTGGGCATGGCAAGCGTGCGGACTGCGGCGTCGCGGTCCTTGGGCATGGTTTCGAATTTCATGCTTTGGGTTCCTTGAGTGCAGGCGAGTCCCAGCCTGTGTCGGGTTTGAAGCGCTCGCCATACTGCGCAGCCAGTTTTTCCAGCTGTGCCTTGAGACTGGCTGCACCGCTCGCGCGGATGTAATTGATCGGCCCGCCGCGGAATGGTGCGAAGCCGGTGCCGAAGATCACGCCGGCATCGAGCAGATCCGAGTCATCCACGATGCGCTCGCGCAGCACCGCCACGGCTTCATTCAGCATCGGCAGGATCAGCCGATCCTGCAGGTCAGCAGGCTGAGGGCGCGCGCGGCTTTTGTCTTTCACGGGTTTGCCGTCCTGGTATTTGTAATAACCTTCACCGCTCTTGCGGCCGAATTTCTTTTCGTCCACCAGTTTGGTGAGACTTTGAGGGATCGGCTTGTTGAATTCGCGCGAGAACTCGCGCGCCACCGAGAGCGACACGTCCAGCCCCACGGTGTCGGTCAGTTCGATCGGTCCCATGGGCATGCCGAAATCCAGTGCCGCCTGATCGATGGCTTCATAGGCCATGCCGGCATCGGCCGCCAGCATGGCTTCCATGAGGTAGGGCATGAGGATGCGGTTCACCAGAAAGCCCGGCGAGCTTTTCACCGGCACCGCCAGCTTGTCTATCTGGCGGGTGAAGGACAGCGCCTTTTTGATCTCATCCTGCGAAGTGTCGGCCGCGTGAATCACCTCCACCAGCGGCATCTGCGCCACGGGGTTGAAGAAGTGCAGGCCCACCAACCGCGGCGGATTCTTGAGCACGGTGCGCAACGTTTCCAACGGAATGCTGGACGTGTTGGTGGCAAGGATTGCGCCGGCTTTCATTTTGGGATCGAGCGCCTTGTACAACGCCTGTTTGGCTTCGACGTTTTCGAAAATCGCCTCGATGATGACCTCTGCGTCCGCCGCACCGCTGCCGGCCACGTCCATTTTCAAACGACTGGTCGCATTCTGGATTTCGGCGCCCTTGAGGCGTTTCGCAAACAGTTTTTGCGCGCGCGCCAATGCCGGCTGCACGTATTTTTCCTCGCGATCCTGCAAGGTCACCTGAAAGCCGCGCAGCGCGCACCAGGCGGCGATGTCGCCGCCCATGGTGCCGGCGCCAACCACGTGCACGTGCTTGAGCGCGAGATCGGATTTCTTGCCGAGTGATTTCAGCCGGTCTTGCAGTAAAAATACGCGCACCAGGTTGCGCGCGGTGTCGTTGACCATGAGGCGCGCGATCGAATGCGCTTCCTGCACGTACATCTCGTCCGAACCGGCATATTTTTTCCACAAATCAATGATGGCGTAGGGCGCAGGATAGTGGTCGCGGCGCACTTTGGCGGCCACCCGTTTGGCCAGCATGTTCGCGATGAACGGCCGCACCGGTGCAAGTGCCAGCAGCTTCTGCAGGAACGGCGCCGATTTCGGCGCCGGATGTTGGAGTACCAGATCACGCGCGACCTGTCTGGCAGCATCGGGGTTCACCAGCCGATCAATCAGGCCAATTTTCATGGCCTCGCCGCCGTGCACGTTGCGCCCGGTGAGCATGAAGCTCATCGCAGGTGATACGCCCACGAGACGCGTGGAGCGCACTGTGCCGCCGAATCCGGGATGGATGCCGAGTTTGACTTCCGGCAAGCCTAAACTCAGGCGGCCATCGTCGATGCCCACGCGGTAGCGGCAGGCAAGCGACAGCTCCAGTCCGCCGCCAAGCGCGAAGCCGTTGATCAGCGCGACGGTGGGGCAGGGCAGTTTCTCCAGTTGCTCCAGCACCAACTGGCCGCGGCGGATCATCTGAAAGGCATCATCCGGCGTCTTCAACGCGGTGAATTCCTTGATGTCGGCACCGGCGATGAACCCGCTGGCCTTGCCCGAATAAATCACCAGACCATTGGGCGGGTTGGCGGTGAGTTCCTTGAGGCGTTCGCCCAGTTCCACCATGATTTGGCCGGAGAGCACGTTGGTGCTGG
>JAGXAL010000169.1 GCA_018971605.1 Natronospirales bacterium | reverse complement strand
TCACCCTCGCGCCCGTACACGCGCAAATGCTGGCGGAAATAACCGGGCTGGCCATTCTCACGGGTGAAATCCCGCAGCGTGGTGCCGCCCGCCTTGATGGCCGCGCTCAGCACTTTTTGGATGGCTTTGGCGAGCGCGCGGTAGCGCTCGCGGGTGATGCGACCCGCAGCGCGCGCGGGGCGGATGCGCGCCAGGAACAAGGCCTCGCTTGCGTAAATGTTGCCCACGCCCGTCACGATGTGGCTGTTCATGATGAAATTCTTGACCGCGACTTTGCGTTTGCGCGATTTGGCGAACAGATAATCGCCGTCAAAACCACTTTCCAGTGGTTCCGGACCGAGTGCGCGCAGCAGTTTGTGGCGCGCGGGATCCTGCGTGGTCCAGAGCAGCGTGCCGAAGCGGCGCGGATCATGCAGGCGCAGCGCACGGCCGCTGTCGAGCACGATGTCGAGATGGTCGTGCTTGCCTGCGGCCGCGTCTGCCGGCACCACGCGCAAGCTGCCGGACATGCCGAGGTGCAGAATCGCGGTGCCGGCAGCGGTGTGCAGCAACAGGTATTTCCCACGGCGTGTGACCTCGGTGACGCGCTCACCCGGCAGCGTGCGCACGAGCGCGCGCGGCACCGGCCAGCGCAAACGCCGGTTGCGGATTTTGACTTGGGTCACGACATGCCCGCGCACATACGGCTCCACGCCGCGGCGCGCAGTTTCAACTTCCGGCAGTTCCGGCATTGCGCTAGTGGTGCGAACCGGCGGCTGCGGCCCGGGTGTGGCTCGCGGCTTTGGTCGCCGGACTTGCGGACGTGAAGCTGAGCAGCCTGTCGCGCTGGCTGCTGTCGAGCTGATACTCAATGCCCAAATCAGGCCGGGCGAGCACCAGGAAATTCGGGTCTTGCAGAATGACGAAACGCAGCGCGGATTTGCCGCCGGCGAGCTCGATCGCGACTTCACCCGTGGATTTTCCGGTGTCCGCCTTTTCGACGCCGATCGCCTGGGCATTCTGCCAGTTCTCCACCAGCGTCTGGATGGCGTCCGCGGACACCGCTGGATTGGCGGGCGCCAGTTTCCATTGGTCGCCGTGGAGCGTGAGCGTGGCGTTCGGCAACTGCAGCGCGGTGATCCGCGCCTTGTCCGGCAGCAGGCGCTTGCTCACCCACCAATACGGGCGGTGATCGAGACGGTAGAACAACAGGCCGCTGACGAGATGCACTTGCCCGCCGCTCAGCACGTAGCGGTAGTTATTCAGGGGTTCGGTGTCGCCGAAATCGAATTCCTTGCCGTTGACCCACAAGCGCAGACGCGCGGGATCGAGGCCGTACTGCGCGAGCTTTGCCGCATCTGCGCTGAAGCTGCTCTTGATGACTGCGGGCAGGCTGTCGAGTAGCGATTGCACCAGAAACTGATCGGCGGGCAGTGGCGAGGGCGCGGTCATTTCCCAGTCGGCGCCATGGCGCAGCAGTTCCACGCTGGGCGTATTCGGTTGGACAATTTTGATGTCGGTAACGTCTTGGGCTTTGAGCGGGGTAAGCACCGCGGCCAGCGCCGGCGGTTTGTGGCCCGGCTTGAAGTACACCAGCGCCACCAGGATGGCGACCACGATGACCAATACCAGATTGAGCCACAGACGGGATTTCATGCGCGGCGGCGGCGTGACCAGATGATCAGGCCGCAGGCGACGAGCGCCAACGGAATCAGGAACAGGAAGCCCAGGCCGATCAGCGATTGGTCGCTTTTCGACAGTGCCAGGGTGCGGTCGGGCGCGGCTTGCGCGTTGATGTTGATGAGGCTGTCCTCGTGCGCCAGCCAGTTGAGGATGTTCAGACCGAGGGTGAGGTTGCCGGCATTGTTCAGATAGGAGTTCGAGAGGAAATCGCCGTCACCGGTCACCGCCACGCGCTGTTCGATGCTTTTGATGTCGCTGTCTTTGGACGTGGCCGGCGGTTTGACGGCGCGCGTCAGGCTTACGCCGATAGTGAGCGGACCGGGCTTGTCGCCGTGCGCCGGGTCGAACTTGATGTCGCCTTCGAGCTTGCCGGTTTCCAGCCAACTGCGCGGCAGCGTCTGCAGGAAATTTTCCGACTGCCAGCCGCTGCCGGCGTCGGTGCGGATGTCGGTAGCGCCGGCAAACAGCGTGGCGGTGTTGAAATCGCGGGTGATGGCCAGTGCCGGATTGTATTTGGCGACCAGGATCACCGTCGGATTGGTGATGCCGAAGAGCTGCGAGTCGGGGTCCACGATGGTGCCCTTGGCGAACGTGATGCCCAGGTCCTGAGCGAGCGGCTCCAGGCCGTAGAGCGGGCCGGGATCGCCGAGCCACAGGAGATTGCCGCCGCGCT
>JAGXAL010000054.1 GCA_018971605.1 Natronospirales bacterium | reverse complement strand
GTTGCGTTTGCCAGCGAAGAAAGCGCGGCTGGCGTGCATGCGGCGCTCGACGACATCGAGCGGCAATGCGGCCGCATCCGCGGCGGCCCGCGCTTTGCACCGCGCACTCTGGATCTGGACTTGCTGTTGTACGGCGATTTGATTTCCGCAACGCCCGTCAGGCTGCCGCGTCCGGAAATCCTGAAATACGCTTATGTACTCAAGCCGCTTGTTGACCTCGCACCCGAGCGCCGGCATCCACTGACCGGCAAGAGTTTCGCCGAGCATTGGCAGGCATTCGGTCAGCAGCAGTCGCTCGCGCTGGTAAACCTCGCCGACTTGTAGGGAGCTTCCACGTCGTGCGTGGAGATCGCCCCGATCGTCCGCGATATCGCCACCGCCATGCTTATGGCGGCAGTCGCAAGCGCTGCAGCAAATCCATGAATCTCGTGTCACTGCGCAGCGGATCGAGCCGGGGATCGGTTTTTAAGTACGCCATCCACCCGGAGCGTTCCCCGTAGGCTTTGGACAAATACTCGAAGGCTTGGTCGTTCCACCCCAGCCCGGCGCAGACGATCGCGAAATCGTAGGCGGGCACATAGCGCTGCTTTGCCGTGGCACCCAGCTCGTCATAAATGGCCCGCGCTTCCGCGGTCTTGCCGCAACGCCCATAGAGGTGGCCCAGCCCGGCCGTCGCGTAGGTAACACCGCCGGCCAGTTTGACGGCCATCTGGAATGCCTCGACAGCACGATTCACGTGTCCCTGTTGTTCATAGGCCAGACCGAGAAGGTACGCGGGGAAAAACGTATTGGGATGCAATTCGTTGGTCTTTGAACACTGCTCGACCGCTTCCTCGTATTGTCGGGAGAATTGGTAGTGCCACGCCATGTGCACGTTGGTGATGTGATCGAGCGGATCGAGCTCCAGGCAGCGTTTGCTTTCCTTGAGGGATTCATCGGTACGGCCGAGGGCAACAAGCAAATGGGAGTACCAGTGGTGACACACGGCGTAGTTGGGATTCAGGGCGAAGGCGTGTTGGAAGCGGGCTTCGGCCTTGTCCCAATCCCATTCGTAGTGTGTCGTGCGATAAGCCAACGTGGTGTGAGCCTCAACGATGCGACCATCAAGTTCCAGCGCCTTAGTCGCGGCTTGTTGCGCCTGTGCCATGGCCTCGATTGGGGGAACCGTCCCGTTCTCCCAAGACCCCAAAGTGACGTAGCAATCCGCGAGCCCGGCGCGTGCGCGGGCGTAATTCGGATCGAGGTCGATCGCCTGCTTGAAGTACTCGATGGCCTTCGCAATGCCTTGAGGCCGTTGCGCCCAATGGAACCGACCCTTGAGATACAAATTGTAGGTTTCGAGGCTGGCTGGCGTTTCGGCAGAAGTCGCGCCGCTTTTTGCGAGCAGTTTGACTTTGAGGCGCTGCACGATGGCCGCCGTAATCTCGTCCTGAATCTTGAATACGTCCTCCATCTCGCGGTCGTAGCGCTCGGACCAGAGCTGGAAGCCGTTGCGCACGTCAACCAACTGTGCCGTCACGCGCACGCGGTTCGCTACCCGCCGCACGCTCCCTTCCAGGATATGCGCCACCCGCAGGCGCCGGGCGATTTCCTCCAGGTCGGTCGCGCGTCCCTTGAAATAGAACGAGGAGCTGCGTGCCGCGACGTGCAGTTCCTCGATTTCGGTCAGTGCAGTGAGAATTTCTTCCGCGAGCCCTTCGCTGAAGTATTCGTTCTCCGGGTCCCCGTTGAGATTGACAAAGGGCATCACGGCGAGCGACTTGTCCGGAACGCTTGCCGACCACTTCGCCGATTCCGGCACCGTTGGCACGGCCGCCCCGGCGGCACTCTCCAGCGTGCTCCGCAAGCGGCCGACGAATTCCCGCGCCAGCTCGCCCCGCGGTGCATAGGTCCACTGCACCTCCCGGAACCGGTCGGGTACACGCGCATCGGCCTCTGGAGTATCGTCGACGACAATCGGCAGCAGGAAGGGGCGATCGCTCGCAATGTGATAGGAGCGGTCCACAGCCAGCTTCCACTCGAAGCGGAAGTAGCCTTCCGCGCGCGCGCGCGAATGCACCGAGATCAGTGCCACGAACAACGCGCACCCGCGGATTCTTCCGCGGATCATCGCATCCCAGGCGTCGCCGCCGCGGATTTCGCTCTTGTCCAGCCACACCTCAATTCCTGCGGCCTGCAGTGCCGCAGCGACGCGCTCAGCCGCCGCGAAGTCTTCAGACGCGTAACTCAGGAAAACGGCCTTGGACTTTCCGAGCATGTTCCGCTCCGGATCTCCCACGGTCGCTAGCTTAATCCGATCGAACGCGTGCGACCAACCAGGCATCCAAGCGGACGGCTTCGCCACCGCGCCCCGAAATCCTGCGATACGCCTCTGTGCTCAAACCCCTCGCCGACCTTGCACCCCGGTACCGCCACCCGCTCAGCGGCCGGACTTTTGCGGCACACTGGCGGGAATTCAACGCCGCCAGCCAGCCACTTGTAGCCGTAACGCTCCCGGGTTTATAACAAGCCGGCGTGGATCGCGCGGAGAATCCCATGCGCAAGCTCCTGATTGGCTCGCTCACTTGTGTGCTGGTGCTGCTGGTATCCGGCTGCGGCGGCGGGTCGGGCAGTGCATCCCAAGCGCAGACCACCGCCGATTGCTCGGTCACCGGCCAGAACCAGCAGATTCTGGCCATCATGCAATCCTGGTATTACTGGAACCAGTATCTGCCGAGCAATGTGAATCCCGCGGCCTACGGCGACACCACCTCGTTCCTGGACGCCTTGCTCTACCAGCCGCTCGATCGCTTCAGCTTCATCACCAGTCAGGCGGCCAACCAGGCGTTCTACGGCGCCGGCCAGTATGTCGGCATGGGGTTCAGCGAGGAAATCGTCAACGGCAATCAGTTGCAATTGACCGATGTGTATCCCGGCAGCCCGGCCGCGACCGCCGGCTTCGTGCGCGGCGGCTATATTGTCTCGGTGGGCGGCACACCGGTCGCCACGCTGATTGCCAACAATCAATTGGATACCGCCTTGGGTCCCGCCACGGTCGGCGTCCAGGTGACGCTGGGCTATCAGGCGCCGTCCGGCACTACCCAGACCGTCACGCTCACCAAGACCGTCGTCACCCAGCCCAACGTCTCGCTGGTGCAATCCTTCAGCGCCGGCGGCCGCAAGGTGGGCTATTTCTTCTTCCAGAATTTCATCACGCCGTCCAACAGCGAGTTGCAGCAGGCCTTCGCCCAATTTCAGGCGGACGGCGACAACGAGTTGGTGATTGACGAGCGCTACAACGGCGGCGGTCTGCTGTCCGTGGCTCAGTATCTGGGTTCGCTCATCGTCGGCAACGGCGATGCCGGCCAGACTTTCGCGACGCTTAACTACAACAGCCTGCACACCGATCAGGACCAGACGCTCACCTTCCAGAGCACCACGAACGGCTTGAACTTGAACCGCGTGGTGATCATCACCACCGAGGCCAGCGCCTCCGCGAGCGAACTCCTGATCAACGCGCTCAAGCCCTACCTTGACGTGGTGACCGTCGGCAGCACCACCTTCGGCAAGCCCGTGGGTGAAAACGGTTTTGATTTCTGCAGCAGCGTGCTCTATCCCATGACCTTCAACATGCTGAACGCCGCGGGCGGCGGCAACTATTTCAGCGGCATCGCGCCCACCTGCGCGGCGGTGGACGATTTGAGTCATGCGCTCGGCGATGCCAGCGAAGCCTCGCTCGCCAAGGCGTTGTACTACATCGCCAATGGCAACTGCGGCGCGTCAGCGGCCGCCGCCGAACGCGCTATTGCGCGTGCTGCGGCGTTACGACCTTCGCCGCAGAAATATGGTTGGCAGAATCTAGTTAACGCCCATTAGCGGCGGGTGCGGCCGGCCGTCACCAGCCGATGCTGCGTCCGCCGTCCACCGCCAGAATCTGTCCGGTCATGTAGCCCGCGTCGCGCACCAGATAAACAATCGCGCCGGCGATGTCTTCGGGCGAGCCGGCGCGTTTGAGTGCGGTGTGTTCCAGGATCGCCTGTTTGGCCTGTTCGTCCAATCCGCGTTCCGGCCACAGGATGGGCCCGGGCGCAACGCCATTGACACGCACCTCCGGCCCGAGTTCGCGTGCCAGTGACAGCGTGAGCGCCGCCAAACCGGCTTTGGCGATCGAGTACACGCTGTAATCGCGCAACGGACGGCGCGCGTGGATGTCGAGCATGTTGACGATCACGCCGCGGCTTTTCCTGAGATGCGGCGCGGCGGCCTGGGACAGAAAGAACGGCGCCTTGAGATTGCTGATGATGAGATTGTCCCAATCGGACTCGCTGACTTTGCCGAAGGGCGTGGCATAGAAACTGGAAGCGTTGTTCACCAACAGATCCAGCGATCCCCACTGGCGGCTGGCCTTGAGCAGCGAATCGAATTCACCGACCTCGGCGAGATCCGCCTGCGCCAGCACCGCCGAATCCCGGCGCAGGGCATTGAGCGAGTGGCATAAAGCCTGCGCTTCGCGCTCGGAGCTGCGGTAGTGCAGCACCAGGTTCATGCCTTCGGCGTGCAAGCGCCGGGCTACCGTGGCACCGATGCGCCGCGCTGCGCCGGTGACGAGCGCGGTCTTGCCGTCAAGCTTTCCGGTATTCTGCATGTCTGGCCCCCGCATGGTGTGGGCCTCATTAAACCAGAAACCGACATGCGCATCAGCCAGCCGCTTGCCGAATTGCCAAAGCCTTCAGCGGATGCGCTCGCTCACAGCGCGCGGCTCAAGGAGCTGATTCGCGCCGAGATTGCTGCCGCGGGCGGCAGGCTCGGGTTTGAGCGCTTCATGGAACTTGCGCTGTACGCGCCGGGACTCGGCTATTACAGCGCCGGCGCCCGCAAGTTCGGCGCGGCCGGCGATTTCGTCACCGCGCCTGAATTGTCCCCGTTGTTTGCCCGCTGTCTCGCGGTGCAGTGCGCGCAAGTGCTGGATGCGCTCGGCGGCGGTGACATTCTGGAACTCGGCGCCGGTTCCGGGCGCATGGCGGCGGAGTTGTTGAACGAACTCGCGCGGCTCGGCGCACTGCCGCAAAACTATCTGATTCTGGAAGTGAGCGCGGAGCTGCGCGAACGTCAGCAACACACGCTTGCAGAACTTGCTCCGGAATTGCGTGAGAAAGTTGCGTGGCTGGAGCGCCTGCCGGAATCTTTCTCAGGCGTTATTCTCGGCAATGAAGTGCTGGATGCCTTGCCCATAAGCCGGTTCCGCCGGGCGCCTGCGGGCTTCGAGGAATTTTGTGTGGCAGACCACGACGGTGAATTTAGCTGGCGGCTGCGACCGGCGCAGGAGGAGTTGCAGGCCGCGCTGCAGGCACTCAAAGATTCATTGCCTCAGCGCCTGGCCGAAGGTTACTGTTCGGAAATCAGCGTGCGCATGCCGGCGCTCATCCACAGCCTCTCGGATACCCTTGCACGTGGCGCGCTGTTGCTCACGGATTACGGTTATCCGCGTGCTGCGTATTACCATCCGGAGCGCCACATGGGCACGCTCATGTGCCATTACCGCCAGCACGCCCACGACGATCCGTTCCTGTACCCCGGTTTGCAGGACATCACCGCACACGTGGACTTCACCGCCGTGGCCGAGGCCGGCAGCTCCGCCGGTCTGCAACTGGCCGGTTACACGACGCAGGCGCATTTCCTGCTGGCGCTCGGGATTGCGGATCGCGCCACGGATTTGCAAACCGCGCGCGAAGTGAAACTGCTGACGCTGCCCGGGGAAATGGGCGAGCGCTTCAAGGCCATAGGCTTTCAAAAGGGCATCGAACTGCCGCTGCGCGGTTTCGGCCTGCGCGACTTGTCCTACAGCTTGTGAGCAGTGTCGCGAGCTTGCCGGGAATTTTCTTTACGGCTGTTTTCGGGCGAGCGTTTCTCGTATGGCGAGCAGCCGCGCCTGGTGCAGTTGTGCGCCGATCTCCTCGCCGGAGCGCCCGGCGGTCTCCGGCAGTGACACCGCGTTTGCCGCTGCGAGCACACGCTCTAGCAAAGCCGCTTGCGGATACGGACGGTCTTGCAGTCCGCGGCGGCCGCGGGCGTCGGCTTCGCAGGCGAGCAGCAGTTGTGCGAAGCGCTGCGGCCGGCGGAAGGCATCGCAATCTTTGAGCAAGCGCAACAGGGTTTCCGGCCGCAATTCCGCGGCGCGATGCACCAGGCCGTGAAAGCGGGCCGCGAGCACCGCCAGCTCGCGATGTTCGCGCGGCACGCGCAGGCGTTCGCAGAGCGCGGTCACGAGTTTCGCGCCGCGCTCTTCGTGACCGTAGTGATGCGGAAGCAGGTCCTTGGGCGTGCTGCCCTTGCCGAGGTCGTGCACCAGCGCCGCAAAACGTACCACCGGGTCCGGCGACAGGCGCGCGGCCTGGTCAAGCACCATCATCACGTGCACAAAGGTATCAATTTCCGGGTGATGTTTCTCCGGCTGCGGCACGCCGAACAGGCGATCCAACTCGGGGAACACGCGCGCCAGCGCGCCGCACCCGTGCAGTACTTCGAAAAATACCTCGGGTCGTTCCGACGCCAGCGCCTTCACGGTTTCCTGCCACACGCGTTCGGCAACCAGCGCGTCCACCTCACCGCTCGCGACCATCTGGCGCATGAGCGTGAGTGTTTCGGGCGCGATCTTGAAGCCGAGCGGCGCAAAGCGCGCGGCAAAACGCGCCACGCGCAGCACCCGCAGTGGATCCTCCGCGAAGGCCGGTGACACATGCCGCAACCGGCGCGCCTCAAGATCACGCTGGCCGCCGTAAGCATCAATCAATTTGCCGTGTGCGTCTTCGGCGAGTGCATTGATGGTGAGGTCGCGGCGCTTGAGATCATCTTGCAGCGTCACGTCCGGCGCACTGTAAAACGCGAAGCCGTGATAACCCGGACCGGTCTTGCGCTCGGTGCGCGCCAGCGCGTATTCCGCGTGGGTCTCGGGATGCAGGAATACCGGGAAATCCTTGCCTACCGGCTGGAAGCCCAGGCGCGCCATGTCCGCGGGCGTCGCGCCCACCACCACGTAATCGCGCTCGCTGACCGGCAGGCCCAGGAGTTTGTCGCGCACGGCGCCGCCGACCAGATAGATTTGCATGCGGTCATGGTAGCAGAGCGCCTTTGCTAAGCTGGGGCGATGCGAAACCTGCGTTTGCAGGTCGCGGCTAAGGCACGATGCCGGTCCATTCCGGCGTTTCGAACTTGCTCTTGGCGAGCGTCTGTGCTTCATCGAGTTCGCGGTCTTTCAATGGCTCGTCGGCGAGCCCGTGCAAGCCACGGAAGGTGTCAATCATCCGCTCAATGACGGCGGCGCGCGCCAGGCCGGTCTGGCTGCGCAGCGGGTCCACGCGTTTGGCGGCGCTGGCGATGCCCTTGTCGGAGATTTTCTCGCGGCCGATGCGCAGCACCTGCAGCATCTTAGCGGCATCGATGTCGTAGGCCATGGTCACGTGGTGCAGCACCGCGCCGTGGCGGCGCGCCTGGGCGGCACCCGCGATCTTGCCGAGCGGCGAGCTGATGTCATTCAAGGGCTGGTAGCTCGCCTCGATGCCCATGCTGCGCAGCGCCTCGATCACCCAGGCGTCCAGAAATGCATAAGCCTCCTGAAAGGACATGCCTTCGACCAGCGCGGCCGGCGCGTACAGCGAATAGGTAATGGTGTTGCCGGGCTCGACGAACATGGCGCCGCCGCCGCTGATGCGCCGCATCACCTTGATGCCGTGCTGCTGCGCAGCTCGCGCATCCACCTCGTTGCGCAGCGACTGGTAGCGGCCGATGATGACCGCGGGCGCCGCCCATTCCCAGATTCTCAAGGTGGGCGCGCGGCGCCCGGCGCCGACCGATGCGGTCAGCACCTCGTCGAGCGCCATGTGCAGCGAGGGCAGTTGCGCGGGCGCGTGCACCAGGCGCCAGCGATAATCGCTCCAGCGGCTGCGGCTCACGGCGTATGCCCGAGCGCGCGCTGCACCGCGCGCGCCACCGCCGTCTCGGAAATGCCGTACATGGAGACGCGCTCACCCAGTGCCGCCTTGAGATGCGCGGCCAGCGCCTGTTCGTCGCTATCCGCCGGCTGGCCGTTGAGCGCATTGTCAATCCACTCGAGCGCGCTCTCCGGCTCCAGGAAAAAATCGCCGCTCACCTGCACCTGACTGAGCCGCCCGTCGCGCACCTCGAGGTCCGCGACCACCAGCTTGCCGCCCGGCATTTTGTATTCGCCGTGCATCAGGACGCGCGCCGCTGCAGGCGGTACACCGCGGTCGCCAGCGCACTCACTCCGGTTTCGGCAAAGCGCGGTTCCGACGCCAAGATGTTACGCCGCTCGAGTAGCATGATTTCCCAGCCCGCATCGAACAGGCGGTGCATCTCCCGCTCATCCACCGCAAACGGCGGGCCCTGCATTTCGGCTTGCGGGTATTCGAGCGTGATTGCCAAGCCCCGGCAATCCGCTGGCAGTTTCCCGTAAATCTCATGCGCGTAACGCTGACGCAGATCCGCGGGCAGCGCAACCAGCGCCGCGCGGTCGTACACCGCGGTGCAGGATTCGAAGGCGCGCGCCGCCACTTTGAAAATGTCGCCCTGGATGATCACGAGATCGCCGCTGCTGTAATGCATGCCGTCTACCTGGCGCTGCGATTGTGCGGCCAGGCGATTTTCGCCAAGGAACTGCTGCACCGCGAGTTCTGACAATTCCACGCCAAGCACCGCGTAGCCCTGCTGCATGAGCCACAGCATGTCGAGCGACTTGCCGGCGAGCGGCACCAGCACGCGGCTGCCGGGCGGCAGGCCGAGCGCCGGCCAGTGCTTCAACAGCAGCGGCAAGGGTGCGCGCTGGTGCCAGCCGGTACGGCCTTCACGCCAGCGCTGCAACCAGTCGGTGTCTTTCGCGACCGCCATTGCGTCGTTCACCTGGATTGCTGACGCCCTGCCGTTCACGGCGCCACGCCGCGCATGCGCCGGTACTTGTCGAGCTCGGCCTGGGCGGTGAAGCGGCCGAGGTAAGTGGGCACCACGGCTTCCAGCACCATGGGTTCGATGCCGAACGCGGCGAAGCCGTTGTGGCTGCAGACGTTATCCACTTGCAGCGAGCGGTAGTTATCGAGCGAGAACGGCTTGCCCGGCAGCCACTCCATGAGCGCGGCCTGCAGCCAGGAAAGCCGGCGCGGCAAGCCGATCACCAGGCGGTGCAGACCTTCGAGACGCACGAGATAGCGCAGCAATTCACGCAGCGTGTAGCTGCGCGCGCCGCAGAGTTGATAGCGGTGGCCGAAGCTCGTGCGATCGTCGAGGCTGCGCAGCAGGGCTTCCGCGACGTCGCCGACCCAGGCCGGCGCAAAACGCGCGTTGGCGCAGGCCAAAGGCAGGATGCCCGGCGTCCGCCGCAGGAGCCGGGTGAAGCGCGTGGTGAAACTGTCGCCCGGACCAAAAATCACGCTCGGCTCGAACACCGTGGCCCGCAACTCACCGGCGGCCAGCACCCGTTCCGCGGCTTCGGCCTTGGTGCGCAGATAGTGGCTGGGGGCATCGCGCGCGGCGTTGAGCGCGCTCATGTGTAGCAGCCGCGTCGCGCCCGCCGCGCGGCAGGCTGCGATGACTTTGCCGGCCAGTTCCACGTGCGCCTGGTGGAAACCCAAACCACGGTGACCGCGCTCGTTGAGGATGCCGACCAGATTGATCACCGCTTTGCAGCCGGCGAATTCGCGCGTCAGCACTGCGGCATTCTGCACGTCCGCCTCAACCAGGGTGACGGTGGGCAGCACTACCAGATCGTAATGACGCTCGGGCGCGCGCGTCAGGATTTTGACGTTGTAGTCCCGTTGTGCGAGGCGCGCGGCCAGGTGCCGGCCGACAAAGCCGGTGCCGCCCAGCAGACAAATGGTGGCTCGTGGCATCTGTACTCTTGCCCGTGAGGTTGTCCTGTCGCGCGCTGCGCCTGCGGCAAGCGCTTGTTCGGCCTGCGATTTTACTGCAAGGCCGACGGCAGCGAGGGGCTGCGGCTCGCGGCGGTGGGGGCCGGCGTGGTTTGAGCGGCGGCGGGCAAGCTCATGCTGCCGGCACTCGGCGCGCGCACTTGCCCGAGGCGCGCGCTGAGCCGCTCGGTGCGGCCGTGCAGGCGCCAGTCGAAAATGACCGCGGCGCTCAGCACGTTGCGCACGTAATTGCGCGTTTCCGGGAACGGGATGCTGTCCACCCAGGCATCCGCGGACAGGCTGCCGGTTTTTGGCAGCCAAGCCAGCACCCGGTCGGGACCGGCGTTGTAGGCGGCGGTGGCCAGCAGCTCGCTGCCGTTGAAGCGTTGCAGCAGATGGCCGAGATAGGTACTGCCCACGGCCAGGTTGGTGTCCGGATCGAGCAATGCTTGATGGCCGTCGAGCGCCAGGCCGAGACGTGCCGCCACGCGTTTACCGGTGGCCGGCATCAACTGCATGAGGCCGAGTGCGCCCGCGGCGGACACGGCATCGGGGCGGAACACGCTCTCCGAACGGATCAGGCCGTAGATCCACGGCAAATCCAGTCCCAGTTTCTGGGCGCGCGGCGCGAGCGTGCTTTCGTAGGCGAGCGGATAGCTGATGCTGAGGTCGCCCCAGCAGCCGGCGTTGGCAAGCGTCTGCATGGCGCGTCCCGACCAGCCCCATTGCTGCGCCAGCAGCGCTGTTTGGCAGCGCGCCGGACGGGAGAGTGCCGCGCTCGCGGCCACCCATTCGGCGTTGGCGTAGCCGTACAAGCCGGCGTAGAAAAGTTCACGCGCGCGCACCAAGCCGTCGCGCGTGCCCAACTGCGCGATCACATCCTCGGCCGGTTGGCTGGCTTCCTGGGTGATGGTGTAGGTCAGGTTCAGGCGGTCGGCCGCGAGGAACGAGTAGTAGTCCATGCCGTCGGCCAGCGATTCGTAAATGGCCATGGCCTGGTCGTTGCGGCCAGTGGCTTCGAGCGCCCGTGCTTTCCAGTAGCGCCATTCGGGTTTGTTGGCCGAGGCCCCCAAGTTGGGCAGGATTTTCAGCAAGTTTTGCCACTGCGCGTCGCGCAGCGCGATGCGCGCCCGCCATTCGGTGACACGCGCATCATCGTAGTGGCGTACCTGGGCCAGCAGTTCGGCCGCGTCCGGCTGCAGGTGCCAGGCGGATTCCAGCGCCAGCAGCACCTGCGTGGCGCGGATATCGTCGATCCCGAAATGGTAGCGCTGCGAGAGCACGCTCCACAGATGGCGCGCGCGCTGCGGATCGCTGCGCGCCGTGAGCTGGATGCCGTTCAACAGCATCAGCTGATAGCGCGGCTCGTCCGGCACCTGCATGTTTTCAAGCACCTCGGAACGATCCGCTGCCATCGTGAGCCAGATGCGCGCCCACGGGCGGTCCACGGCGTCCAGTTGCGGCACGAGTTGGCGCGCCAGCGCGTACTGGCGCGCTTGCAAGGCGCCCTGGATGCGTTGCATCACCATGCCGTTGGTGATGCGGTGATGCGCGTTCAAATATTGAAAAGCTGCGTCGCAAGTTGTCGGCTGCACGCGTGGCAGGAGCCACAAATGCTGGGCGGCCACCACCCAGGCGTCGCGATCCTCGCGGTCCGTGCCCGCGAGATGCGCGCTGACCGCGCCGCAGCGCAGCAGTGGATCAGTTTCGTCGTGGTAATGCGCCAGGAAATCGCTCCAGTCCTGCTGCTTCGCGAGTTCCGCGAGCCAATCGCGCCGCAGGCGTTCGGCCACCGGCAAGTCGGCCTGTTCATTCAGGAAAGCTTCGACCGCACCCGGCGGCTGTTGCGCCAGAGTGCTGTCGAGATACGCAAAGCGCAGATACGGGTACAGCGGATAGTCGGCGAGCTCGTTGAGATACGGCGTGAGTTTGGCGAGATCGCCCGCTTGCGCTGCAGCCCAAGCCTGCTTGAAGGCCGTACGTTGCGCCGTGAGGTCCGCGGCCGACACCGGCGGGATCAGGCAGAGCAGCAGGGAAAGCAAAACCACGCGGGACATCCTGGTCATGTGCATAGATTAACGCGAAGCAGGAATTCGGCGCTATGCTGCGGGCTCA
>JAGXAL010000053.1 GCA_018971605.1 Natronospirales bacterium | reverse complement strand
TCGAAACGGAAAGGGTCAACGCGCAGCTTGACGTTCTTGATGTATTGTACCGGCAGGCCGGTGTACTCGTGCAGCTTCTCGGCCATCGCCTGTGTGTCCGCCGCGCTCAAGTTGACGCCCTGGGCGAGCGCGTGGGCGTAATCGCCGAGCGCGAAGTCGCGCACCTGCTGCAGGAATGCGGGCAGGTCCGCAGGCTTGTTCGGCAGCTTGTCGTGATACCAGGCGGTGGCCGCCATGGTGGGCAGGTACAGTTCATACGGCAGGTCCAGGCTGAACGGCGGCCCCGGAAAATCCACGAAGCCGTTCAGCCACGAGGATTGCAACACCACACCGTTCAGCGCGATGCCGTTTTGTTGCAGCCAGTCGGACAGACCCGCGGCGCGGGTAGTGCCGTAGCTCTCGCCCAGCAGGAACTTGGGCGAGTTCCAGCGGTTGTTCACCGTCACATAGCGCTTGATGAACTTGCCGAAGGATTCGATGTCGGGATCGGTACCGTAAAAATCCTTGGGCGTGCCCTTGCCGACGATACGCGAGAAGCCGGTGCCGATGGCATCAATGAACACCAAGTCGCTCTTGTCGAGCAGCGAATACTGGTTCTGTGCCAGATCGTAGGGCGGCGGAGGTGTGGGCTTGGCATCGCTGGTCACAACCCGCACCGGGCCGAAGCTGCCCATGTGCAACCAGATGCTGGAAGATCCCGGCCCACCGTTGAACAGGAAGGTTACGGGACGCTTGTTCAGATCCGCACCGTCTTTGGTGTAGGCCACGTAGAAGAAACTGCCGATGGCATCGCCCTTGTCGTTGTCCACCAGCAGGTTGCCGGCGGTGGCGGTGTACTTGATGGTCTGGCCGTCAATCGTCACGCTGTGCTGCGTGACCGAGCTGGTTTCTTTTGGCACCGGCAGCGTCTGCGCAGCGGGTTGCGCGGGAGCATCGGCGGCAAATGCCGACAGGCTGAAAACACACAACAGCAGCGGCAATAGAACAATGGCTTTTTTCATGGGAGTTTCCTGTTGATACAAAAACACCCGCGTTGCCGCGGGTGTTGTGAGCTATAAAACTTTATTGTTTGTCGGTCGCGTCGTACCACTGGGCGAGATCGGCTTTGTACTTCGCCAGCGTCGGTAGATGCAGATACAACATGTGGCCCGAAGGATAGTAATAGAACTGGATGTTCTTGTAGATGTTCGGCGGCAAGTCCAGCTGATCGAGGTCGAACTCGGTCTTGAAGAACGGCGTCGCCAGATCGTAGTAGCCGTTGGCCGAGAACACCTTCAAGTGCGGGTTCTTGCGCATCGCATCGCCGAGATTGGCGGCCACGTCGGGTAACGGCGACTCGCGCCTGAATTGCTGGAAGCCCGGCATTTGATGATGCCAGTCCCATGGGCCGATTACGCTGTAGCCGGTGGTGCGGTAGGATTCGTCGGTTTGGTATTTGAGCTTGTTCTTCACATACCAGTTCCAGGCGGCTGTGTAGGCCGGACCGATGCCGGTGTCTGAAGGATCGTATTCCGGGAAGGCTTGGGCATTATCCGAGTTGATGCCTTCATAGCGTGCATCGTAGCGGCCCAGCGTGCGGTCATCGTCGCGCAGCAGCTCCGCGCGGAACTGAGTGGGCGAGACCTTGAGGTTGGCGTTCTTCAGGAATTGCGCGCTCAGGCCGGTGTACTGCACGAGTTTCGCGAGCACGTCGTCATATTGTGACTGCGGCAACTTGGAGCCTTGGAAGAGCGCATCGGCGTACTCGCCGCGCGCGAACGCCCGCACCTGATCGAGGAACGGCGCCAAGTCGGCCGGCTTGTTCGGCAGCTTGTTGTGATACCAGGCAATGGCCGCGTAGGACGGCAGATAGGTGATGTATTCAAGATCGGTGCCCGGCATGGTATCGCCGTAATTCAGGATAGTGGATTGCAACACCACGCCGTTCAGCGCCACGCCGTTCTGTTGCAGCCAGTCGGCAAGATTCGCCGAGCGCGTGGTGCCATAGGATTCACCCAAGAGATATTTTGGCGAATTCCAGCGGTTGTTGGCGGTGATGTAACGCTGGATGAACTGGCCGAAGCTCGCCACGTCCTGATCCACGCCCCAGAAATCCTTGCCTTGACCCTTGCCGACGAGGCGGCTGTAGCCCGAGCCGATCATGTCAATGAACACGAGATCGGATTTGTCGAGCAGCGAATACTGGTTAGGCACGATGCCGTAGGGCGGCGGTGGCGTGGCTTGGGCATCGGCCACCTCGACGCGCACCGGTCCGAAGGCTCCCATTTCCAGCCAGATCGATGAGGAACCCGGACCGCCGTTGTACACGAAGGTCAACGGGCGGGTTTTGACGTCGGCGCCATCCTTGGTGTAAGCCACGTAGAACATGCTGCCCGTAGGCTCGTTTTTTTCGTCGCGCAAAATGAGGGTACCGGCGGTCGCCGTGTATTTGACCGTCTGGCCGTTGATCACCACGCTGCCTTGCGTGACGGATTTGGTTTCCTTGGGTGCCAGCGTGGTGGAGGCCGGAGCTTTGGCCGTAGCCGCGGCCGGCGCATCGACGGCAAACGCCGGGACGGCCAACAGCAGGGCCCAGAGCGGCAGGCAGGCGAGGATTTTCTGCATTTGATTTCTCCAGACGGATGGAAGGTAAGTCCGTATGACCGGGGCGGGAGCGCAAGGTTCAGAGTCGGCGCCCGCCTGCGGTCAGCGGAAGAGGCGCGACTGTTACACAGAATTAATGAAACTTACAAACTTGCCGTCCGGCCTCGGAAGCACGGGTAACAAATTGAATCCCTTGGATAAAAACCGGAATACCACGCAAAAACAGCATTGCCCGTTACAGTTTGTTACACAGAAGAACCGTTATGAAGACGCCAAACGCGCTCAAGTCTGTGGTGAGAGCAGTATGGTGGCAGCTGAGGGGCCGGGCAGGACTTTACAAGAACCCCTCATCCTTGCTTCTCCCCCTTAAATGCGGAGAAGGACAAGAAATATAAGTCAGTTCAGTTTGAACGCGTCGCGGGTCAGATTCTCCGGGCTGCCGTTCTTGGCCACCACGTTGTCCTCGATGCGGATGCCACCGTACTTGTGAAACTCCTCCACCTTTGACCAATTCACATTACGGCCGTGTGCGCCGGCTTTTAATTTATCCAGCAGCGACGGGATGAAATACAGGCCGGGCTCGATGGTGGTGACGAAATTTTCCTTGAGCACGCGCGTGTTGCGCAGGTAGGGGTGTCCCTCGGGTTTGGGGATCAGGTCGCCGCGCGGGCTGGCCATGAATCCGCCGACGTCATGCACTTGCAGTCCCAGCAAGTGGCCCAAGCCGTGCGGCAGGAATGTGCTGCTGATGCCGTGCGCCACGATGTCCTCGGGCGGCAGGCGCACGAATTCGAAATCACGCAAGAGCCGTGCGATGGCCTGGTGGGTTTCGAGATGCAGCGCCTTGAAGTCGGTTTCCGCCCGGACTTTCCTGGCGAGCAGCTGCTGCTCTTTGTCGAGCGCGTCAATCAACTCCTGGAACTCGTCGCCTGCGGCTGAATAGCTGCGGGTCACGTCCGCGGCGTAGCCGTTGACCTGCGCGGCGGCGTCAATCAGGAATGAATGACGCCGCGCGGGTTTGTCGCGGTTCCAATACTGGTAGTGCAGCGTGGCGGCATGCTCGTTAAGCGCGATGATGGCGCCGTAAGGCAGCTCGTTGTCGGTTTGGCCGCAGGCCGCGCAAAAGGCGGTGTGGATTTCAAACTCGCTCGCGCCCGCGCGGAAGGCCTGTTCGGCCGCGCGATGCCCCCGGGCGCTGAGCGCGCTCGCCTCACGCATGCATTCGAGTTCGTATTCAGTCTTGGCGGCGCGCGTATAGTGCAGCGGATTGATCAGCGCCTCGGGGTTGACGTCGGCGAAGCCCCAGTTCTTGAAGCGTTCCTGCCACTCGCCAAGAAACACGCAACGGCGCGTCACCGGCAGCGCGCCGGGGGCGTCCTCGGGGCGCTTGATGATGCGGATGTCGAAATGCTCCACCCAGAACCCGGACGGCGGCGCCGGCGGCAGGCACCAGTAGTCGTCCGGCTGGTAATAGACCAGCACCGGTTTCTGGCCCGGCACATAGGCCACGAAGGAATCGTGCGCCTGCAGCAGCGGCAGCCAGTTCTTGAAATGCGGGTTGACACGGAAGGGATAGTCCTGGTCGTCGAGGAACAGGCCTTGCAGGCTGCCGGCGAATATGGCGATGGCGTCGAAACCCGCGGCGGCCAGCGCCATGCCGAAGCGCTTCTTGACGGTTTCCAGGTGCTCGGGGTAGGTCTGGGCGACACGGTTCACGGCGGTAGGGATTCCTGGCCCGGAGGCGGCTGATTATTTCAGATACCGCGGGGACGGTAAAATCGGTTTTCTTCGTGCACTGCAGTCGAGGCGGAATCCAATGGAATACCGGCGTCTGGGCCAATCGGGCCTCAAGCTGAGCGCGCTGTCCCTCGGTTCCTGGGTGACGTTCCGGAACCAGGTGGATGTCCGGCTTGCGGAACAATTACTCAAGACTGCCTATGACCAGGGCGTGAATTTCTTCGACAACGCCGAGACCTACGCCAACGGCGAATCCGAATTCATCATGGGGCAGGCGCTGAAGCGCCTTGGCTGGGCGCGCGATTCGTTTTGCGTCTCCAGCAAGGTGTTTTTCGGCAGCCGCGACCAGCCGCTGCCGACACAGCGTGGACTGTCGCGCAAGCATGTGACCGAAGCCTGCCACCAGGCGCTCGCGCGCCTGCAGGTGGATTATCTGGACCTGTATTTCTGCCACCGCCCCGATCCCGAAGCCCCCATCGAGGAAACCGTGCGCGCCATGCACACTCTGGTGCAGCAGGGCAAGGTGTTGTACTGGGGAACGTCCGAGTGGTCGGCCGAAGAAATCACCACTGCGCATAAGGTCGCGCAGGCTCAGCATCTCACGCCGCCCAGCATGGAGCAGCCGCAATACAACCTGTTTCACCGCGAGCGCGTGGAAAAGGAATACGCGCCGCTGTATCGCGCTTACGGCATGGGCACGACCATCTGGTCGCCGCTTGCCTCGGGCGTGCTCAGCGGCAAGTACAACCGCGGCATCCCCGGGGATTCGCGTTTGAATTTACCCGGTTACGAATGGCTGCGCGACAAGCTGGAGACCGCGGAAGGCCGCCGGCGGCTGGTCGCGGTCGAGAAGCTCGCGGCGATTGCCCGCGAACTCGGCATGAGCCTGAGCCAGCTCGCGATCGCCTGGTGCCTCAAGAAGCCGCAGGTGAGCACGGTTATTCTGGGCGCCTCGCGCCTGGAACAGTTGCAGGAAAATCTCGGCGCGCTGGCGCAAATCGCCAAGCTGGTTCCCGAGGTTGTGGCGCGCATCGAAGCGGCTGCTGGCGCATGACTGCGGCACTGTCAGCGGGGCAAGTTGCCGAAATCCACCGCCTCATGACGCGGGCATCTGAGGCCTACAACCGCGAGGACATCGCTGCCGCCCGGCGCGGCTGCGAGCAGGTGCTGCGCCTATATCCCGAGTTCAGCCAGGCTTGGCATTTGCTGGGGCTGTGTCACTGGCAGCAGGGCCGCTTGGCCGAGGCCGCTGATGCGCTGGCGCGGGCCGCCGGGCCCACGCCGCAGGATGCGCAGGTCATGCACGATCTCGGCAACGTGTATTCAGATCAGGGAGCCTGGGCCCTGGCGGTGTACGCTTACCTCAAGGCCATCGAATTGCGCCCCGCGCATGCCGAAAGTTTTCTCAACATGGGCGCAGCTTATGAAAATCTGGCCGAGCACGCGCAGGCGGAACTGGCGTATCGGCGCGCGCTGGCGCTGAACCCCAGGCTTGCGACGGCCGCCGCCAGCCTTGCCTCGCTGGCGGAAAGCGCCAACCGCACCGAAGAGGCGCGCACGCTGACCGAGCAGGCTTTGGCGCTGGATGCTTCCGATCCGATTGCCAACCTCACGCGCGCGCAACTCGATTTGCGCGACGGCCAGCTGGAGGCGGCGGCCGCGCGGCTCGAGGCCTTGCTGCGCACTCCGGTGCGCCCGCGCAACCGTTCGCTGGCGCTGGCGCGACTTGGGGCCATCCACGAAAAGCGCGGCGATTACGAGCGGGCCTTTGAGGCGTTCCAGGAATCCAAGCGGGCACTCAACCTCGGCGAGCCTGCGCCCGGTCCCGGCATTTACACAAAGGCCAGCATTCAGCGGATCGCCCGGCATCTGGATGGCTTGCTGGCCCGTTCGTCTGCAAGCCCGGCAAACCCCGGAGCAACGCCGGTATTTCTGGTGGGATTCCCGCGCTCCGGCACCACGCTGCTCGACCAGATCCTGTCCTCGCATCCGCGGCTCGAGGTGCTGGAAGAAAAAGACAACCTGCAGGATTTGCTGCGCGATTTCGTCACCAGCGACGTGGGGCTGGAGCGTCTGCAGGCGCTGGATTCCGCGGCGCTCGAGCCGTACCGGCGGCAGTACTGGGCACGCGTGGCCGAAGCCCTGCCGCAACGCGACCCGGCCAGAATGTTCGTGGACAAGCTGCCGCTCAACACGCTGTTCATGCCGCTGATCGCACGGCTGTTTCCGCAGGCGCGATTTGTGTTTGCGCTGCGCGATCCGCGTGACGTGGTGCTGTCCTGCTTCATGCGGGCCTTCGGCCTGAACGAAGCCATGCGGCATTTCCTGACGCTGGCCGGCACTGCCGAGCTGTATGCCGGGGTCATGGAGATCGGCATTCGCAGCCACAAGCGGCTGGCCGGCCAGGTGCACCTGATCCGCTATGAATCGCTAGTGGATGATCTGGAAGGCGAAGCACGCCGGCTGTGCGCGTTTCTGGGGCTGGACTGGGATCCGGCCATGCTGCGCTTTCAGGACACCGCCAGAAAAAGACGCATCAATACGCCGAGCTATCACCAGGTGGTGCAGCCGGTATATACCTCGGCGCGTGAGCGCTGGCGCCGCTATGAAAAACACCTCGCGCCGGTGCTGCCGCGGCTGCAGCCGTTCGTGGAATATTTCGGCTACGTTTGAGGCGCATAAAAAATCCCGCGGCCCTTGCGGGCCGCGGGATGGGTTTCAGGTCCTCAACCGTTCTCAGTACTTGAAGCCGATGCGCGCGTAGAAGAAGCGCCCGGGCACGTCGTACAGGGTCGGGTCGAAGCTGTTCAACTGCTGTTGCGTCGAGGACGGCGGCGCCTTGTTGAACAGGTTGCGGATGCCGAAGGTGAAGGTGAGCTTCGCGGGATCGAAGTTGTAGCTCACCTGGGCATCGTGGTAGATGGTCTGGCCGAGATAGTTGGTGGACAGACTGTTGTTGGCGGCATTGGGATTGGAGCACATCTTGAGGTTGGTGAAGCTCAAGGGTGAGTTGTCAAACGAGTCCGAGCAAGGCTCGGTCAGCCCGCTGATGTAGCGCATATCCCATTCCGCGCGCCAATCGCCCCGGGTCCACTGCAGCGAGGTCCGCGCCTTCCATTTGGGTACGCCGAAGGGAAACACCGTGCCGCCGCGTTCCACGCCCGCGAGTTGCGTCACCAGCGCGCCGCCGTTCGGGTCGGGCAGGATTAGCTTATAGCCGCGGATATAGGTCGCATCCAGGGACGCCTGGAATTGGCCTGCGGCGCTGGGTTGGAAGGCGTAGCTCGCGGCCAGATCGAAGCCGTCGGTGCGGGTGACGCCCACATTGGCGACTGCGTCATTCAATATCTTGATGGCACCGATGCCGCCGCGGGTGATGCGGGCGCAGTCACTGGCGACGCCCGAGATGTAGCAGCCGTCCATGATGGCCTGGCCGCTGATCGGCTGGATGGTCTTGTTCACGTCGATCTTGTAGTAGTCGAGGCTCAGGTTCATGCCGGGGGCCCAATCCGGGCTGTACACGAAGCCGACCGTGCGCGAGATCGAGGTTTCCGGCGTCAGGTTCGGGTTGCCGCTTTCCAGCGTGTTGATCTGGGTATTGGACTGGGTGTAGGCGGTGGAAACCGGCGCCACCCCGTCAATGCCGTTGGCGCAACGCTGTTGCACCACGGCGGAGACTCCGCTGGTGGTGTAGTTACTGCACGGGTCGTTGACCGTTGAGGACAACAGCGTCGGGCCCGCGAACAGGTCATTGATGGTGGGTGCGCGGAAGCCCTGCGACCAAGTGCCGCGGAACAGCAGGTCATCACGTACCTGCCACTTGAGGCCGGCACGGCTGGTGGTGTTGCCGCCAAAGGTCGTGTAGGTGGTGTGCCGTGAGGCCACGTCCAAATCCAGCAGTTTGACCGCCGGGATGTTGGCGAGCAGCGGGATGTCGAACTCGGCATACACCGACTTTTCGGCGATGCGGCCGGAGGTCGGCGGCACGGCAACCTTTGGATTGAAGCTGTCGTCGCCGTTCTGGGCCACGGAGTCGGGGATGAAGTAGCCGTCGTGCTCCAGGTACTGGACACCGGCAGCGAAACCCAGCGGTCCGGCCGGCAGATTGGCCAGGGTGCTGTTGCTGATGTCGGCGTTGTAGATGCGCTGGTTGTTCTGGAACTGGTTCTGCTGCGTGTAGGCGCTGTAGGCCAGTTGCTGCGTGGTGATCGGCGAGGTTTGGCCGCCGAAGAAGTTGATGGGCACGCAACCGCTGGTCGCGGCGCAAAGCGCGGGATCGCCCATCGCGTTGCGCAGGTTCTGCACGTTGAAAGAACCGTAGTTGGTGTCCTGCTCGGAATCATTGGAGAAGATGTATCCGGCATCCCAATCCCATTCCGAACCGCCAGCGTTGAAGTAACCTGTGAAACCGCCGCTGAACCGGAAGGTGTTTTCATTCTCGGTGTAAATGCGCGGTCCGCCTTCCACCATGCGTCGTCCGAGCAGGCCCAGCCAGCCGGGGCCGACGGGGACGTTGGTATTCAAGTCGAAACCAAACAGGTTGTATTGCTGATTCGCGGGAACGTCCGTGGTGATGCTGGTCGAGGCAAAGAACAACGGCGTAGGCCCTGCTTGCTGCACGGAGTTGCGCTTGCTGTAGAGCAGGTCCGCGCTGAAGGTCAGGTTGTCCATGAGATCGGTGTGGCCGCCCACGTAGCCGCTGTAACGCTCCTGCGGCGTGAGCACGTAGTTGTACGGCGCGTAATTGAAGCGATCCGCCTGCACAAACGGCGCAAATTGATTGGCGGCCGTGCCCGCCTGCCCAGGGATCAGCGTGATATCGCAGAGCGGGAAATATTCCGGACTGGCGGCGGAGCCGAAGTTCGTGGTTGGGCACTGCGTCGAAGTCAGCCCGGTAGCGGCTGCCGGCCCGTTGTTCGGGTCGGTGCTGGTGCTGTTGGTCGGCGGGATGAATACAAACCGGCCCTGCGGTGTTGCGGAGCTGCCGCGGGTCATTCCGGTGCCGAAGGTGGGCTCCTTGGAAATGGTGCGGTTCTTGGCGGCAATGCCGTTCTGGTTCATGTACGACACGCTGAACACCAGGTTGCTGTGGTCGTTGCCGGTGCCGGTGGTGAAATCGTATTGCTGGGTCTTGCCATCCCAGCCGCCGCCGACGCCGTGGCCGTCATACAAGCCCATGTAGGCATTGGCTTCGGTGCCGGTGAAGTTGTGGATGGTGATGATGTTGACCACGCCCGAGATGGCGTCCGAACCGTACACGGCGGAAGCGCCGTCCTGCAGGATTTCGATGTGGTCAATGATCGAAGTGGGGATGGTGTTCAGGTCCACGGTGCCGTCGAGGCCGGTGACCCAGCGCTTGCCGTCCACCAGCACCAGCACGCGGCTCGCGCCCAGGTTGCGCAGGTCCACGTTAGTCTGACCGCCGCCGGTATAAGTGAAGTTGCCGCCGTCATTGGCCAGGGTGTTGAGTGCGCCGCCGGTCGAGGTCAGCCGCTGCAGGATGTCGCCGATGGTGCTCAGACCCGTCGCCTTGATCTGCTGCTGGGTGATGACCACGATGGGCTGCGCTTGTTCGATGTTGGTGCGCTTGATGCGCGTGCCGGTAACTTCCACCTTGCCGAGCTGCGCGGCGTTGGCGTTGGTATTCTGGTTCTGATCCTGGGCCAACGCGGCCGGCCCGGCGATCATGGAGGTGGCCACGCCGCAGGCGAGCGCCGCCTGCACGGCTTGTTTGAGTAGCTTGCTGTTCGACATTTTTGATTCTCCCCGAGAGTAGGATGAGGTGACGCTTCAGTTCACAAGGAATAGGACGATATGTTGCGTATAAGTTACAGAAATAGGATGTGATACGAGTATGGCGAATTCATGTGGCTCAAGGTGGCCATAATCATAGCGCAATATTCTATAAATACGTGTTGTTGGTACGCAACGACGTCACATAAATGATCGGGTGTGGATTAAGTGGGCAAATCACTGATGGAAAGGCCGTTTTCACTCCGGAAACCGCGGCGCCCGGGGTGTTTGCGGGCCTTATGTGAACACTTTGACGACATCTCCTGAAATTCAGGCGCTCATGCGCGAGGCGGTCGCCGCCCACCAGCGCGGCGATTACGCCACCGCCGAAGCACGTTATCGCGCAGTCCTGCGCGGGGTCCCCGCCCACCCCGACGCTACGCACTTCCTGGGATTGCTGGCCCACCAGACAGGCCACAACGCCGCCGCACTTGAGTTGTTGCAGCAGGCTATCCAACTGGGCCCCGACAGCCATCTGTATCGTCATAATCTGGCGGGCGTATTGCAGCAGCTGGGCCGCCATGCGGAAGCCGAGCGCCGTTACCGCGAAGCACTGACACTCAAGTCCGATTACGTGGAAGCGCTGATCGGTCTCGCCAAGTCACAGCAGGCGCAGCAAAGGCTCAAGGATGCACTGGCGACCTACGATGCAGCGCTGGCCCAGGCGCCGCATAACGTCGAAGTCCTGCTGGGCCGCGCCGGGGTGTTGGCCGAGCGTGTCGAGCGCCGCGCCGCTCTGGACTGCTGCCGCCAGGCGCGCACGCTCGCGGCGCAGGATGCCGGGCAACTGCAGCGCGTGGGACTGGCGTTCCATGACCTCGATGCGCATCAGGAGGCGTGCGCCTGCTTTAAGGCGGCGCTGGCGCTGCACCCGGATTTTGTCGAAGCCCACGTGAGCCTCGGGACCACGCTCGCCGACCTCGGCGACTTGGCGCAAGCCGAAGCCGAATACCGCGAAGCCCTGCGCCTCAAACCGGGGCACGTGAGCGCGTATTACAACCTGATCAGCCTGATTCGCTTGAAGCCGGACGATCCCTTGTGGCCAGCGCTGATGGCGATGGCGGAGTCGCTCGGGCAGCGGCCGGCAGACGAGCAGATTCTTGCGCACTTCGCGCTCGGCAAAGTCTGGGAAGACAACGCGGATTACGATCGCGCCTTCGAGCATTTCCAGGCCGGCAACCGGCTGCAACGCGCGCAGTCGAATTACGACGAGGCCCGCCAGGCGGAGTTTTATCGCAGCTGCGTCCGCGGCTTCGATGCCGGTTTTCTGGCGAGTCATGGCGGAATTGGCAGCGGCGATGCCACGCCGATCTTTATCGTCGGCATGTCGCGTTCCGGCACCACGTTGGTGGAGCAGATTCTCTCGAGCCATCCGCGAGTGCACGGCGGCGGCGAGATGCACCTGTTGCGGCGTTGTGCGCGTCTGGAGATGGAGCCCGTGGCGAGCGATGACGAATTGCCGCAACGGCTCGTGCAACTCGAGCCGGCTGCCTGGACGCGCATCGGCGAACGCTACATTGCGGCGTTACGGGAATTGGCTCCCGACGCGCTGCGCGTCACCGACAAACTGCCGGGCAACATGGCCTTGGTCGGCTTGATCCACCTGGCCATGCCGCGCGCGCGCATCATTCACTGCGTGCGTGATCCGCTGGACACCTGCGTTTCCTGTTTCACCAAGCATTTCGCCACCGGCCATGATTTCAGCTACGACTTGCGCGATCTCGGACGGTTTTATCGCTTGTATGAGGAATTGATGTGCCACTGGCGCAAGGTGCTGCCGCCTGGATGCATGCTGGAAGTCCGCTATGAAGACGTGGTCAATGACTTGGAAACCCAGGCGCGCCGGCTGGTGGCATTCTGCGGGCTGGATTGGGACGCTGCCTGCCTGCGTTTCCACGAGCAACGGCGCGCCGTGCGTACCGCAAGTCTCGCGCAGGTGCGTCGGCCGCTATACGCCAGCTCCGTGGAACG
>JAGXAL010000052.1 GCA_018971605.1 Natronospirales bacterium | reverse complement strand
GTGCCGCCGCTGCCGGGATTCCTGGAAACGCTGCGCGAGCTATGCACGCAATCCGGCAGTCTGTTGATCTTCGACGAAGTGATGACGGGATTTCGCGTGGCGCATGGCGGCGCGCAGGGGCTGTACGGAATCACGCCCGACCTTACCACGCTCGGCAAAATCATCGGTGGCGGCATGCCGGTCGGCGCCTTCGGCGGGCGCCGCGAGTTCATGGAAAAAATCTCGCCCCTGGGTCCGGTGTATCAGGCGGGCACGCTCTCGGGTAATCCCGTGGCCATGACTGCCGGATTGGCTACGCTGGCATTGCTGGATGACCCAAAGTTTTACGAAAATCTCGAAAGCCGCACGCGTCAGCTCGCCGATGGCTTGCGTCGTGCGGCCGAAGGCGCAGGCGTCCCATTTACCGTCAATCAGGTTTGCGGCATGTTCGGTTTGTTCTTCACGGAGGCGCGCCAGGTCACCAATTACTCGCAAGTCATGGCCTGTGACACGGAGCGCTTCAAGCGCTTTTTCCACAGCATGCTGGAACAAGGGATTTATCTGGCGCCATCGGCTTTTGAAGCAGGCTTTGTCTCGGCCGCTCACACCGAGACCGACATCGAAGCCACGCTGGCGGCGGCGAGCACGGCTTTCAAGAAAATCCACTAAGGGGCAACCCCTGAAATTGGGCTATCAGGCGTCGTCCGGTTTTTGCAGCAGCGTGGCGATGAGATCCAGCCGCAGCTGTGCATTGTCGAGTTCCAGCAGATGCTGTCGCCGCATCAGCGGCAGCGGCAGGATTTCCGCCAGGCGGTAACTCACCCAGCCGGCATCCTCAAAAGCCGGCGCGATCGCCGCGTAGTGCGCCGGTAGACGCGCCCACTGCTGACGCAGCAACTCGGCCAGCACCTTGGCGGGTTCCGGGAGCGGCATGCGCGCTTCCTCCGGCAGCCATTCCACCTTGGCCAGATGCAGGCCGTCGTGCTGCGTGCGCATGCGCAAAACACGGAAGCGGCGCTCGCCGATTGCGAGGATGTGCAGCAGGCCGTCGGGACCATTGCTCCAGTCGCGGACGCGCGCCAGCGTGCCCACCGTGTAGCTGCGCGCCGGGCCGGTCTCGCTGCCCTGCTCGATGAGACACACACCGAAGCCCTGATCGTTCTTGAGACAGCGGCTCAGCATGTCGAGATAGCGCGTCTCGAAGAGGCGCAGCGGCAGTGGTCCGCCGGGAAACAGCACGGTGTTGAGCGGGAACAGCGCCAGATTTTCCGGCATGGCGTTATTGAGGTTGGCTGGTCGCCGCGGCCCTGCGCTGCAAGCGCTCAATGAGTTTTTCGTGCACTGAGCCGAAGCCGCCGTTGGACATGATGAGCACGTGATCACCGCTGCGCACTTCCGCGGTCACGGCATCCAACAGTTGCGTCAGATCTGCGCTAACGCTGGCGCGCTCACCCAGAGGCTGTATGGCGGCCGCCACGTCCCAAGTGACGTTGGGCGCTCGATACACGAACACGCGATCGGCATCGGTGAGTGCGCCCGCCAGGCTGTCACGATGCACGCCGAGTTTCATGCTGGCGGAACGCGGCTCCAGCAGCGCAATGATGCGCTCACTGCCAACGTGCCGGCGCAAGCCGCCGAGCGTGGCCGCGATCGCGGTGGGATGATGGGCAAAGTCATCGTACACGGTGACGCCATCCACTTGCGCGCGCAGTTCGAGCCGGCGTTTCACGCCCCGAAAGCGGATCAGGGCTTCCGCCGCCTGGCTCGGGATCACGCCCACGTGGTGCGCGGCCGCCATGGCCGCGAGTGCGTTGGCGACGTTGTGCTTGCCAAGCAGCTCCCACTCGACCATCGCGGCGGTCTTGCCGCGGTAGGTCACGGTGAAAGCGCTGCCATCCTCGGCCACATGCCGGGCGGCCCAGTCCGCTTCTGTCAGCGAAAAAGTCTCGCGCTCTGTCCAGCAGCCACGCGCCAGGACTTCCTGCAGCGCAGCGTCCGCGCCGTTCACCACGATCAGGCCGTTGCCGGGCACGGTGCGCACCAGATAATGAAACTGCGTCTGGATGCTAGCCAAGTCCGGGAAAATGTCGGCGTGGTCGTACTCGAGGTTGTTGAGCACCAGGGTTTGCGGCCGGTAATGCAAAAACTTGGAGCCCTTGTCGAAAAATGCGGTGTCATACTCATCGGCTTCCACGACAAAATATTTTCCGCCGCCCGCGCGTGCCGACACCTTGAAGTCGCGCGGCAGCCCGCCAATCAGATAGCCCGGGTTCAGGTCGGCATGCTCCAGAATCCACGCCAGCATGCTGCCGGTGGTGGTCTTGCCGTGGGTGCCGGCCACGGCGAGCACGTGCTGCCTGCGTAGCAGGTTTTCCGCGAGCCATTGCGGCCCCGAGGTGTAAGCGAGGCCGCGTGCCAGCACGGCTTCCAGCTCAGGGTTGCCGCGCGACAGCGCGTTGCCCACCAGCACCAGGTCCGGCGCGGGCTTCAAGTGCTCGGCCGACCAGCCTTCCAGCAGCGGGATTCCGAGCGACGCAAGCTGCGTGCTCATCGGCGGATAGACGTTGGCATCCGAGCCGCTCACCTGATGGCCGGCCGCGCGCGCCAGCGCCGCAATTCCACCCATGAAGGTGCCGCAAATGCCGAGAATGTGGATGCGCATGTTCAGGCCCGGATGGGAAACAGTATGTTGAACATTACCAAATTGAGCAGCGTATAGGTGCCGGCGATGATGATACCGAGCGTGAACCAGGTGTGCAGTGCGTGCCGCAGGATATGGCCCATGACCAGCACGCTCCAGGCAAGGATGCCGTACAGCAGCAGGCCGGCTGCGGTGACCATAGCGGAATGCGCCGGCAGCAGCGTGGCGGCCAGGCTTATGGGCACCGCCGCCAGCATGATGATGCTGCCGCTCCCGAGAAGCGCACTCAGCGTCTGGTTGAAGCGCTCGAGCTTCTGCCAGATGAGCAGCACCAGCGCGAAAAACGCCAGCAGCATCCCCGTGTCCAGCAGCAATTCCGGCGCCAGCACCCAGCCACGCAGGCCCTGCGCCACGAACTCGACCACATCTATTGCCAGGTAAACCAGCAGCAATATTGCGAACAGTATCCAGGATTGCGGGAACATCTGCGGGCCCTGTCGCAGCAGGCAAATCTGCCAGCAGGTGCGTACAATTGCTTTCACCACGCCTCCGCCACATCAGGTCGGCACGCATCATACCGTGCCGGCCCGTCAAACTTCAGTCCGGGAAATTTATGGCCGACGATTATCTGTGGATCGAAACCGCCGATGCCTTGCAGGCACTCTGCACCCGGCTCGGCACGAGCGAGTGGCTGGCGCTGGACACGGAATTCATGCGCGAGCGCACTTATTATCCGAAACTGTGCCTGGTGCAGGTGGCCACGCCGCAAGTGGTCGCCTGCGTGGACGTGCTGGCGCTGGCGTCACTCGAGCCGTTGCTGACGGTGCTCGACAACAGCCGGATTCTCAAGGTACTGCACTCGGCCCGCCAGGACCTGGAAATGTTCTTCAATCTGAATGGCCAGGTGCCCGCGCCGCTGTTCGATACGCAACTGGCGGCGAGCTTCGCGGGTTTTCCCGACCAGGCCGGCTACGCGACCGTGGTTCAAGGCGTGCTGGGAGTGAATCTGGAGAAAAGCCACACGCGCGCCGACTGGACGCGCCGTCCGCTGTCGCCGGCGGTGCGCCAATACGCCGCCGATGACGTGCGTTACCTGCGCGAGATCTACCCGCGCCTGAAACAAAAGCTCGAAACCGGGCAGCGCCTCGACTGGCTGCAGGCGGAAACCGCGCGCCTCACGGATCCCGCCACCTACCGACCGGATCCGGACAACGTCTGGCAACGCTTGCGCGGCCTGCAACGGCTCAAATCCCGCCAACTGGCGGCCGTCAAGGCACTCGCGGCGTGGCGCGAGCGCACTGCCATGCAAAGCGACCTGCCGCGTCAATGGGTGCTGAAAGATGAGGTACTCATTGATCTCGCCAGGCAATTACCCACCACCACGGATGAGCTGCGCTCGGTGCGCAGCCTGCCGGAGAGCACGCTCACCAAACACGCCGAAGAGTGGCTCGCCTTGATCGCGGCGGCTCGCGGCGAGACCAAACTACCGCCGCCGCCGCAACGTTTGAGCGCCGCACAGGAAGCGCTGGTGGATGCGCTCATGTCGGTGTTGCGCCTGCAAGGCGCCACGGCTGGCGTCAGCCAGGCGCAGCTCGCGAGTCGCGCAGAATTGGAACAACTGGTGCGCGGAAATCGCGATGTTCCCGTGTTGCAGGGCTGGCGGCTGGAAACCGCAGGCAGCGCATTGCTGGAATTGCTGGAAGGTAAAACGACGCTGGCTGTCAAAGACGACCATTTGGAAATTCAAACGCGATAGAAATCGCGACGGGGACCGTCGCTCCTACAATTCAGGTGAGGTGCATTCATGCACCGTCCCATTACATAGAGTGCGCAAGCGCACCTACAATGGAATTGCACCCGCAGTTATCTGCGCTTGCGGCTCTTCTTGGCTGAACGGCGGGCAGCTTTGGCGGGCTTGGACTTGGCATGCACGGGTTTACGCGCGGCCTTTTTCTTGGAGCTTGGGGATTTGGCAGGGGGTTTCTTGGGCAAAGGCTTGACCGCGGCTTTGGCCGTCTTCGCGGGCTTGGCTTTGCTCTTGGGTTTTACCGGGAGTGGCAGCTTGGGTTTGCGCAAACCCTTGGCGACGGGATCGAGCACCGTCACCATGCGTGCGAAAATCTCCTCCACCTCGCCGGTGCCGTTGACGATTTCCAGCTTGCCCTGGTTGCGATAAAAGGCAACCAGCGGCTTGGTCTGCAGTTCGTACACCCGCAGGCGGTTGCTGATGGTGACCTCGTTGTCGTCCGGGCGGTGGTGCAGCGATGCGCCGCAGCGGTCGCATTGCTCATCAAGGCGCGGCGGATTGGTATAAATGTTGTAGACCGCGCCGCAATTTTCGCAGGTGCGCCGGCCGGCAAGGCGTTGTAAGAGCACATCGAAATCCACGTCCAGCAGCACCGCACAATCCAGCGGCTGGCCGAGTGTACGCAGCATCTCGTCCAGCACTTGTGCCTGGGCGAGGTTGCGCGGGAAACCGTCGAGGATGGCCCCGTTCCTGGCGTCCGCGGCGCGCAGGCGCTCACGGATGATGCCGAGCACGATCTCGTCGGACACCAGCTGGCCGGCATCCATCGCCGCCTTGGCCTGCAGGCCCAGCGGCGTGCCCGCAGCCAGAGCCTCACGCAGCAGGTCGCCGGTGGACACGTGCGGCACGCGGTACTTGTCTGCCAGTTTCTTGGCCTGGGTGCCTTTGCCTGAACCGGGGGCGCCCAGCAACACGATTCTCATGGGTCTCTCGTTTGGCTCGTCGGGGAGGCCGGAAAGACGCGCCCGGAATCCCGAATCCGGGGCCGGCGCCCTTCAAGGCAGCGGTAAATTACCCGTTGCCCCCGGCAAGGTCAACGCGCCGGCCGCAGTGGGCAATTTTTTTGCAATTCCCACCCGCCCCGCTACAATGCCCGCCGGCCCGGGGGCGGCCCGCGGCCCGGCCCAAAATACAAGAGTTCCCAGCTGCATGGCTTCCAGCAAGAACGCCTTCTATGCCCAATCGGGCGGTGTGACCGCCGTGATCAACGCGAGCGCCTGTGGCTTGATCGAGACCGCCCGTAAGCACCGGAACCGCATCGGCAAGATCTATGCGGGCAGAAACGGCATCATTGGCGCGCTCACCGAAGACCTGATCGACACCAGCAGGGAATCGACCAGTGCCATCCACGCACTCAAGCACACGCCCGGCGGTGCCTTCGGCTCCTGCCGCTACAAGTTAAAAGGCATCGAGGAAAACCGCGCCCAATACGAACGGCTGATCGAGGTCTTCCGGGCTCACCGTATCGGTTACTTTTTCTACAACGGCGGCGGCGATTCGGCGGATACCTGCCTCAAGGTGTCGCAGCTTTCCGAAAAACTCGGCTACCCGTTGCAGGCCATCCACGTGCCCAAGACCGTGGACAACGATCTGCCGGTAACCGACTGCTGCCCCGGCTTCGGCTCGGTGGCGAAATACGTGGCGGTATCCATCAAAGAGGCAGCGCTGGACGTGGCTTCCATGGCCAAGACCTCCACCAAAGTGTTCGTCATGGAAGTCATGGGCCGGCACGCGGGTTGGATCGCCGCGGCGGGCGGCTTGGCGCAGCAGCGCGTCGACGATGCGCCGCACCTCATCCTGTTTCCCGAAATTCCGTTCGATCAGCCGGCGTTCCTGGGCAAAGTCAAGGAAAGCATCGAGCGTTGCGGCTACTGCGTGATCGTAGTGTCCGAAGGTGTGCGCAACGCCGCAGGCAAGTTCCTCGCCGAAGCCGGCACCCAAGACGCTTTCGGCCACACCCAGCTCGGCGGCGTGGCACCCTTCATCGCCAATCTGGTAAAAGAAAACCTCGGCTACAAATATCACTGGGCGGTGGCGGATTATCTGCAGCGTTCCGCGCGCCACATCGCCAGCCAGACCGACGTCGAACAGGCCTACGCGGTCGGCAAAGCGGCAGTAGAATTCGCGCTCAAGGGCCACAACGCGGTAATGCCCACTATTGTGCGTAAATCCAGCCAACCTTATAAATGGTCCATCGGTATGGCCAAGCTCACGCAAGTAGCCAACCACGAGAAATTTATGCCGCGGGATTTCATCAGCAAGAACGGCTTTGGTATCACACCAAAATGCCGGCGCTATCTAGCGCCGCTCATTCTGGGCGAAGACTATCCACCTTACAAGAACGGCTTGCCGCAGTACGTCACGCTGCGCAATGCCGCCGTGCCCAAAAAACTCAAGACCGGTTTCAAACTCTAACGGGAGACAACTCAATGACTGTCACAGCCGATTTGTGGTTTGCCTTCGCCTGCGGAATCGTCGCGATTTTGTACGGCGTGATCTCGGTAGGCTGGGTGCTGAAGCGTCCCGCCGGCAATGAGCGCATGCGCGAAATCGCCGCCGCTATTCAGGTGGGCGCCAAAGCCTATTTGAACCGCCAGTACCGCACCATCGCCATGGCCGGCGTGGTGTTGTTCCTGCTCATCGGTTTCGTATTGAAAAGCTGGCCAGCGGCCATCGGCTTCGCGATCGGCAGCATTTGTTCCGGCGCCGCGGGCTACATCGGCATGAACATATCGGTGCGCGCCAATGTGCGCACCGCCGAAGCCGCGCGCCATGGCGTGAAAGCCGCGCTCAAGGTAGCGTTCCGCGGCGGCGCCATTACCGGCATGCTGGTCGCGGGTCTCGCGCTGCTCGGCATCTCGGTTTATTACACCGTCCTGCGTCAATTCTTGAGTGAAGACGCGGCGCTGCACGCGCTCGTGGGACTGGCCTTCGGCGCCTCGCTGATTTCCATCTTCGCGCGTCTCGGCGGTGGCATCTTCACCAAAGGCGCCGACGTGGGTGCCGACCTGGTCGGCAAAGTGGAAGCCGGCATTCCCGAGGACGATCCGCGCAATCCAGCGGTGATCGCCGACAACGTCGGCGACAATGTCGGCGACTGCGCCGGCATGGCCGCAGATTTGTTCGAGACTTACTGCGTCACCATGGTCGCCTCGATGCTGCTCGGCGGCCTGATGGTCAAGGAACTCGGAGTGAATGCCGTCGTGTATCCGCTAGCGCTCGGCGGCGTCTCCATTCTGGCTTCGGTCATCGGCATCTTCGCGGTACGCGGCCGTGAGGGCGGCAAGATCATGAACGCGCTCTACGCCGGTGTGATCGTGGCAGCCGTGCTTTCGATTATTGGCTTTTACTTCATCAGCCATTGGCTGATGACCGGCATGCCGAGTATTGGCTACCTGGGCGTGTTCGAAGCCGCGGTCGTCGGCCCGGTACTCACCGTGGTGCTGGTTGCCATCACCGAGTACTACACCGGCACCCAGTACCCGCCGGTGAAGCATATCGCCAAGGCCTCGACCACCGGCCACGCCACCAACATCATCGCGGGCTTGGGAATTTCGATGAAGGCCACCGCGTTGCCGGTCATCGCCATCTGCATCGCCATCGGTGTCGCGTACCTCTGCGCCGGCCTGTACGGCATCGCCATCGCCGCCGCCACCATGTTGTCCATGACCGGCGTGGTCGTGGCACTCGACGCCTACGGCCCGATCACCGACAACGCCGGCGGCATCGCCGAAATGGCGGACCTGCCGAAGGAAGTGCGCGCGGTAACCGACCCGCTGGACGCGGTCGGCAATACCACCAAAGCCGTGACCAAGGGCTACGCCATTGGCTCGGCGGCACTCGCCGCGGTGGTACTGTTCGCCGACTACACCAACAACCTCGGCGCGCTCGGCAAGACCTTCAGCTTCGACCTGTCCAATTACAAGGTCATCATCGGCCTGTTCATCGGCGGCCTGGTGCCGTATCTGTTCGGCGCCATGGCCATGGAAGCCGTGGGTCGTGCCGCCGGCGGCATCGTCAACGAGGTACGCCGCCAGTTCAAGGAGATTCCCGGCATCATGACCGGCAAGGCCAAGCCGGATTACTCGCGCGCCGTGGACATGCTCACCAAGGCCGCGATCAAGGAAATGATCATCCCGTCGCTGCTGCCGATCGTGGTGCCGATCATTATCGGTATCGCTTTCGGCGCGCAGATGCTCGGCGGCGTGCTGGTCGGCACCATCGTCACCGGCCTGTTCGTGGCAATTTCCATGACCACCGGCGGCGGCGCCTGGGACAACGCCAAGAAATACATCGAGGACGGCAACTTCGGCGGCAAGGGCTCCGATGCGCACAAGGCAGCGGTCACCGGTGATACTGTGGGTGATCCCTACAAGGACACTGCCGGCCCGGCCATCAACCCGCTCATCAAGATCATCAACATCGTGGCGCTGCTGATCATCCCGCTGCTGATGAAATAAAAATGTTGTCGGAGCGGTCGTCCCGACCGCGATTGCAAAATCAAAGCGCCGCCGCAAGGCGGCGCTACTTTTTTTGGAGATACCAGTAATCAATCGAAACAGGCTAGAATTGATTCTCTGTAAGAATCACCCCGGATGCGATCATAACTAGAATGCATTTCTGGTGGGTAAATCAGAATCAAACATTCGAACAGGAATTTCGAGGGGGCTACTTATGGTCACCAAAACGCAAGTCTGACGGTTCGATCAACCCGTTTTATGAATCCATGCGCGAAGTAGCGCCTGGCGATCTGATCTTTTCGTTCGAAGATACCCGTGTCAGGGCAATTGGAATTGCAACAAGCTATGCGCGAGAAAGCCCTAAACCGCCGGAATTCGGTACTGCTGGACCTAATTGGAGCTTGATTGGTTGGCGCGTTGATGTGGACTATCGCATTCTTCAAAATCAAATTAAGCCAATAGATCATATTGCACGCCTTCGGCCTTATCTTCCGACGCGTTATTCACCTCTCCAGGATTCGGGGCGCGGAAATCAGGGTGTTTATCTCACCTGGGTTGAATCACCTTTGGCCGAAGAACTGATTAGCTTGATCGGCCTCGAAGGACGACAATTCTGGGAACAGGCCAAAGACACGGATAAACAACACCTTCCCGAAAGTCCAGGCGACGTGGATAACTGGGAGGATCATGTCAAGAAACAAATCGAATCAGACAACCGAATACCTGAAACAGAAAAATCAGCTCTTATATTGTCACGCCGTGGTCAAGGCCTATTCAAGCAACGCGTTTCCGTCATTGAGCACGCATGCCGCGTCACCAAAGTTGACAGACCAGAACATCTGATTGCGAGTCATTGCAAGCCATGGCGGGATAGTTCGAACGAGGAGCGTCTAGATGGTGAAAATGGCCTTTTACTTACACCTTCTATTGATCACCTCTTCGACCGAGGCTTCATATCATTCGATAACGATGGGACTTTACTCATTTCCCCCGTCGCCCATAAGCCATCGTTGCAAAGGATGGGAATCCCTGTTACCCAGCATATGAATGTCGGGAAATTCAGCAGTGGCCAGAAAACTTATCTCGATTTTCACCGAGAGTCTGTATTCCTACTGTCGCGACGCCAAGCCAGCAGCACTTAGACTGGTAAATTCTGTTCATATCCAAGAAACTTCAGATGTCTAGTTCTCGCTTTCTTTCTGCGATGAGCGCCTTCAGCAAGCCTTTATCCCGGTATTTGCCATGTAAGCGCTGAATAAGTTTCAACTTGGTGGCAAGTGAATCAACCTGCCCGCCTTTCTTGCGGCGATTGGTAGACTTTCGATTTTCGGCTGTCATGTTAAAAAACTACCTTTAACAGAATTGCGGTTATCGCCGTGGCAAGTAAACATCCAAGGCCGCCGAAAGGCGGCGTTTTTTATTCAGGCATCCGTCGGGCCGGATTGGATATCCAGCCAATCCAGAGCCTCCTGCATCACCATGGTCGCCTTGTAAGGCACGGCGCGATTGACCGCCACGATCTCGCCGAAGTGCTCGGGGTCCAGCAAGGGCTCGTTGCCAACCAGCGCTATCCGGTAAAAGCTGCCCTCGGGCCTGCGCCCGTACAACTGCGCCACTGCCTCGCCAAATTCATAGCGCTGCATCAGGCTGAGGTTGCCTTTTACTTTCCGGGCATCCAGCAGTATGCGCGTCCGCTTGTGCGCCGATGCGGCCTTGAATCCGGCTTCTATGGCACGCAGGACTTCCGCAAGTTCGTACATGCCCTCACCCACGACAAGAACATGCGTAGGTAGAACCGTGATTTCATACTTGATGTTCATGCCCATTCCTTCAAGCACGACCGTCGGTGTCGATCCCCAGCCACATCAATCCTTCCTGCATATCCGCGGTCACCTTCAGTGGAACCCCGCGATTGATGGCTACTTCCTCGCCAAAACGCTCCGGATCAATGGTCTCCTCGTTGCTCACCATCGCAATCAAGATGCGACCAGCCGCTGGCATTTTGGCATACAGGTTCGCCCCCTGCTCAGCCAGTTCGTAGCGTTGCATGGTAGTGAGTTGACCTTGCACATTTCGCCAGTCAAACAGGATCTTGGACAATTTGTTCCGTTCCGCCGTTTCCAACGCAATCTGGATTATATGCAGGGCATCCGTCAGCACGTAGTCACCTTCGCAAACCACGCAAACATGATCGGTGCATACTTGGAGTCCATATTGAATACTCATCAGCCCATCCCTGAAGCATCATGCCGTCCCCCAATGAGATCGGTATCAGTATATGCCTGACGTAAGTTTCGCAAACCATTGCGTCAAGCAGGCCCGCCTCAAAAGCGGTTCACGGGTATCTTGAGGTAACTCACGCCATTGGTTTCCGGCGCCGGCAGGTGGCCGGCGCGAATGTTCACCTGGATAGCGGGTAACAGCAACGCCGGGACATTTAGCGTCTTGTCGCGCTCGCTACGCACCTTGATAAAGGCTTCACGTGACACCCCATCGTGCACGTGAATGTTGGCGCGCTTCTGCTCTGTGACGCTGGTTTCGTTTTTATATTCGCGGCCACCGGGCGCGTAATCGTGACACATGAACAGGCGGGTACTCTCCGGGAGCGCCAGAATTTTGCGGATGGAATCGTAAAGCATGCCGGCATCGCCGCCGGGGAAATCGCAGCGTGCCGCACCGGAATCCGGCATGAACAAGGTATCGCCGACGAATGCGGCATCGCCGATGACATAGGCCACGGAGTCGCTTGTGTGACCCGGCACCGCCATGACGCGGGCCTTGAGATCGCCGATGGTGAAAGTCTCCGCATCCTTGAACAAGTGGTCGAACTGCCGGCCGTCAGGTTTGAATTCATCTCCCAGGTTATAAAGTGCTTTGAAGGTTTTCTGCACATGGCGGATGCCTTCGCCGATTGCGATACGCCCGCCCAGCTTGTGCTTGATGTGCTGCGCGGCACTCAGGTGATCGGCGTGCGCATGCGTTTCCAGAATCCAGTCGAGCGTGAGTTGCTCGGCGCGCAGGCGCGCAATGATGCTGTCCGCGAAACCGGTACCGGTGCGCCCGGCGGCGGCGTCATAGTCGAGCACCGGGTCAATCACCGCGGCCTGCCGCGTGGTCGGATCGCTCACCACATAGGAAAAGGTGCCGGACGGCTTGTGAAAAAACGGTGTGATCTGCATGTATACGTCGTCCCCGCGTTGCTCTTGCCGGCTATTCTATATACTGGCGCGCCCCAAAACCGGATCATTCCGCAATGCTGATCGCCATTATCGGCGCGGTGCTCATCGGGTTGGTGCTGGGGCTGTTGGGTTCGGGCGGCTCCATCCTCACCGTGCCGGTGCTGCTCTACCTGGTACACATGCCCGACAAGCTCGCAATC
>JAGXAL010000051.1 GCA_018971605.1 Natronospirales bacterium | reverse complement strand
CGCATGGGCAAGGTGATGCGCGATCACGGCGCACTGGAATACAGTGAATACCTGGGCGACGATGTGAAGCCTGGGAAGGTGACATCCTTCCCGCAGGCGGTGAAGTTGAAATCGAGCGAAGTCGTGGTAGTGGTGCGGATTGTTTACAAATCGCGTGCGCACCATGACAGGGTTTTCAAAAAGGCCATGGCCGATCCGCGCGTGCAGATGGACCCGAAGCAGTTGCCATTCGACGGCATGCGTGTGTTCTGGGGCGGATTCAAGCCGATGATCTCCTTATAAGGTGTTTGGATGAAAGACAACGTAACGGAAGCCCCCGTATCGCAAACAACGACGGTACCGGAGCGCGACCGCCGCTGGCTGGCATTCGGCGTGCTGTGTCTGGGCGCGCTCATGATCGTGCTCGACACCACCATCGTGAACGTGGCGTTGCCCTCGATCCGGGAATCGCTCGGTTTCACTGAAACTTCGCTCGCCTGGGTGGTGAACGCCTACATCCTCACTTTCGGCGGCTTTCTGCTGCTGGGCGGCCGGCTTGGTGACCTCTACGGTCATCGCCGGCTGTTTCTGTTCGGCATCGCGTTGTTCACGCTGGCATCGTTTGCCTGCGGCCTTTCCGGCTCACAGGGATTTCTGGTGACGGCGCGTGCGGTGCAGGGCATCGGCGGTGCGGTGGCGGATGCGGTGGCGTTGTCGTTGATGATGAATCTGTTCACCGAACCGGCGGAACGTGCCAAGGCCATGGGCGTGTTCGGCTTCGTGTGCGCCGGCGGCGGCAGCGTCGGTGTGCTGCTTGGCGGATTGCTGACCAGCGCGCTCAGTTGGCACTGGGTGTTTCTGGTCAACGTTCCAATCGGCGTGCTGGTGGCGGGGCTGACGCTGCGCCTGTTGCCGGCAACGCGCAATCAAGAAGCGCAACGGCATCTCGACGCGGGCGGCGCCATCACGGTGACGGCTGCGCTGTTGCTTGCGGTTTACGCTGTGGTGAATGGCAACACCGCCGGCTGGGCGTCGCTTCAGACGCTCGGCCTGCTGGCTGCGGCGCTGGTATTGTTCGCCGTGTTTCTTGCCATTGAAGCACGGGTGCGCGCGCCGCTCATGCCGCTCAGACTGTTTCGACTGCGCAACCTGAGCACGGCCAACACGGTCGGTGTGCTGTGGGCCGCCTCCATGTTCGCCTGGTTCTTTCTATCCGCCCTTTATATGCAATTGGTGCTGGACTACAGCCCGATGCAAGTGGGCTTGGCGTTCCTGCCGGCCAACGTCATCATGGCGGTGTTCTCGGTGGGCCTGTCCGCGAAACTCGTGATGCGCTTTGGTTACCGTTCGCCACTTGTAGCGGGACTGGGCTTGGCGGCCATCGGGCTGTTGCTATTCGCGCGCGCGCCGTTGCACGGTGGCTTTGTGATAGACGTGCTGCCCGGCATGATCCTTCTCGGCATCGGCGCCGGTATCGCCTTCAATCCGGTATTGATGGCGGCGATGAATGACGTGGCGCCTACGGAATCCGGCTTGGCCTCGGGCGTGGTCAATACCTCGTTCATGATGGGTGGCGCGCTCGGCCTCGCGGTGCTCGCTAGTCTCGCGGCGGCGCGGACAGAGAGTCTTTTGGCCTCGGATCACGGTCAGCTTGCGGCGCTCAACGGAGGCTATCACCTGGCTTTTTTTGCCGGTGCCTGTTGCGCGGCGCTCGCGGCCACATTGGGGGCGATATTTTTGCGCGGCAGAACCTCGATCGCCACGCATGATGCGGAATCGTTTAAACCGTAGGGAATCGACAGTTTATTCTCAGCTTCTGACTTACGCGCGGCGCACATCTGCAATGTCAATCACCGCTTGCTGTTCCACCAGTTCGCGTAGCGTGGTTTTGCCGAGCGCGCTTTCAATCGCGTGGTCGAGGCGGTTGACTACCGTGTCTACAGCAACGACGCCCCGCAAATAAAAATCCACGTCTTCGGCGCCCGAAGGATTCAGGCGCATGGCATTGACGATGTCCTGCAGCGTGATGGTGCCCATGTCGCGTCCCGGCACGTAGCGGCGGATGCGCCCGGAAATCAGCATCAGCAGGCCGTTTTCCCGCAGCCGTCCGAGCACGCCGAGCACCGATTCGGTGGGTACCCGCAGCCGCCGCGCCAGTTCCTCGCGCGACCACGGCTGCTTGCTGTCGTGGTAGCTGCGGCCGACGAGATACATGATGTGCAACGCCAGGCGCTCGAGCGTGCGTCCGCCCACGTCTTCGCGGCGGCGGCGGCGCACCAGCTCCGGATTCTGCGCATAGAACGCCACCTGGGCGCCCACGAGCAGGATCAGCCAGGAAAGATAAATCCAGGCCATGAACATGACCAGGATGGCAAAGCCCGAATAGATCAGCGTGAGGCGCGTGGAAGAAACGGTAAGCACGGCGAAAGCCCAGCCGGCGAATTCCCACAGGATGCCGGCCACCATGCCCCCCGCGAATGCGGCGCGCAGTCGCACGTGGGTGTGCGGCACGAACGCGTAGATGAAGGTGAATGCCGCGATCACCATGAGGTAGGGCACCACCTTGGTGGCCAACAGCAGCAGGTGACCGGAGGCGCCGAGGGCCACGATGTTATCCATCACCGTGTGGCTGCTGACCGTGGCGGTGATGCCGAAGGCTGCGACCACCAGCAGCGGCGCGATCAGGATCACGCCCAGGTAATGGCTGAAGCGCTCGCCGAAGCTGCGCACTTCGCGCACGTGCCACACATAGTTCAGGCCGGATTCAACTTTCTGCACCAGCGCCACCACTGCGTACATCAGCACCAGCAGGCCGACGATCCCGAGTACGCCGGCGCGCACGTGGTCCACAAAGTTGATGATGCGCCCGGACAGCTCCTCGCCCTTTTCGCCGAGCGGCGCCAGGAAATCGAGCAGCAACGGTTCGAGGTTGTCCTGCACGCCCAAACCCTTGAGCACCGCGAACACGAAGGCGAGCAGCGGCACGATCGCGAGCAGCGTGGTGTACACCAGGCTCATGGCGCGCAGCGTGATCCCGCCGTCGGCGAAATCCTGGACCAGCACCTGCAGCATGCGCAGCCACAAGATCGGCACGCGCTTGTGCAGCGGCATGCCGTGCAGATCGCCGTACCAGATGTAGCGGTTAATGGTTTTGGAGATGCGGTTCAGCACGCGCGGCTCTCGGTGCTGCGGGGAGCTAATTCTAGCCTTATTTGGCTGCCGTCACGCAGCGTCAATCGAGGCTGAGCGGCGCTTCGTCGAGCAGCGGCAACTGCTCGCGCAGGCTCTGGATGTGCTCTTCCCAATAGCGCGGCGCGTTGAACCACGGGAAGGCACGCGGGAAGGCGGGGTCGTCCCAGCGGCGCGCGATCCAGGCGGCGTAATGCAGCATGCGCAGCGTGCGCAGGGCTTCAACGAGATTCAGCTCCGCGGCATTGAAATCCGCGAACCCGCGGTAACCTTCGATGACGTGACCGAACTGCTGTTCCATTTCGGCACGACTGCCTGAGAGCAGCATCCACAAATCCTGAATCGCCGGACCGGTCACACAATCGTCGAAATCCACGAAGTGCGGTCCGGCGTCGGTCCACAACAAATTTCCGGGATGGCAGTCACCGTGCAGCCGGATATTGCGCACCGCGCCGGCACGCGCGAAACAGCGTTCCACACCGGCCAGCAACAAATCTGTCACCTCGCGGTAACGCGGCGCGAGTTCCGACGGCAGAAATCCGCTTTGCAGCAGGAATTGTTGTGGTTCGTGGCCAAAAGTGTCGGGGCTGATGCTTGCGCGATGCTCGAACTTCCGCAGCGCGCCGACGCTGTGGATGCGGCCGATGAAGCGGCCCAGCCATTCGAGTTGCTGGGGCCGTTCCAGGTCCGGCGCGCGCCCGCCCTGGCGCGGGAACAGCGCGTAGCGATAACCCGCATGCTGCAGCAGCGTGACGCCTTGCGCATCCGCAAGCGGCGCGACCACGGGAATTTCGCGCTCCGCCAGCTCGCGCGTGAACGCGTGTTCTTCGAGGATCGCGGCGTTGCTCCAGCGCCCGGGGCGGTAGAACTTCACGATCAGCGGCCGTTCGCCCTCGATGCCGACCTGGTAAACGCGGTTCTCGTAGCTGTTGAGCGCGAGCAGCGTGCCGTCCGTCAAGCGGCCGGTGGCTTCCACTGCCGCGAGAATCACCTCGGGTGTGAGATTTGCGTAAGGCGTGGCGGCGGGAGTGTCGTTCACGCGCGCAGTGTAGCGGATGGGAATATGCGCGTCGCTCCAGTATGCTTTAGGCTCAAGAGTATGAGGTGCGCCAGATTTCCAGCCGCTGGTCGTGGGTCCGCAGCCGCTAGTCGTGCGGTGAGTGTGGTTTTTCGTTAGTCTTTGGGAAACTTATTGCCTCACCCACAGAGGGGAGAGCGGGTTAAATCCGGGGCTTCGCATGTTCCGCAAAAAGAAGAAACCGCCGCCGCATGAAGTGCTGGTGCTGCTGCACCACTCGATGATCCGCGACGTGGGCAAATCAGTCTCGAACCTGATCATCAACCTGCTGCTGGGGTTCATCGCATCCCTGATGATGCAGCACCTGCACCAGGGCGCGTACCAGAGTTTCCAGAATTACATGACTGGCGCCATCAGCCCCGACATCCTGCTGGTGTTGACGCCGGTGTCCATGATCCTGATCGGAATCGAGTTCCTGTTCATTGCCTTCGTGCCCTACGAAAAAGGCCGGGTACCCAAGGTGTTCACCAGCCTGATTCTTGGCATCAAGGACTCCATTGTGGTGGTATCCGGCCTGTCCATGGGCATGGCCTGCGCCAGCCTGCTGCACAACCCGTACATGGCGTTGAGTCCGTTCTTAATCGCAATGTTTTATTTTGTGATCGCCTTTTTTCTGGCGTTCATCTGTTTCGCGCCGTTTTACACCGATCTCAAGGGTCTCAGGAGCCGGGTGGTGTTCGTCATCGTGGGCCTGGGGTTCCTGCTGTTGTCGGTGTATTTCCCCGACCTCGTGAACCAGTTCTCGTGGCTGGGCAAATGGCTGTATCCCTCGGCTTTGCCTTAGGCCACCTGGTAGATTGATCTTTTACCCCCTCACCCTCTTGCCAGCTGTGCTTTCCTGCTTCGCCGTCAAGTCCTGGGCTGCCATCCCTAGCAGCCCGCTCGCCGCTTCGCGGCTCGCCCTCTCCCCCAAGGTGGAGAGGAGAAAGAAAAAACGCGTCACTTCGGCGTGCAGGCGGGCGAAGATCGGTAGGCTTTTTCCGGAACGAAGCGCAGCTTGCCGGCATCCCAATGCCAGGTTTCGGCTTCCAATGATTGGGTCTTAAAGGGGACCGACGCCTGGGAGCCATCCTCAAGATACGCATAAGTAGCGCGTTCGCCGCTCAGGCGCAGCGTCAGTCCGCCGTCTGCGGCAGTCAGCGTGTAATTCTCCGCAATGAAATTCTTGAGCTTGCCTTGGGCAGTCACATTCAGTCCCTGGTTGTAACCGTGCTGCCACACCACCATGATTTTGTTGTCCTTCAAGGCCGCGATCTGGATGGAATCATGCACGCAATCGCGAGATTCCCGGCTGACGTACACCAGCATGACCGTTTCCCCCAACTCGGGTAGCACCGGGCCGGGCGACAGTTTGCCGATGGCACCGACCGGCGAGGCATCGATGACGCTGCCATTGCACTCAATCGCGAACAAGGCGCCGGATGTCGGCGCGAGCCACGCCAAACCGATCCAGTAGGCGGAGGGTTGCTGGGAGCGCAGGATCGAGATGGGGTGATAAATGGCGGAGTTCTTCGGATCGTAGTGCAGCGGGTTTTGCGGGTGCGTGTGGTTGTACCAGGCGATCAGCGTTTGCGGCGGCGGCCGGTGGCAGAGCTCCGCAGCGTGCAAATTCAGGCTCACGCCGCTGCCGCTTAACAGCAGCACGCCGGCACAGAAAAGCACGCGGCGACTTACGGCGTTCGGAATCAAATGGATCTCAGGCAGTCAGCCGCCGGTAGGCTTCCTGATACTTTTCGGCGGTCTTGGCGATGACCTCGGCGGGCAGATGCGGGCCCGGCGCCTTCTTGTTCCAGTCAAGCGTTTCCAGGTAATCGCGCACGTATTGCTTGTCGAACGACGGCGGGCTGATGCCGGAGCGGTAACTTTCGGCCGGCCAGAAGCGTGAGGAATCCGGCGTCAGGGCTTCGTCAATCAGGATCAATTGATTGTTTTTGTCCACGCCGAACTCGAACTTGGTGTCGGCGATGATGATGCCGCGCTTTCGCGCGTGCTCCGCCGCGTAGTTGTAGAGCTCAACCGCTTTGGCGCTTACTTGCTCGGCGAGCGCGCGGCCCAGGAGCGTCGCGGCCTGTGCAAAGGAAATGTTCTCGTCGTGCTGTCCCTTGGGAGCCTTGGTTGCAGGCGTGAAAATCGGCTGCGGCAGCTTGTCCGCCTGTTTCAGGCCAGGGGGTAATTCAATGCCGCAGACCGCGCCGGTTTTCTGGTAATCCTTCCAGCCCGAGCCGATGAGATAACCGCGCACCACGGCTTCAATCGGTAATGCCTGGAGCTTGCGCACCAGCATGGCGCGGTCGCGCAGCAGCGCCAACTCGTCGCGGTCCTTGATGACCTCGCTCAGCGCCACGCTGGTGAGCTGGTTGGGGATGATGTGGCGCGTGCGTTCGAACCAGAACTTGGAGATGCCGGTGAGCACCGCGCCTTTGCCGGGGATCGGATCCGGCAGTACCACGTCGAAGGCCGAAAGCCGGTCGCTGGTGACGATGAGCAAGTGCTCGGGACCGGCATCGTAAATGTCGCGCACCTTGCCGCGGTGAATAAGCGGCAGGCTTTGCAAATGGGTTTCGAATACCACGGCGGGCATGCGGGTGTCCTTTGTGCGGTTCGACGGGGAGCAGCTATCTTCCGTGAGCGTGGCGCGGCTGTCCAGTTGCGCTCTGCGCAGCGGTTAGAATAGCCGCCTTTTCCGGACGGATTCGCTATGGGCTGGTGGGGCGCAATCATCGGCGGAGTGCTCGGCTGGGTGATCGCCGGCCCGTGGGGCGCATTCTTTGGCGCACTCATCGGACTGGCGTTCGCCAGCCGCAGCGTGCGCATCCACGTGGTCGGCGGCAATCCGGCGCACGCCCAGCAGGTGTTCTTCCGCACCACCTTCCAGGTCATGGGGCACATCGCCAAGGCCGACGGGCGCGTATCGGAAAACGAAATCCGCGCGGCGCGCGCGGTGATGGCGCAGATGAATTTGTCTGCCGAGCAGCAGCGCGCGGCCATGGAGTATTTCGACCAGGGCAAGCAGCCGGAGTTTCCGCTGGATGCCGCGCTCACCGAATTCCGCCAGGCCTGCGGCGGCTATCCGGGGCTGGTGAGCATGTTCCTGCAGATCCAGATGGCCGCGGCGCTCGCGGATGGCGTCATGCATCCGGCGGAACAGGCGGTGTTCAACCGCATCTGCGCGCTGCTCGGTATTCCGCCGATCGTGCTGCGCCAGTACGAGGGCTTTGCCCGCGCGCGCTCCGGCTACGGTGGCGGGGCAGCGACGCAGCCGCGCGTCGATCATCTGGCGGCGGCTTACGAGACGTTGGGCGTGAGCGCCAGCGCCAGCGACGAGGAGGTCAAGCGCGCTTACCGCCGGCTCATGAAGGAAAATCATCCCGACCGCCTGGTGTCCAAGGGCTTGCCGCCGGAGATGCTGGCGATGGCACAGGAGAAGGCCAAGCAGATCAACCTGGCCTATGAGGCGGTCAAGACCGCGCGTGGCATGAAATAAGCGGCGCAACGGTATCGACAGTGCAGGAGCAGCTAAAAGAGAATATGGATATGCTTGAAAATACCGGGCGTTACAACTCAAAACGAGCTACGCGCGCCGTGGATTTCGTGCCGGAGTCGCGCTTTGGCTTCTGGTTTCTGGGCACGCACACCTGGGAATACGAGGTCGTACGCGACGCGCTCGGACGGCTGACGCCGCTGATCAGCGCGCCGCGCGCCGGTTATCCGGTGGTGCTGGACGCCGGCTGCGGCCAGGGCAAAGCTCTCGGTCAGCTGCAGGAACGTTTCCAGCCGCGGCGCCTGATCGGGCTGGATGTGCATGTGCGGGGTCTGGCGCGCGCCCGCGGCTTCGCCGACACGCACCGGCTGCAAGTGGAATTGCTCGAAGGCGATTGTTCCGCGATTCCGTTGCCGGAAGCCAGTGTGGACCTCGTTTTTTGCCACCAGACTTTCCATCATCTGGTGCACCAGCAGCGGGCGCTGCACGAGTTTTATCGCGTGCTCAAGCCGGGCGGGCTGCTGCTGTTTGCCGAGTCCACGATTGCCTACATCGACACCTGGGTCATCTGGTTCCTGTTCCGGCATCCGCGTGCCTCGCAACGCAGCGCGGCGGAATATCTCGCGATGATCCGCGACGCCGGCTTTGAGTTCGAAGACCGCAACCTGCTGTTCCCTTACCTGTGGTGGAGCCGCTCCACGCTCAAAGGCCTGCTGGAAATCCTGCGCCTGCGGCGCACGCCGCCATACGGCGAGCGCGAGGAAACTCTGGTTTATCTGGCAGCGACCAAACCGGCCGCCGGCATTCAATCGTAAAGCGCGAAGGCACCGGACGCCGCCACGAAGACCACGATCAATCCCAGCACCAGATTGACCAGGATGACCCAGCGTATCTGGCGCATGGCGCCGCGGGCTTCGGGTTCGGCATTGACCTCGACGCTGTGACGCAGCCGCGGGTAGGGCAGGAAAAATACGTAGGCGAACAGCAGCATCATGAGGATGCCGAGCGCCATCATCAGGTTCACGAACATCGGCGTCTGGCGGAAGCCGCCGAAGGCATTGAAGATCATGAAGAACCCGGTGACCAGCAGCACTACCACGCTGGCCCAGACCCAGGCGAAGAAGCGCCGGAATACGGCCATCCACAGATGCGCGCGCGCCAGCAGGCTGTGCTCGTCGAGCGCCGGGCGCAACGCCAGGTAGGCAAAGAACATGCCGCCGACCCACACGACTGCAGCCAGCACGTGGATGGCAACGGCGATGGCGTTGGCGATTCCGCGAAGGTCCATGAAGCGTGGCTCCCTGTGTCGCAGCGGCTGGTCCGCGAGCCGCGGGATAGGGTAGAGTGTAGCGCCGCCCGCAATAAAAAACCGCAAGCCGTCATGGCCAAATTCCTGATCGCCGCCTCCATCCTGTCCGCCGACTTTGCCCGGCTTGGCGAAGAAGTGGACTCGGTGGTCAAGTCCGGGGCCGACATGATCCATTTCGACGTGATGGACAACCATTACGTCCCGAACCTGACCATTGGGCCGCTGGTGTGCGCGGCGCTGCGCAAGCACGGCGTCAAGGCGCCGATTGACGTGCACCTCATGGTCAAGCCGGTGGACCGGCTGATCGGCGATTTCGCCGCGGCCGGCGCGAGCTACATTACCTTCCACCCTGAGGCCAGCGAACACGTGGACCGCAGCCTGCAGCTCATCCGCAACAGCGGCTGCAAGGCGGGCCTGGTGTTCAATCCGGCCACGCCGCTCAATTTCCTGAAATTCGTCATGGACAAGCTCGACATGGTGCTGGTGATGTCGGTCAATCCGGGCTTTGCCGGGCAGTCGTTCATCCGCTCCAGTCTCGACAAGCTGCGCGAGGCGCGCACGCTGATCGAGCAGAGCGGCCGCGACATCCGCCTGGAAATCGACGGCGGCGTGAAAGCGGATAACATCCGAGAAATCGCCGCGGCCGGTGCCGACACCTTCGTAGCCGGCTCCGCGATTTTTGGCGCCAAGGATTACGCGGCGGTCATCAACAACATGCGCGCAGAACTGGCACACGCCGGGCGTTGATGCCTCCAATTCGGTTGCTGGCCTTTGATCTCGACGGCACGCTGGTGGACAGCGTGCCGGATATTGCACGCGCGGTGGATTTGATGGCGCGTGAACTCGGCTTGCCGCCGCCGGGCATCGGCCAGGTCCGTATCTGGGTGGGCGATGGTGTGCGCCGGCTGGTAAAGCGTGCACTCACCGGCGAGCACGACGCGGAACCGCCGGAAGAACTCTACAGGCGCGGAATGGAAGCCTTCCGCCGCCATTACCGCGAGCACTTGGCCGATGCCACGCGGCTTTATCCCTTTGCGCTCGAAGTGCTGAACGGCTTGCGCAGCGCGGGCACGCAGCTTGCCTGCATCACCAACAAATCCGCGGAATTCACCGAACCGTTGCTGCAAACGCTCGGCCTGCGCGGTTATTTCGGCGTAGTGCTGTCCGGCGACTCGCTGAAGCGGCGCAAGCCCGATCCGCTGCCGCTGCTGCATGCCGCGCACACTCTGCGCGTTGCGCCCACGCAGGGCTGCATGGTGGGAGATTCCGTGAACGACATGCGTGCGGCGCGCGCCGCGGGGTTTCAGGCCGTGGCGGTCACTTACGGCTACGGCAATGCCGCCGAACTCGCGACTACGGCGCCCGATGCGCGGCTGGATTCCCTGGCTGCGCTGCCTGCCTGGCTGGCGGGACAACCGGCCGGACTTGCGGGACGCGCTGCAAGCCGCTAATCTCAAGCGCGTCTTTTGCCGGACCCGAGTTCGCATGTCACGCACGGTCAACCTGAACGGAGCCGAAAAAGCCCGCACCTGGCGATGGTGAGGCTGGCGTTTTGCCTTTCTGAGCAATTCGTCGTTTCCGTTTTCAGGGTGACCGTTTCATGGATCCGCAGCAGTTTGATGCCCTCCGGGGCGCCGGTTTCAACCGCATCCCCGTAACCCGCGAAATTCTCGCGGACCTCGACACGCCCTTGAGTACTTATCTCAAGCTGGCGGACGCGCCGTATTCCTTTCTGCTGGAATCGGTGCATGGCGGCGAGACCTGGGGGCGCTATTCCATCATCGGCCTGCCATCGCGCGTGCGCATTACCTATGCCGGGGACGAGTTGCGCGTGCTCAACGAAAAACTGGATCAGCGGCGCAAGACGGCCGACCCGCTCACGGAAATCGAAGCGCTGCGCCAGCAGGCGCGAGTGCCGGCGGTGCCGGGACTGCCGCGTTTCGCGGGCGGACTGGTGGGTTATCTGGCCTTTGACGTGGTGCGCTCTCTCGAGCCGCGTCTGCGCGCCGGCGCCAAGCCGGACGCGCTCGGCTGCCCGGATATCTTCCTGCTGCAGGCCGACGAGTTCGTGGTGTTCGACAATCTGCGCGGCACGCTCACGCTCGTGACCCACGCCGACGGCGGCGATCCCGATGGCCTGAACTACGCCAACCAGCGGCTCGCTGATTTCGCCGCGCGTCTGCGCGGGCCGTTGCGCTATCCGACGGCGCGCGGCTATGCCGGCAGCGCTGCCGGCAAGTTTCAGCCGGGATTTGGCCGCGAGCAATTCTGCCGCGCGGTGACGCGTGCGCGCGACTACATCCGTGACGGCGACATCATGCAAGTGGTGCTGTCGCAGCGCTTGACCGCGCCCTTCGCCGGCCGCGCGCTCGACGTGTACCGCGCGCTGCGCGGCTTGAATCCCTCGCCTTACATGTACTACTTCAATTTCGGCGACTTCCAGGTGGTCGGCGCCTCGCCCGAAGTGCTGGTGCGCGTCGAAGACCGCGAGGTCACGGTGCGCCCCATCGCCGGCACGCGTCCCCGCGGCCGCACGCTCGCCGAGGACACGGCGCTGGCCGGGGAACTGTTGGCCGACCCCAAGGAACGCGCCGAGCACGTGATGCTGCTGGACCTCGGCCGCAACGATGTCGGACGCGTGGCCGAATCCGGCAGCGTGCGCGTCACCGAGCGTATGGCCATCGAGCGCTATTCGCACGTCATGCACATCGTCTCCGAGGCCAAGGGCCGGCTGCGTGCCGGCCTGGGCCCGGTGGATGCGTTGCGCGCGGCGTTTCCCGCCGGCACCGTGAGCGGCGCGCCCAGGGTTCGGGCACTGGAGATCATCGATGAACTCGAGCCGGTGAAGCGCGGCATTTATTCCGGCGCCGTGGGTTACCTCGGCTGGAACGGCAACCTCGACATGGCCATCGCCATCCGCACCGCCGTGATCAAGGACGGTTACCTGCACGTGCAGGCCGGCGCCGGCATCGTGCACGACTCGGTTCCGGAACGCGAATGGGATGAAACTCTGAACAAGGGGCAGGCGCTGATGCGCGCAGTGGCGATGGCCGGCGGGGGCGCATTGTGATGCGCGTTCACGGAAAATATTTTTTGAGCGGCTGTGCCGCCGCGCTGATTTTTCCGGGGCTTTCGCGCCCCTGCGACGAGCCCCTTTCTTTGGGCGCAAAGAAAGGGGCAAAAGAAACGCTCCCCGGTCGCGTGGCCGTCGAAGACGACGGCTGCCCTTGCGCCTGG
>JAGXAL010000168.1 GCA_018971605.1 Natronospirales bacterium | reverse complement strand
GCGGCGAGCCATCAAGACCTGGATGCGCGCGTGCGTGACGGGCGCTTTCGCGAGGATTTGTTCCACCGTCTGAATGTGGTGCAGATCCACATGCCGGCGCTGCGCGAACGTCTTGAAGATATCCCGCTGCTGCTCACGCATTTTGTCAGCGCGGCTGCACGCGAACTGGGGACCGAGCCCAAGCGCTTCACCGCCGAAGCCATGCGCGCGCTGCAACAGCGCGCCTGGCCGGGCAACGTGCGTGAGCTTGCCAATGTCTGCCGGCGGCTCACGCTCATGACCGCCGGGCGCATCATTCACCAGAGCGATCTGGAGACACTGGCGGTCGCGAGCAGCGCCGCTGCCACGGCGGCCGATGACTGGCCGCAGCAACTGCGCGCCTGGGCGCAGCGCGAAATGCTCTCGGACGCTGCCGACATTGCCGATCGCGCCCAGGCGGAACTCAGCCGGGTGTTGATTGAAGCAGCACTCGAGCACACCGGCGGGCGCCGCCAGGAAGCCGCGCGGCGCCTGGGCATGGGGCGCAACACGCTAACGCGCAAACTCAATCGCCGCTGAGCCCATGCGCCGGCAGGGATGATCCTGCCGCGTCCTGCCGCAGCCCGGCGTCAGGTTTCAGCGTCGCGGACGCCGGGTCCGCCGGAATTCGCAGCATCCGTGTCTGCGCCGGATGGCTTCCCGGGCATCTCCGCCAGTGGCAGGCGGACTTCGATTTTGGTGCCGCGGCCCGGGGCGGAGCTCAACTCGAACTCGCCGCCGGCGAAACGCACGCGTTCCTGCATGCCGAGCAGGCCGAAACTGCGCCCGGCAGCCGCGCGCCGGCGCGCCGCGTCCACGTCAAACCCCTGGCCGTCGTCCTGCACGCTGAAGTGCAGCGCGTCGTCGTGTACGTGCACCGCTATCTGCACTTGGTGCGCCTGCGCGTGCTTCACGACATTGGTGAGCGCGGACTGCAGCACGCGAAAGCAGGTGATTTCGGTGAGCGCCGGCAAACGCGGCAGGCGCTTGTCGATTTCCAGAGTCACCTGCAAGCCGGAGACCGCCACGCGTTCGCGCATGTACCAGCGCAAAGTGGCCGCCAGTCCCAGGTCGTCGAGCATTGCCGGCCGCAGATCGAGCGACAGGCCGCGCACCTGTTCGGATAGCTCGCTTGCGAGTGCGCTGATTTTCCGGATCGCCGCACGTTGCGCCTGCGGCGCCCGGGCTTCCAGTTCCCGGAGCTGCAACACCACGGTCAGCAGGCTCTGGCCCATTTCATCGTGCAGCTCGCCGGCCAGCCGCCGCCGTTCATCTTCCTGGGCCTGGAGAATGCGCGGCGACAACTGCTGCAGTTCGTGCAGATAGGCCTGCACGTGCTGCTCGGCGTCGCGGAGCGCAGTGATGTCCAGAGCCACGCCCGCAAGGCATGGTTTGCCCTGGAATTCCAGGCGCCGTCCGGTGAAGAAATGCGGAATGCGGCGCCCGTCGCGGCATAGCAGATCCGCCTCCACCTCGGCGCGGCCGCGGGCGAACACCTCGGCGATGCGTTGCGCCATGAGTGCGCGCTGTTCGGGAGCGATAAGCGCAAGCGGGCTCAGATGTTGCAAGTCCTCCGCCGTGTAGCCGGAAACTTCTTCGAGGTGCTGGTTCCACATCAGGAACTTGCCCTGATCCGTACACAAGGTGAACAGGCCCGGCAGGCTGTTGATGGCATGGCTGAGCAACGCCTGTTCCTCATGCAGCTTGTCCTCGGCCTGCTTCTGGGCGCTGATGTCCACGCCCATGCCGACCACGCAGGATTGCCCTCGCCACATGAAGTTGTGCGCCGCGTAATAGTAAGGAATGCGGCGTCCATCTTTCGTAAAGAATTCGGTTTCGCCGTGGGTGCTGGAACCCTGAAGGATCTCCTGTACCATTCGACTGTGCTTGCCGCGGCGGTCCGGAGGCACAATATCGGCCGCAGTAATCTCGCGCATCTGCTGCATGTTGTAACCGCTGATTTCTTCCATTTGCCGGTTCCAGCGCAGGAATTTGCCGTTGGCGTCAAACACGTAAAATACGCCTGGCAGTACATCCAGAGCATTCAGCACGAATTGGCGTTCTTCCAGCAACCGCCCCTCAGCCTCGAGGCGTGCGCTCACGTCGTGGACGAGTGACTGGATATTGCCGTCTTCGCGCCGCATTACACTCACCTCCACGTGGATCGCGTGGCCATCCTGGTGACGCAGACGCGACTTGAATGATGCGATCGCGCCCTTGGCCAACTGGTTGTTGCGCTGGACCACTTGGGCCTCGTCGAAGTCCACCAGTTGGCCGATGTACATGCCAACCAACTGGTCACGGCGGTAGCCGGTCATCTGGCACAGGGCGCGATTGACGAATAAAATCTCGCCGTCGGCCCGGCGCACCAGTAGCCCGCTGA
>JAGXAL010000167.1 GCA_018971605.1 Natronospirales bacterium | reverse complement strand
ACGGACACGCGCAGCAGATTGCGCGGCGTCAAGGTGTCGGGACCTTCCATGGAAGCGCGGTGTTCGAGCAGGCTTTCCACGCCGCCCAGACTGGTGGCGCGGGTAAAAAGTTTGACGGCGCCCGCGACGCGCATCGCCGCCGCTTCGCCGCCCTTGAGCGTGAAGGATAGCATGGCGCCGAAAGCGCGCATCTGACGTTTGGCGAGCGCGTGGCCGGGATGCGATTCCAACCCCGGATAAAACACCCGTTCTACGAGCTGGTGTGCTGCGAGGAAACCTGCCAGTTGCAGCGCGTTCTGCGACTGCGCGCGGATGCGCAGCGCCAGCGTGGCGGCGCCGCGCAACAGCAGCCAGCAGTCGAACGGCGAAGGTACCGCACCGGCCTCGGATTGCAGAAAGCGGATGCGTTCCGCCAGCGGATTCGGTTCGCGCGTGACGATGGCGCCACCCAGCACGTCGCTGTGGCCGCCGAGATACTTGGTGGCGCTGTGCATCACCAAGTCCACGCCGTAATCGAACGGCCGCTGCAACACCGGCGTGGCGAAAGTGTTGTCGCACACCGTGATGACCTTGTGCGTGCGGGCAAGCTCGACGGCGGCGGCGAGATCGGTAATCTTGAGCAGCGGATTGGACGGCGTTTCCAGCCACAGCAAGCGCGTGGTGGGCGTGATCGCCCGGCGCAGCGCGTCGAGATCGGTGCAGTCCACGAAGCTGACCTGAAGCTGCCAGGGCTGCATGATTTCGCGCAGCAGCCGCATCACGCCGTGATAGGCGTCGCGGCTGCAGACCACGTGCTCGCCGGGCTTGAGCGCCTGGAACACAGCGCTGGCCGCGGCCACGCCCGAGGCAAACGCCATGGCGCCGGTGCCGCCTTCGAGCGCCGCGAGACAGGTTTCCCACTGCAGGCGGTTGGGATTGGCCACGCGCGTGTAACTGAAGCCGTGCGGATAGCTGCCGTCGGCTTCGCGCGCGTAGGTGGTGGACAACTGAATCGGCGGACTCACGGCGGAGCTGACGGCATCGGGCGTGTGCCCGGCATGCACGCCCAGGGTTTCGATATGCGCAGACGCAGGCGTCGTCATTTATTCGCTCCGGTTGGCAAAATGGCAGCTCAGGGATGCATGCGAGGGACCGCGGTCAAGCCGGCGCCACGAATGTCACACGGTTGCGGCCCTGCTTCTTGGCTTCGTACATGGCGCGGTCGGCGATCTTGAACAGCTCCTCGAATTTCACGGCCTGGCCCGAGGCGCGCGCACTCACGCCGATGCTGGCGGTGACGGCCACGCCCTCGGGCTTGAGATTGGCGATGGCCCGGCAGATGTCTTCGGCGCGGCGGTGTGCGTCCTTGGCTTCGCAGTGGTTCAGCAGCACCACGAATTCCTCGCCGCCCACGCGCGCCGCCAAATCGCCTTCACGGCAGGCCTGGCGCAGCATCTCGCCGGTCTTGGCGAGCACGCTGTCGCCCACCAGATGGCCGTGGCTGTCGTTGATGTTCTTGAAGTGGTCGAGATCGATTACCAGCAGGCTCAGCGGATAATCGTAGCGCGTGGCATTGCTGAAATACTTGGGCGCGAATTCGCGCAGGGAATTGCGGTTGTACAGGCCGGTGAGCTGGTCTTTCATGGCCAGCTGGTACAGCTGCTGCGATTGTTTTTCCACCTGATCCAGCAACTGCTTGTTGATGATCAGGTTGCGCACGCGCGCGCGCACTTCTTCTTCGAGCGGCGGCTTGGTGGTGTAGTCGTTGACGCCGAGGCGAAAGAGTTCGATGCGCCGCGAGGGGTCGTCCATGCCGGAGAGCGCCAGGATCGGCGTGCGGCGTTTCTGCGACGTGAGGTTGCGCACCCGGTTCACCAGGCCCACGCCGCTGATCGGGCCTTCGAGCAGGATGTCGCTCACGATCAGGTCATAATCCTGTTTCTCGAAGGCTTCCAGCGCCTCATCCGCCGTACGGTAATGGTCCACGTGCAGATTCATCTGCGTGAGCAGCCGGATCATGACGTGCGAGGCCACCTGGCTGTCCTCGATGTACAGCACCCGGCCGTTGACTTCCTGCTGCTCCTCCAGGAAGAACCGGCTCAAGTGATCGGTAAGCTCCTTGGCATCGGTGCGTTCCTGGATTTCGGTGACGCCGGCCTCGAAGGCTTCGTGGCGCTGGCGCTGGTCGTCGGTGGAAGTCAGCAGGATGAACGGGGTCTTCATGTACTGCGGCAAGGTGCGCAGTTGCTGGCAGAGGCTAATGCCGTCAATCCCCGGCAGCGTCAGTGCTGCGCACACCAGACTCACGGATTCCTTGTGCAGCACGTCCAGGGCTTCTTCGCCGGTGGCCACGACGATGGGGCGATGGCCGAGATTGGCCACCATTTTCTGCAGCACGGTGCGGAACACCTTGGAATGGTCAACGATGAGGATGTTCATGCCGGATGTGTA
>JAGXAL010000166.1 GCA_018971605.1 Natronospirales bacterium | reverse complement strand
GGCGGATACCGTGATCGTCAAATTCCGGCAACGTGCTGTACGCCATCGCATGTCCACCATTAGAATACAGGTTTAGACATAAAGCACCCACCGATGCTGACCTCCCGTTTTCCGTTATGCACCATCAAGGAAACCCCGGCTGACGCCGATACCGCCAGCCACCGGCTGATGCTGCGTGCCGGCATGATCCGCAAGCTCGCCGCCGGCATCTATTCGTGGCTGCCGCTCGGTTTGAGAGTATTGCGCAAGGTCGAAGCCGTGGTGCGCGAGGAAATGCTGCGCGCCGGCGCGGTGGAACTGCTCATGCCTTCGGTGCAACCCAGGGAACTGTGGGAGGAATCTGGCCGCTGGGAAAAATACGGCCACCTGTTGCTGCGCATGCAGGACCGCAAGGAGCAATGGTTTTGCTACGGCCCCACGCACGAAGAAGTGATCTGCAACATCGTGCGCAACGAAATCCGCAGTTACAAACAACTGCCGCTCACACTCTTCCAGATCCAGACCAAGTTTCGCGACGAAATTCGTCCGCGCTTCGGCGTGATGCGCGCGCGCGAATTCGTGATGAAGGACGCCTATTCATTTCACCTCGACCAGGCCAGCCTGGATACGACTTACCGCGTGATGTACGACGCCTACGCGCGCATTTTCACGCGCCTCGACCTCAAATTCCGCGCCGTGCAGGCCGACAGCGGCGACATCGGCGGCGACCTCAGCCACGAGTTCCAGGTGCTGGCCGAGTCCGGCGAGGACGCGATCGCCTTCTCCGACCAGTCCGACTATGCCGCCAACGTCGAGCTGGCGCAGGCTGCGCCGCCGCCGCCGCGTCCGCCACCATCACAGGCGCTCAAGCGCGTGGCCACGCCCACGCAGAAAACCATCGCCGAAGTCACGGCGTTCCTCAGGGTTGTACCGCAGCAGTGTGTGAAAACCCTGCTGCTGCGCAGCAAGACGGGTTTGGTGGCTTTGTGCCTGCGCGGCGACCACGAACTGAACGAAATCAAGGCCGGCAAATTGCCGGAGCTGCAGGGCGGCTGGACCTTGGCCACCGAGGCCGAAGTGTTGGCCGCCAGCAGCGCGCCCGTGGGCTTCATCGGCCCGGTGGGTCTGCCGGCTTCCATTCCGGTAATCGCCGACCGCGATGCGGCGGCACTCGCCGACTTCGTGTGCGGCGCGAACGCCGATCGCACGCACTTGACCGGCGCCAACTGGGAACGCGACGCGCACCTCACGCGCGTCGCCGACCTGCGCAGCGTGGTTGCCGGTGATCGCTCGCCGGACGGCAAGGGCCAGCTCAAGATCGCGCGCGGCATCGAGGTCGGCCACATCTTCCAAAACGGCCGTAAATACACCGAAAGCATGCACGTCGGCGTGCTCGACGAGCAAGGCAAGCTGCAAACGCCGATCACCGGATGTTACGGCATCGGCGTATCGCGCATCGTAGCCGCCGCCATCGAGCAGAATCACGACGAGCGCGGCATCATCTGGCCGCAGCCGCTGGCACCGTTCCAGATCGCGTTGTTGCCGCTCAACATGCACAAGTCGCCGAAACTACAGACGGCCGCGCAGGCGCTTCACCAGGAACTCGTTGCGGCCGGTTTTGACGTGCTCATGGATGACCGCGAGCTGCGCCCCGGACCGATGTTTGCCGACATGGAATTGATCGGCATCCCGCACCGGCTGGTGCTTTCGGACCGCAGCCTCGATGCCGGTACGGTGGAATATAAAGGCCGCCGCGACGAAAAGCCGCAGGACATCGCACGCCAAGACCTCTCGGCGTTCCTGCAAAAGCATCTGCGGCTTCCGGTCTAGCGCCGCCGATGCGCTATCTGCTGCCCGCGTGTCTGTTTGCTGCCGCGCTGGCCGTGAGCCTGCCGGCCCGGGCGCAGAAGCTCATTCCCCCCAGTCCGGAACTGATTGCGCTGGTGCAGAAGGCTGCTGCCGACAACAGCAGTTTCAAGGACAAATACGACGCCCAAGTCTGGCTCATGACCATGTCGAACCGGCTGGCGCCGACCGTCCCGGACGTAAACACGCGCATGGCGGTGCTGGAATTGATCCACGAAGAAGCCACGCGCGCCCAATTGTCTCCGGAACTGGTACTGGCCATCATCAGCGTGGAAAGCGACTTTAACCGCTTCGCGGTATCCGAGGCCGGTGCCCAGGGACTCATGCAGATCATGCCCTTCTGGTTGAAACTGAGCGGCCAGCCCGGCGGCAACCTGTTTCACGAAAATACCAACCTGCGGCTTGGCTGCACTATCCTCAAGTATTACCTGAAACGCTCGCATGGCGACATCCGCGAAGCGCTGCAGCGCTACAACGGCGCCACGGTCGGTATTGATTACTCGGACCGAGTGCTGAGAGCGCTGAGCACGAGGTGGCGTTGGGATTAAGAGCGCTGCCCGCTAATCTGCGACGGCGCTGCCGTATCAACCTCAGCGGGTCGCAAACTCGC
>JAGXAL010000050.1 GCA_018971605.1 Natronospirales bacterium | reverse complement strand
CCATCGTCGCCGGCATCATCATCCTGGTACTCATCGGGCGTTTCGCCTCCCGCGGCAGCAGTGCAAAAGTCGAAGTGGCCAAGGTCGAGGCCCGCACCATCCGCAGCTCGGTGCTCGCCTCCGGACAGCTCATTTACCTCAACCCGGTGGAGCTCAAGCCGGAAATCATCGGCAAGATCAGCGCCATCCCCGTGGTCGAGGGGCAGCTGGTCAAGAAAGACCAGGTGATGCTGCGCATCGACCCGACGTTATATCAGGCGGCAGTGGCCCAGGCCGAGGCTGGCGTGCAGCAGGCGCAGATTGCCATCCAGAGCCAGAAGCTCACCATCTCCAATTTGCAGCTCCAGTGGAACCGCCAGCACACGCTCTTTCAGCAGCATCTGGTGGATGCCAACAGCTTCGACCAGCTCACCAACCAACTCGACATCGCCAAGGAGCAGCTGGATTCACAAAATGAGGCTTTGCGCATTGCCCAAGCGCAGTTGAATCAGGCCGAGCAGAATCTCTCCAAGACCGTGATCCGCTCGCCGATTGACGGCATGGTCACCAGCCTGCCGGTCAAGGTCGGCGAAACCGTGATTACCGGCACCAACATCCCCGGTTCCACGCTCATGGAAATCGCCGATCCGGCCGAAGTGCTGGCCGACGTGCAAGTGGACGAAGCCGATATCGCCAACGTCAAACTCGGCGAAGATGCCGACATCAACGCCGTCTCCTATCCCAACGACACCTTCCACGGCAAGGTGCAGTTCATTGCCGCCTCCGTGACCAGCAACACCAGCACCACGACTACCGTCGCTGCGCAGCAAGGCGTGACCTTTGAAGTGAAAATCGGGCTCACCGAGAAGCAACTGCCGCGTATCCGTCCCGGCATGAGCTGCCGCGCGGAGATTTATACCCAGAGCACGCCGAACGCCATCGCGGTGCCGTTGCAGGCGGTGCTGTATGAAAACAATCCGAATTCCAAGAGCCTGGAGCCCACCTCCGGCGCCTATGTGTACGTGATCCAGGACGGCGAAGCGCACAAAGTGAACGTGACCACCGGCGTGTCCAGCGACACGTATCAGGAAATCACCTCGGGCCTCAAAGCCGGTGAAACCGTAATCACCGGGCCGTACACCGAACTGCACGCCTTGAGCGACGGCGCCAAGGTTTCAGTGCTGCCGCCCAAGCCGACCGGGGCACAGAAGTCCACGACATGAGCGACGTCGCGTTGCTGGAGCTGCGCCAGGTCAGCAAGCGTTATCTGATGGGCGACAATGTCCTGGATGCGCTCAAAGACGTGAACCTGAAGATTGCGCGCAACGAATATACGGCCTTCATCGGACCTTCGGGATCGGGCAAGTCCACGCTCATGAACATCGTCGGCTGCCTGGACCGGCCGACCAGCGGCGAATACATCCTCAATGGCACGCCGGTGGCCGAGCTCGACGACAACGCGCTCGCCGGCATCCGCAACCGCGAGATCGGTTTCATCTTCCAGAACTTCAATCTCCTCGGCCGCACCAACGCGCTGCACAACGTCATGCAACCGCTGATTTACCGCGGTATCCCTTATGGGGAACGCAAGCGTTTGGCGACCGCGGCCTTGCAGAATGTCGGCCTGGGCGATCGCCTGCACCACCTGCCCAATCAGTTATCCGGCGGCCAGCGCCAGCGCGTGGCCATCGCCCGCGCACTCGTCGGTAAGCCGTCGATCCTGCTGGCCGATGAACCTACCGGCAACCTGGATTCCGGCACCAGCAAAGACGTGATGGCGATGTTCGATGTCCTGCACCGCGACGGCCATACCATCATCATCGTGACCCATGATCCGAATATCGCCGCGCATTGCCAGCGGGTAATCCAGATCATGGACGGCCGGATCCTCAGCGATACCCTGAACGGCAAACGTCGCGAGGCGGCTGCCGGTGTATAGCCTCGCGGAAAGCCTGCGCTCCGCCTTCGAGGCTATCCGCACCCACAAACTGCGCAGCTTTCTGACCACGCTCGGCATCGTGATCGCGGTCATGGCGGTGATCACCGTGGTGTCGCTGATCCAGGGCTTCAGTCACTCGGTGACCAATACATTTGCGAACATGGGCGCAAACGTGCTCACCATTCAGTCGAACATGACTCAGGAGGATTTCTTTTCCGGCAAGATCGTGAAGGTCACGCCCGATGATCTGCAGGCCATCCAGCACGACGTGGCCGGCATCAGCAACATTACGCCGATACTGCCGCTCGCGGATTTCGGCTCCGGCACGCTCCAATACGGCAATCAGACGGCCAATGCCGGCATTTACGGCACCACCTCGTCTTATGCCGAAGAGTCCAGCTACTATCCGGTCGAAGGCCGCTTCATCACGCCCAGCGATGATCTCCAACATCGGCGCGTCGCAGTCATCGGCCACACGGTCATCACGGATTTGCACCTGCCCAAAGATCCCATCGGCCAATACATTGAAACCTTCGGACAGTGGTTCAAGGTTATTGGAGTCTTGAAGGAATTGGGCAGCATCGCCGGCCAGGATCAGGACGACCAGATTTACATTCCCTACGGAACCGCCCACAGCCTGCTGGGCGCGTCCACCATCCCCGACATCACGATTCAGGTAAACGTGAACGACACCCGGCAGATTGACGCGGTCAGCAGCCGCATAACCCAGGTGCTGCGGCGCATGCATCACATCAAGCCGGGGCAGGAAGACGATTTCCTGGTGCAGACGCCGGAACAAACCCTCGGCACCTTCAACACCATAATCAATTCCATCACCCTGATCCTGGGCAGTATCGTCGGGATTTCGCTGCTGGTGGGCGGCATCGGCATCATGAACATCATGCTGGTGCAGGTCACCGAACGCACCTACGAGATCGGGGTCCTCAAAAGTCTGGGGGCGCGCCGGCGCGATATTTTGCTGCAATTCCTGATCGAGGCTGTGACCCTGTCGTTGCTGGGTGGCGTAATCGGTTTGATTCTGGGCTTCGGCCTGGGTGCAATCATTGCGCACGCCATCCCGCAATTCCTGGGCGCCTACGTGCCCTGGTGGGCGGTAGTACTGGCGTTTGGCTTTGCGGCCCTCGTCGGCGTGATATTCGGCATCGCGCCGGCTGCCAAAGCCGCCGGACTCGATCCCATTGAAGCCCTGCGGCACGAAACCTGAACCGGATCGGCATGTTCACCCTCATCGAAAGCCTGAACTCCGCCCTGCAAGCCATCAGAGCGCATAAATTGCGCAGCTTCCTCACCATGCTTGGCATCATCATCGGCGTCATGGCGGTAATCGCCGTGGTCTCGCTGATCCAGGGCTTCAGCAATTCCGTCACCAGCGAATTCAAAGGCCTCGGCGCCGACAGTCTGACCATACAAAGCTACTTGCCGCGCAAAGAACGTTTGGCCGGCAAGGTTGCCAAAGTCACGCCCGACGATATGCTCGCGATCCAGCACGAGGTCAGCGACATCAGCGGCATCAGTCCGATTCTGCCGATAGGCCGGTTTTTCGATCCGGTACGCTACCGCGGTCAAAGCACCAGCAGCCGTGTGGTGGGAACCACACCGGCCGGAGCCATCAACAACGGCACTTACCCGGATCGCGGCCGCTTTATCGTGCCCAGCGACGATCTGCGCCACCGCCACGTGGCCGTCATCGGCGTCACGCTGATTAAAAAGCTGCACATGCCGGCCGATCCCATCGGCCAGTTTCTGCAGGTTTCCGGCGACTGGTTCAAGGTTGTCGGCGTGCTGCACCAACGCGGCCAGATTTTCGGTTTCGATCAGGACAACGAGGTGATCGTCCCTTACGGCGCGGCACTCAGCATGCAGGGTGCAGCCACGGTGCCGAATATCGCGATTCAGCTCAAGGTCAATGATCCGCGCCAAATAGACGCCGTCACCGCACGCATCACCCAGGTGTTGCGGCGCCAGCATCATCTCAAACCCGGCCAGGATGATGATTTTAAGGTGCAGACCGCCTCCGAACTGCTTGGCAATTTCACCAGCGTGTTCAACGCCATTACCGTGATTCTCGGCGGCATCGTGGCGATTTCGCTGCTGGTGGGTGGCATCGGCATCATGAACATCATGCTGGTGTCGGTGACCGAACGCACCCGCGAAATCGGCATCGTCAAGAGCCTGGGCGCGCGCCGCCGCGACATCCTGCTGCAATTCCTGATTGAAGCGGTGACGCTCTCGGTGATCGGCGGCATCATCGGTTTGCTGGTTGGCTACGGCATCGGTGTGCTCGCGGCGCATGCCATCCCCGCTTTCCGCGCAGCCTACGTGCCCTGGTGGGCGATACTGCTGGCCTTCGGCTTCTCCGGAAGCATCGGCGTGATTTTCGGCATCGCTCCCGCCGCCAAGGCCGCGGCGCTCGACCCCATCGAAGCGCTAAGATACGAGTAAACGAATTTCTTGAATCCTTGTCACCCTCTCTCTGTGGGAGAGGCCGGGGTGAGGGTTCGGAGAAACCACGCGCGCATGCCTCCGCACTCTGCTCCCGTTCTGGTCGGTCATCGCGGCTGGCCGGCACATTGGCCGGAAAACACGCTCGAGGGTTTCGCTGCCGCAGTGGGCGTCGGCGCACGCTGGCTGGAATGCGACGTGCAAGTAAGCGCCGACCGGGTGCCCTTCGTGTGTCACGACGTGTCACTCAAACGCACCGCCGGACTCGATTTAAACATTACCGCCACGCCAGCAGCCAAACTCGACGGCGTCAGCATCGGGGAACCCGAGCGCTTCGGAAAGCGCTTCGCCACGGTCAAGCTTGCGCGCCTCTCGCAACTGGTGCAGTGGTTGCTGCAACAGTCCGGCGTCACTCAATTTGTGGAAATCAAGCGTCAGAGCCTGCGCCACCGCGGCCTGCAGCCCACAGTCGCGGCCGTCATGCAGGAATTGCGAGTGGCGCTCGACCGCTGTGTGGTGATTTCATTTGACCATACCTGCCTTGACCTCGCGCGGCGGCAGGGCGCACGCACTATCGGCTGGGCCGTGGAAACAGCCAACGAGCAGTCCCATCGCATTGCTGCTGACTTACAGCCGGATTACCTATTCACCGACGAAAGGCTGTTTGCGCGGATGCGAGCGGCAATACCGGGCCCTTGGCGATGGATCGTGTATCACACCGAAAGTCCGGAGCGTGTGCTGGAGCTGGCAGATCGAGGGGCCTACATGGTGGAAACCAACGACATCGGCACGCTTCTCAACGACCCGCGCCTGCAGCAAACATGAGGGATTTCGACTTCGATCTGGTCATCGTCGGCGCGGGTATCCACGGTGCGGGCATCGCCCAGGCGGCCGCGGCCGCCGGCCACAGCGTGCTGGTGCTGGAACGGCAGACTATCGCTGCCGGTACTTCCAGCCGCTCGAGCAAGCTGGTCCACGGCGGCCTGCGCTACCTGGAGCAGTTCGACATCAAGCTGGTGCGCGAAAGCCTGGTGGAACGCGAGCGCCTGCTGCAACTCGCGCCGGCACTGGTGAAGCTCGTGCCCTTCTACATCCCCATTTATCGCAGCACCCGGCGACGCCCCTGGGAAATCCGCGTGGGTCTCAGTCTGTACGCGCTGCTTGGCGGCTTGCATACGCATGCGCGCTTTCGCAGTGTGCCGCGCCGACGTTGGGATGAGTTGAACGGTCTAGGCCGCGACGGACTGCAGGCGGTATTCCAGTACTGGGACGCGCAAACCGACGATGCCGCCCTTACCCGCGCGGTGATGAGTTCCGCCCTGTCTCTCGGCGCGCAGCTAAGCGTGAATTCAAGTTTCACTCAGGCGGAAATCGATGAACTGGGTTGCACGCTGACGTTCAGCCAAGCCCGCGAACAGCGCAGCCTGCGCTGCCGCGTACTGGTGAACGCGGCCGGCCCCTGGGTGAATCAGGTGGCCGATCGCATCACGCCCACGCCGGTAAAAGCCGCGGTGGACCTGGTCCAGGGCACGCATCTGGTCATGGACAAAGCCATCGTGGACGGCATCTTCTACGTGGAAGCCCCCAGCGATGGGCGAGCGGTATTCATCATGCCCTGGCACGAGCACAGCACCCTGGTGGGCACCACGGAGACGCTGTTCAAAGACCCGGACCCCGCCACCGTCCGGCCGCTGGCGGCGGAACAGGACTATCTGCTGGCCGTGCTGCGCCGCTATTTCCCCTTGGCCTCCACGCAGATTCGCACCAGCTTCGCCGGCCTGCGCGTGTTGCCCAGGGGCAGCAAACGCGCCTTCCGGCGCTCGCGCGAAATCCTGCTGCTCACCGACCGGCCGCAACGGCCGCGTCTCCTGAGCGTGTACGGCGGCAAGCTCACCTCTTATCGCGCGGATGCCGCCCGGGCTTTGCGACTGATACGCACGGCGTTACCGGCGCGTCCTTCCAAGGGCGACACGCGCAGCCTGCCGCTCACTTCCGCCTGACCTGTCGCTATGGCACGCCGCTCATCATTGTTCCTGGCTTTGGATCAGGGCGGCCACGCGAGCCGTGCCCTGGTATTCAGCACCGCAGGAAAACTGGTGGCCAAGGCCGAAAAACGCATTGCTACCCGGTATCCAGCAGCCAACCGGGTTGAACATGACCCCGAAGCGTTGCTCGCCTCGCTCAGGCAGGTATGCAGCGCAGTGGCGCGGCAACTCGGGGCGCGCGCAAACGATGTGCGTTGCGCCGGATTGGCCACGCAACGTTCCACCCTGGTGTGCTGGGACCGTGGCACCGGGCGCGCACTCTCGCCGGTCATTTCCTGGCAAGATCGGCGCGCTGCCCGCCGCTTGAAAATACTTACTCCACAGGCCGCACGCGTGCACAGCGTTACCGGGCTGGTACTTTCTCCACATTATGGTGCGAGCAAACTGGCTTGGTGCCTGGAAAATCTTCCTGCGGTACGTCGTGCACGCCAACAGCATCAACTGGCGGCCGGACCGCTGGCAAGTTTCATTTTGGCCAATTTGCTTGAGGAAAAACCACTGTGGGCGGATCCGGTCAACGCCTCGCGCACCCTGCTGTGGGATTATCGCAGCCGCGACTGGTCACCGGAATTATTGAAACTGTTCGGAATCCCGGCTGCCATTCTTCCGGTTTGCGTTCCCAATCGGCATGCATTTGGTCATCTGCCACTTGGTAGATATCGAATTCCGTTGACCGTGGTCACCGGCGACCAGCCCGCAAGTCTGTTTGCCAACGGCAAACCGCAGCCACACAGCGTCTATGTGAATATCGGTACCGGTGCCTTCATTCAGAAACTGCACGGCACGCGGCCACCCCAGGTCAGCGGCATGCTCGGTAGCGTGCTGTGGCAGGACAAGAAACGTGCCCGCTACGTGCTGGAAGGCACCGTCAACGGCGCCGCCAGCGCGCTCCTGTGGTTGCGCCAACGACTGAAGATTCGGGAACCGCGGATGCTCGCGCAGATGCCGCGATGGCTGAACATGAACTCCGACGTCCCCTTGTTCATCAACGGCGTGGCCGGCCTGGGTTCCCCCTATTGGGTATCCGATCTGCGCTCGCATTTCATTGGCCGCGGACCGGACGCGCAGAAATTCGTCGCCGTGGCCGAAAGCATCGTGTTCCTGCTGCACGGCAATCTGCAACGCATGCGCAGGGCGCACGCGCCGGTGCAACACATCGTAGTCAGCGGCGGTTTGGCACAATGGAACGGTCTGTGCCAGCGGCTCGCGGATCTCTCCGGCTTGCCGGTGCGCCGACCGCAGATGCACGAAGCGACTGCACGCGGCGTAGCCTGGCTGCTGGGTGCGCGCTCGCCAGCGGCAACCCCCGCCGAAACATTCAAGCCGGAGAATAATCCCGCACTCGCACAGCGATATCGCCGCTGGCAAGCTGCGCTGCATCAGGAACTGCGTCTTCGCCGGAGCCAGCGCCAGCGGTAATCTGCTGCGGCGCAGTGTTGCGTTCGTCTCAGGGACTAGAGGCCAAAACCCATTGCGGCGGCAGATTCGGCTGCCAGGAGTCGAAGCCGCGTGAATCCCAGATGTTGCCGGAAAGCGCCTGACCTTCCGCGATCAGCTGTATGGTGTAGCCGCCCGCGCCGGTAATCTTGGCAAGCTGTATGGGATTGAACAGCAGCGTGTAATCCCCTTTGCTGTTCGCGGTCACCGTGCATTCCAGGTGCAGCGGCGCGTAGGTATTCTTGTAGTTCACGGCCAGCGTGCCCACGCTGCCGTTGATCGTCAGGATTGCCTTGGTCACCATGAAACCGGTGTTCTGGCCGCGCAAGGTGTGCTGACCGGCGTAAGGCACAAGCTTCCAGGATTGCGGCAACGTCAGCGGGCCCTGTGCAGCCGCTGCCACGGTGGTATCCACCGTACCGCCCACCGCCGGCTTGGCCGCGGTCGTGGCCGTATCCGCGGGTGTAGGCAAGGTGGTGAGTGCGCTCTGCAATACCCGATAGGTATCGCCGACCGCGCCCAGATCCACCTGCTTGCCGCCGATGCTGAAACTCTTGAAGGTGGGTTGATCCTGCCTGACCAGGCATACCGGTGCCCAGGGGCGGGTCGAGTCCAAGGTCACGATGCGGACGCTGCAGGAATCACCGTTCACGTCGATGTTGGCGGCCACGATGCGCGTCTGCTGAAACAACGGCGGCAACTGCGCGCTCAGCGTATAGGATTGTTGCCCTGCGGAAGGCACCGACGGCGCACATCCGGTCAGCAGGCCCCAGACCGCGAAAGACACGCCCAAAAGCGCCCAGCGACAAACCGATGATTTCAACATACGCCAGTCCCCACCTGAGCTGTGACCGAAAAGGCCATCCGGACGGACGAAATCATAGCTGCTCACGGGACCGGATGCACCTGTCACTGCTGAGAGAAAACCCCAGCCCCAGCCGGTACAGCTGGAGCCGGCCCTCACCGCTCCGGTGCCGCGGATGACTGTCGTGGTACGGTCCTGCTGCTTCCGGGATGACGGGCCGTTCAATCGAACAGCGGCCGGAGCGTACTGCGCTTTAAGAGCCGGGCATACCCCCGGTTGCAGACCCGTTAACGCCTGTCCACCGGCGCCCGAGACGCATCAGTGCGCGACAGAGCGCCTCACACACACTGAGCATGCTGAAATTCGACGCGGCGCCACTGCTTTTTATAACTTGTGCCGGACAATACTGGCGCACCGCACCCATGAGGCGGCTACTTGAAATGCAACCGGCATTGGCGTCACCCTAGCTGAAACTTGCAAGCATCACCGCCGCCCGCTCGTGCCCGCAGTGTAAAGCAGGAAATCGAAAGAATGCCTATCCAATTCGGATCGATCCCCGCAGTTGCCGAACCATGGCCGCGCCTGCCTGGGTGCGCACTGCCGCAATGAAAATCTTCATCGGCGTCATCTACAGCCTGCTGCCGGAAATCATCCTGCTAATTGCCGCGGCGCTGCTGGCCGGGTTCATCGGCCAATTCCCGCCCAGCGGAATTCTGGCGCTGGAGCTGGTAAGCCTGTTCATCCTGCTGGCCGCGCTGGCCATGAGCATACAGTTCAACCGGCGGCGTATTTTTTTCGCTTTGCTGTCCCTGACCGTGGCCTACGGCGGACTGCTGGCCGCGGCCGGCGCTCCGGATTCCGTGAACGCCCAGATTCTCAGCGGCGGACTGTGCCTGCTGCTGCCCTTCAACCTGCTGTGGACGCACGCGCTCGCGGAACGCGGAATCTTCACGCGCCGCGGCGCCTGGCCGTTTGCGTTGCTGGCGATCGAGATTGTTTTCGTGGCGGCACTGATGGGCGCCGGCGCGCTGCAAGTGGCACGCGCACTCTTTGTGCATTTCGTGAATTGGCCGGCGCTCTCGGCGACCGGTATCAGCCAACCCGGACTGCTGTTACTGGCGGTTGGCCTGCTGTGGTTCAACGATGGTCTTATCCGCCGGCACAACCCGGAACTCGCGGCCTTCTTTTTTTCGCTGGTAGCAGCAGCCGTGATGCTGCACACGCGGCAGGCGGGAATCCTGGCCACTTTTGCTGCAGCCGCGGGTGTGGCCTTCGGCTTTGCCATCGTGCTCGAATCCTGGAGCATGGCCTATGAGGATGAACTCACGGGCCTGCCGGGGCGACGCGCGCTCGAGGAGCAACTGCGCCAACTCGGGAGCCGTTACGTCATCGCGATGCTGGACGTGGATCACTTCAAGCGTTTCAATGACGACTACGGTCATGACGTCGGCGATCAGGTCCTGCGGCTGGTAGCTTCACGGCTGCAAAAGTCCACGGGTGGCGGCAAGCCGTTCCGCTATGGCGGCGAGGAATTTACGCTGGTGTTTCCCGGGCGTACGCTCGAAGAAGTCGCCCCGGTCCTGGAAGCTTTGCGCGGTGATTTTGCGACTTCGGGTTTCAATCCGCGCCGCGGCGAGCGTCGCAGCGCTGCGCCCGGCGTATCCGATCCCGATGCCGAGGTGGCACTGCGGGTGACCATGAGTATCGGTGCGGCCGAGAGCGGCGCGCGCCATCGCGATCCCTGGAGCGTGTTGATGACGGCCGACCGGGCGCTGTACAAAGCCAAGCAGACCGGCCGCAATCAGGTCTGCCTGGATCAGGCATAACACCTTCATGTACCTGGATTTCAGCACGCTGCTGGGACTTCTGGCGCTGATCGCGATCGCCGCCATCGCCTGGTTCTGGAGCGACAGCCTGCGCGCCCGCGAGAACATGACGGTCACGTGCACGCGCATTTGCCAGGAAATGCACTTGCAGTTTCTGGACGAAACCGTCGCCTTGGCGCGCCTGCGCCTCGGGCGCGCGCCCAGCGGCAACCTAGCGTGGCGGCGCATGTACGTGTTTGAATTCAGCGAATCCGGCGCCGACCGCTGGAAGGGGCGCGCGCAGCTCATCGGCCACAAGGTGGAATCGGTGCAGCTGGACAACCCGCAGGGCATCACTATCCTCGGTGGTGCGCAATCGGCCTCCCTCGTCCTGCTCACCAAAGGCGATGCGGACCCGGGCGGCGAACACCGGCATCTGCAATAGCCGCTCCTGGTTGTTCCGGCGCGCCGGGTCGTCTAATATCCGCCATCCCTTTCAGCCAGCGTTCACCCTTTACCCAACAACTGGAGCGCCCTCACATGGCCGGACCGACCAAACTCAGACGCGACGCGGGTGTCATCGGGCTGCTGTACGCCAGCCTGGGAGCGATGATCGGCTCCGGGTGGTTGTTCGGACCGCTGCACGCCGCGCTTCAGGCCGGCGTGTGGAGCGGCTTCTCCTGGGTGATTGGCGCGATTGCGGTGCTGTTCTTGGCCTTCGTGTTCGCAGAACTCTCCACCATGTTCCCCAACTCCGGGGCACTGGTGCACATGACCCACGTCAGCCACGGCGACCTGGTCGGCAAGATCTGGACCTGGATCCTGTTTCTGGCATTCGTTTCGGTGCCACCCGTAGAAGTCACCTCGGTGCTCACCTACGCCAACAACTATATTCCCGGGCTGATCAACCCCAACACCGGCATCCTCACGCATGTCGGGACGATCGTATCCATCCTGCTGCTGGCCGCCGTGGTAGCGCTAAATTTCCTTGCCATCCGCATCGTGGTACTCATCAACAGCGCCGCGACCTGGTGGAAAGTGGTAATTCCGCTGGCCACCATCGGCATTTTGATGGCCTACTCGTTCCATCCGGAAAACATGACGGCGCATGCCGGCAGCACGCCCATCAGCGGAATTTTCACCGCCGTCGCTACCGCCGGCATCATTTTCAGTTTCCTCGGTTTCCAGCAGGCTATCGCGCTCGCCGGTGAAACCCGCCACCCGGGACGATACATCCCGATTGCGCTGATTGGCTCGGTCATCATCTCCATGCTGATCTACATCGGCCTGCAGCTTTCCTTCATCATCGCGCTCAAGCCTTCGGACATTGCCGCGGGCTGGGAGCATCTGCAATTCAGCGGCATGTTCGGGCCGCTGGCCGCCATCGCCGTGGCGGTGGGCGCGTTCTGGTGGGCGGTTATTCTTTACATAGATGCCATCGTGTCACCCTTGGGCACCGCATTCATTTACGCCACTGCCAGCCCGCGCATCATCATGGCGGCGGGCGAAATGGGTAATGCTCCCAAACAGGTGATCAAGTTAAATAAAGTTGGCGTACCGTGGGTTGGCTTGATTGTCACCTGGATTGTCGGCGCAATCTTCTTCTTTCCGTTTCCATCGTGGCAAAAACTGGTATCGGCGGTATCGCTGATTACTGTATTGTCCTACAGCATCGGTCCGGTCATCCTGCTGCACCTGCGCCGCACACTGCCCAACCATCCGCGCCCCTTCAAATTGCGCGGCGTAACTATCGTGTCGATCATCGCCTTCATCTTTTCCAACTGGATCATCTACTGGACCGGATATGAAACGGTGAAAATTCTGTTCAGCCTGGTCGCGCTGTACGTCGTGATCTACCTGATCTGGTTCGCCATCAAACGCAAGCCCCTGTCGCAGCTCGGCTGGCAACAAGCGTGGTGGCTGCTACCGTATTTCATCGGCATGTGGCTGATCAGCTGGTTCGGTCCGGGCGGCGACATGGGCGGCATCGGCCTGTTCGGCTTCTTCACCGGCATGTGGATCCTCGTCATCTTCAGTCTGGTAATCCTCTGGTTCGCGCTGCTTTGCGGTCAGAGCTCACAAGCCGCGCAGCAGGTCGCCGACCAGATCAAAGATTTGGGTTCGCGCGGCATTGAAACTAAGCACGGTGATGGTCACGGAGTCGAAGAAGCCATTTTCTAAAGGAAGCTTGCAAACGTGCGTCACAAAGATGCCGGCCAAGAGCCGGCATCTTTTTTCGCTCATCAGTCGTTCATTGGAGATCGGCGTAAGCGCTTCTTGTTGCCATGCTGGTGTTTGCTGTCGAGCCGCCGTTTGCGCGAGGCACGCGTCGGCTTGCTGCGCCGGCGCGGCTTGGGAACTTCCGCCGCC
>JAGXAL010000165.1 GCA_018971605.1 Natronospirales bacterium | reverse complement strand
ATGCGCAGCTTTTCCAGTTCCTTGCGGACCGCATCGCGCACCTTGAGGAGCGTATCCCATGCAGCCATGTCCACCTGCGTGTGCGGGACTGCGTGCCATTCTGCGAGAAATACCGAGGGCTCATGCTTTCCGGGAAGAAATTGCCATGCTTCCTCGGCGGTAAAGCTCAGGATCGGCGCCAGCCAGCGCAGCATCGCCGCGGCCACCTGATACATGGCGGTCTGGCAGGAACGGCGCGCGCGGCTCGCCGCCGGCGTGGTGTACTCGCGGTCCTTGATGACATCCAGATAGAAATTGGAAAGCTCCACCACGCAGAACTGGTAAACCTTCTGGTAAATCAGGTGAAACTGGTAATCTGCGTACGCCTGACGCACCTCTTCCTGCAGCTGGGCGGCACGCACCAGCAGCCACTGATCCAGCGCCAGCAATTCACCGGCCGGCAGCGCATCGCGTGCGGGATCAAAATCATAGAGATTGGAAAGCAGGTAGCGCAGCGTATTGCGCAGCTTGCGGTAGGCTTCCGCCATGTGCGCCAGGATGTTGCCGGATACCGACAGCTCGCCGCTGTAATCCGTGGCCGCCACCCACAGCCGCAGCACGTCCGCACCCAGCTTCTTGATGACTTCCTGCGGTGCCACCACGTTGCCGAGCGACTTGGACATCTTGCGGCCCTGCTCGTCCACGGTGAAACCGTGCGTGAGCACGCCCTTGTAGGGCGCCTGGCCGTGGATGGCCACCGAAGTCAGCAGCGAAGACTGGAACCAGCCGCGGTGCTGATCCGAACCTTCCAGATACAAATCCGACGGATGGCCTGCGCCCAGACCAAGGCGCGGCTCGCCCACGCAGTAATGCACCACGCCGGAATCGAACCATACGTCGAGAATGTCCGGGACTTTCTCATAGTGCTCGGCGTCTTTACCTAATAGCTCTGCTGCATCAAGCTCGAACCAGGCATCAATGCCTGCACGCTCCACGCGTTGTGCCACCTGTTCCAGCAGTTCCTGGGTGCGCGGATGCAATTCCGACGTGTGCTTGTGAACAAATAGCGCAATCGGCACCCCCCAGGTACGCTGGCGCGAGATGCACCAATCCGGCCGGTTGGCGACCATACCCTCGATGCGCTGTTCGCCCCAGCCCGGCGTCCAGCGCACTTTCTTGACTGCAGCGAGCGCCTGCACACGCAGGCCGCTCTGTTCCATACCGATAAACCATTGCGGTGTGGCACGGAAAATCACCGGCGTTTTGTGGCGCCAACAATGCGGATAGCTGTGGCGGATGGGCTCGTTGTGCAGCAGCATGCCGCGCTCAGTCAATACCTTGATGATGTGTTCGTTGGCCTTGAACACGTGCTCACCGGCAAACAGTTCGGTGCCCGGGATGAATACGCCACGGTTGTCTACCGGGTTGTCCACCTTGAGACCGTATTGTTGGCCAAGCGCGAAGTCTTCGTGGCCGTGACCGGGCGCGGTATGCACCGCGCCGGTGCCGGCGTCAAGCGTGACATGTTCGCCGAGCACGACCGGCACCACGCGCTCATAAAACGGATGGCGCAGCCTGAGCCCTTCAAGCTGTTTGCCGTGTACGCTGGCAACCGTCTTCCACTGCGTCACGCCCAGCCGCTGCATTACGCTCGTCACCAGCTCGCGCGCCAACAACAAGTGCTCGTGACCGAGACCGGCGTCACATTCAATCAACGCGTACTCGAAATCCGGATGCAACGCCACCGCCTGGTTGGCGGGTAACGTCCACGGCGTCGTGGTCCAGATAGCCACGGCCGCAGGCAGATGGCTGTCGGCAATATGCAGACGCTTCTGCAGGTCCGCCAGTTCGGCCACCGGAAAGCGCACATCGATGGCGGGCGAGGTCTTGTCCTCGTATTCCACTTCGGCTTCAGCCAGCGCCGAGGCGCAATCCAGGCACCAATGCACCGGCTTCAGACCCTTATATAAGTGTCCGCGGCGAATGACCTCGGCCAGCGCACGCAACTGCCTGCTTTCGTAGGCCGGCGCCATCGTGAGATACGGATGTTCCCAGTCGCCGAGCACGCCCAGGCGTTTGAAGTCGGCGCACTGGCTGTCTACCTGTTCCTGAGCGTAGGCGCGGCAGGCGGCGCGGAAGGCCTTGGCGTCCACTTTCTGGCCGACACGGCCGAGTTTCTTTTCCACCTGCTGCTCGATCGGCAGGCCGTGGCAATCCCAGCCGGGAATGTAGGGCGCGTCCAGACCATCGAGTGTGTGCGACTTGACCACGATGTCCTTGAGAATCTTGTTGACCGCATGGCCGATATGAATGTTGCCGTTGGCGTACGGCGGCCCGTCCTGCAGCACGAAACGTGCCCGGCCCTTGCGCGCCGTGCGGATCAGTCCGTAAACGCCCTGCTCCGCCCAGCGCTTGAGCATTTCCGGCTCACGCTGCGGCAGATTCGCCTTCATGGCGAACTCGGTGCGCGGCAGATTCAAAGTATGTTTGTAGTCAGTCACAATGCGTACTCACGATCCGGACCCTCAAACCAGC
>JAGXAL010000164.1 GCA_018971605.1 Natronospirales bacterium | reverse complement strand
TACACGCACTTCGGCAAGCGCGGCAAAGACCTGTCGGTGGCCTCGAAATTCGCACTGGGTTTCGTCATGGTGGCGATCGGCTTCTTCATCTACGGCGCGGCCGGGCATTTCCTGACCAGCCCCGGCAAGACCACGTCCTGGCTGATGGTCTGGGGCTACGGTTTCGGCTCGCTCGGCGAGCTGCTGACCAGCGGCCTGGGACTCGCGATGATCGCGCGCTACGTGCCCGCACGCATGGGCGGCTTCATGATGGGCGCCTACTACGTGGCGGTGGGACTGTCGATGTATTTCGGCGGCATGGTCGCCACCATCGCGAGCGTGCCCAGCACCATCACCAACCCAGTGGAAATGATGCCACTGTATACGCGCCTGTTTAACTGGTTGGGCGTGGCCGGCATCGTGTGCACCTTGATCGCGCTCGCGGTGCTGCCGCTGATGCGCAAGCTGAATGCCCAGCATCACGGGCAGCCGCCCGCTGAAGGCTCCGCGGTCAGCGCGCGCACGGTCACCGCCGAGGAATAAGCCGCCGGCAATACCCAGGCCGACGCTGCCGGCCCGTAATTTTTCCGCGGAACGGTAAACACCGTTCCTGCTCAAACCGACGTACCACCGTTACGTTCCAACATGCCTCCCGACTTGTGGACCGCTTGGCACTTTACGCCCGGAATCTCCGTGGCCACCGCACTGGTGCTGGCCATCTATTGTTACGGTCTGGTGCGACGGCGAGCCACAGCGGTGCCGGTCGGAATCGGGCGCCACCTGGCGTATTTCGCCGGGGTGCTGAGCGTGTGGCTCGCGCTGCAATCGCCCATCGAAGTGCTCTCGGATCACTTCTTTTTCGCGCACCAGATTGAGCACCTGCTGCTGCGCATGCTCGCGCCTTTCCTGTTGTGTCTGGCGGTGCCGTTGCCGATCCTGCTGCGCGGCCTGCCGCGCTTCCTGCGCCACTGGCTGGTGCGGCCGGTGGCGCGCAACCGCCCCATGCAATGGCTTTACGCGCTGCTGATCCAGCCGGCAATCGCCACCGTGCTGTTCGTGGGCTTGCTGTTCTTGTGGGAATGGCCGCCGTTGCACGATGCGGCGTTGCGCAACTCCACGCTGCACGACTTCATGCACTTCACCATGCTGCTGTCCGGACTGTTTTTCTGGTGGCTGGTGCTGGATCCGCGGCCGTGGCACGCGCGTCTGAGCTTCGGTTGGAAGCTGCTGCTGTTGTGGGCCGCGACCGTGCCCAATTCGGTGCTCGGCGCCGTCATCACCTTCCAGCATCGCGTGATTTACATCCCCTACGACCAGATGCACGGCTTGTGGGGGCTGACGGCGCTCGTCGATCAGCAATACGGTGGACTCATCCTGTGGCTGCCGGGAGACATGATGATGGTACTGGCGTTCTTCATCATCTTCAGCCGCTGGCTTAAGCAGGCAGAGCAGCCGCCTGCCTTCGCGGTGCCTGCACACCCAACGCGCTCATAACTAGGTTTCGGGCTTGAGTTTGAATGCTAGCGTGTAACGCGGCGCGTAACACACGCGATTGGGCGGGCGCCCCACGTGGGTGATGCTGCCGTCGAATACCACCAGCCGTCCGGGCCGCGGAGTGACTGCGACTTCCGCGTCCATTTGCGAATTGAAAAACAGGGTTTCGCCGCCCCACTCCACGTTCCACTCCGGCGCCACGTACCAAAGCGCCGTCAGGCCGGGCTTGCCCGGAGCGTTGTCGGTGTGCGTGAACAGCATGTCGCCGAAAGCGGCGTGATTGCAGTAGCAGCGGTAAATGTTGTAATGCTTGCTGCCGTCAAACTCGCGCACCGCGTCCAGCGTGGGTTGATATACCGGCAACCGCGGCGCGGTTTCCAGCGGGATGTTGAGCGCCCAATGACGGAAACCGGCGGTGTCCTCACGTGCGACTTCGTCGCGCGTGAAGGCGCCGCTTTCCATGGCGGCGGTCAGGCGGTAAATGTCCTGTTGCCCGAGGAGCCCGTCGTAAACGCGGATCGAACGGCCCTCGATCTGATGACTGCGACTGGCTTGCATGCAACTGGCCCCGTGATTCCGTGTGGCGTGCGGTTTTAAGGCCGTCGCCGACGGTGGACGATTATCCAGCCGGCCCCCGGAGGGTGCAAGCTGCTCTACCCCGCAAAAAAACGCCCCGCAAGTGCGGGGCGTTGCAAGCGCTGCTGCGACCGCCTTACTGATTGGTGATGCGCAGTTCCACGCGCCGGTTCTGGGCGCGTCCGGTCGCGGTCTGGTTGGGGGCGATCGGATCGGCTTCGCCGTAGCCCTTGGCGATCAAGCGGCTCGCGTCAATGCCGTGGTCCATCAAATATTTCATCACCGCTTCGGCGCGCCGCTGTGACAGTGTCACGTTGTACGCCGCCTTGCCGGTGCTGTCGGTGTAGCCCGCCACTTCGGCATCGATGCCGGGATTGTCCTTGAGCGTTTGTACCGCATCGTTCAGCGTGGTCTGTGACACCGGCAGCAGGTGCGCAGAGTTGAGAGCAAATTCCACGCCCGGCAGCGA
>JAGXAL010000163.1 GCA_018971605.1 Natronospirales bacterium | reverse complement strand
TTGAACTCGCGCGCGGTCCACTCGGCTCCGCGACGTGCCACGAAGTCCTGCCAGCGGATGTGGTCCCAAGTGTGAATGCCCACCTCGAAGCCGGCATCGCGCACCGCGCGCATGGCCGCTGCTCCGCGCCGGCCGATGTCCGGCCCGGGGATCAGCGTGCCGTACATGAGCGTTTTGAGGCCGTAATTGCCCGCGACGTTGGTGCGAAAAACTTTCTTCAGAAATCCGGGACGGAATACGCGCCGCAAGGCGCGGCCGGTGTTATCCGGCCCGAGACTGAACAGAAACGTGGCCTGCGCACTATGCTTTCGCAGGACGGAAACCAGTGCCGGCACGCCTTCCAGCGTGCCGCGCAGCGTGTCGACGTCAATTTTGAGGGCGAGCTGCAACACCAATATCTTCAATGTAGGTTGGGTTGTGGCTGAAAGCCGAATCCCAACGTGATACAAATTCGTTGGGGTTCGCGTTGCTCACCTCAACCTACGTGCTTACCACTTCATTCAGCCTAAGCAAGAATTAACGACATCTTTTCCTAATAGAGGTGTCACTTCTTTACCGAGATATTCATGTTCCATTCCATCACTGTCTATTACTGCAATCTTCACGATAACCGCTCTGTAAAGAAGCACCATGCTAACCATAGCACCACGTGACGTTGGATATGCGGTATACAACTGATTGGGAACAAATGGACCTTGTAAAGTAAAAGTCTTAATTGAATTCAAGTCACGCAAATCCTCGCAGTTGGCCAGTAAGAGTTTAATGGATGAAATGTCCTTATTCCCAGTGTTAAGCAGTTGAGCTTCCATACGATTACCAGCAAAGACTGGGGCATTCCAAGATACGTAATAAATCAACACAGGCACGTGTCGCGTTGCGCCCTCAGTCTCGAGTGCTGCGATATTAGGTGTAGTAGCACAACCACCGAGCAGGGCTGCTGATAATAGAAACGTAATCGCAAACTTGAAGATGATGTCCTTTAGCACCATCTAAACGCCCTCCTCCACCAACCTGCGCGCCTCGGCCACGTCGCCTTTGTAGAACTCGAAGATCTTGCGTAGCGCGGTTTTCATGTCCACTTTCGGTTCCCAGCCCAATTCCTTGCGGGTGTGATCCACGTTGGGTACGCGGTTCTCCACGTCCTGGTAGCCCTTGCCGTAATAGTCGTCAGCCTTCACATCGAGCAACTTCACCTTTTTGGCGCTTTCCCGGTACTCGGGGATTTGCGCGGCAATCTCCATCATCATGTCGGCCAGTTCCTTGACCGAATAACTGTTGACCGGATTGCCGATATTGTAGATGCGTCCCTTGGCCACCCCATTCTTGTTCTCGATAATGCGCATCAGGGCATCCACGCCATCATCTATATAGGTATAGGCGCGCTTGCGCGCGCCGCCGTCCACCAGCTTGATGTTCTCGCCGCGCACGATCTGGCCGAGAAACTGGGTAACCACGCGCGAGCTGCCTTCCTTGGGCGTGTAGATCGAATCCAGCCCCGGTCCGATCCAGTTGAAGGGTCGGAACAGCGTGAAATCCAGACCCTGCTTGCTGCCGTAAGCCCAGATCACGCGATCCATGAGCTGCTTGGAGCAGGAGTAAATCCAGCGCTGCATGGGGATCGGGCCGAGGATGAGTTCCGACGAGTACGGATCGAAACCCGGATCGCGGCACATGCCGTAGACCTCGGAGGTGGACGGGAACAGCACGCGCTTCCTGTATTTGACGCAGTGGCGCACGATCGGCAGGTTGGCCTCAAAGTCCAGCTCGAATACGCGCAACGGATCCTGTACGTAAACCGCGGGCGTGGCCACCGCCACCAGCGGCAGCACCACGTCGCACTTGCGCACGTGATACTCGACCCATTCCTTGTTAATGGTGATATCGCCTTCGAAGAAGTGAAAGCGCTTGTGGCCGAGCAGGTCTTCCACCTTGGTGGTGAACATGTCCATGCCGTACACGTGCCAGTCCGTGGTCTCCAGGATGCGGCGGCTCAGGTTGCTGCCGATGAAGCCGCTCACGCCAAGAATCAATATGTTTTTCACTTGCTAGTCTCCCAAAGACAAAGATCGATTTCCGTAACGTCCCGCAAAGCGCGCCGCATCCATCGGTACGCCGTCGAGTTCCAGCACAACCACTTCGATGCGCCGGCCATCGCCGCAATCTGCATAGCAGCGCCCATTCTCCACGTACAAAACCGCGGACTTGTTCCGCGCAGCTTCCGCGGCGTAATGACTGCGCAGGATCTTCAACGATTTACCGTCTGCAGTGCTGAAGGCGCCGGGGTAAGGCGGCGCCACGGCACGGACGAGATTATGCACGGCCTGTGCCGGCTGGCGCCAATCAATACGGCCGTCTTCCGGCGTGCGCCGCCCGAAATAGCTGCCGGTTTTCAGGTCCAGTGCCCTGCGCGGCGCCTTGCCGGCAATCAGCGCCGGCAACGCCCGGTCCAGGACCATTTCTGCGGCAAAAGTCACCTTGTTGAAGACCTCGAGGGCGGTGTCGTCCGGCAGGATCGGCACCGCCTGCTGATCCACCAGATCGCCGGCATC
>JAGXAL010000162.1 GCA_018971605.1 Natronospirales bacterium | reverse complement strand
CCGAGTTCATCCAATTTACCGGCTTCCAGGGCCGCGAGCGTGGAGCGACCCACGCCGGCCCGGGCAGCCAGTTGCTGCAGCGTGAGCCCCCTGCTGCGGCGCCGTTCCGCAATGAGCCGGCCTGTGGATTGCAGATTCATGAGTCCAATATACAAGACTATCACAGGATAATCCAGTATATGAGACTGGCGGGGAGTGGCGGAATCAGGGCCGCGGCAGCAGGAATTGCTGGCCCTGGTATTCGAGAATCACGCCATCCGCCACGATGGCTATCACCTTGGGGCCTTCCTTGAGCGTGTCGCCTTTCTGATAGCGCTGCATGTTGATGATCACGAAACGCTCGGCAGGATTCTGTGAATAGCTGTGCACGTCAAGGTGCAGCGCCGGCAGCGACTGCTGAAAGGCGAGCGGCAAGGTATCCAATGGCGGCGGATTGTTGCCGTTGAGATTGATAACACTGGAGCCGGATGCATTGGCTGGGGCTGCGGTTGTCACCGCGGCACGCGGACCTGCGGGATTGACCACGGCTGATTGGGTTGCAAGCGTATTCAGGGCGGGTTGACTCGCTGCCGAAGGTGCCGGCGCGGCTGAAGTCGTGGCGGCTGCCGCTTCCGCGGCAAGCGAGCGTACCTCCGGGCGGTAAACCGGTGCCGGCGCTTGCGAAGCGGGACCGGCCGTTGGTGTTGCCGCCGCCGGTGTGTGACTTGCCGCGTGGCTGCGCCAAAAGATTATTCCCAGCACGATGACGTTGGCGATCAACAGCAGGCCGATGAGCGTGGCCCAGGGTACCGGAATGCGTGTGTGTGCCGGCGGCGTGTCCGTCGCGCTGACCTGCCCGGCCAAGGTTTGTTGGCGGGTGCGTTCGGATTTGCGCAGTGCGTCGAGGATCAGCGACATGTTCAGTTTCCGGGCGGCGCAAGCGTCGGCGTGCCAGGCGCATCCAGCGCGCTATTGAGATGAATCAGGGTTTCTTCGCCGGCGATGCCGTCCGCTTTCAAATGCTGCGAGGTCTGGAACTGTTTGACGGCTGCGGTGAGCGTCGCGTCGTAGGTGCTGCTGCCCGAATCCGCGTTGTGCTGCAGCGTGGCGAGTTGGGTACGCAGCCAAGCGACTGCGGTGCCGACCATGCCCGGCGCGAGCGCAGCGGGCGCATTGGTATTGGGTTTCCACAACAATAGATAGTCGCCGTACCACAGTGGATCGAGGGCGCTCAGCGAAAAAGTCTGGCTCGCAGCACCGGCGCGCAGCGTGATTTGTTCGCCAGCAAGCCGCGTCACCACCACTTGATGCTGAACGCCGTCGGTGTCGGTGAGCGTGATGATCGCCGGCCGGTCAAAACTGCGCAGGTTGTTCCAGGTGCCCTTGCGATACAGGCAGCGCAGCTCCGCTTGCTTGGCCTCAAGGCAGCCGCTGCCCGCAGCGCCCGGCTTGTAGTGCGCGCCCCACAGCGAAAACAACGTGGTGAAAGCGGTGTCGGTATCGGTGGGATACGCCGGATCGGCGAGCCAGCTTTGCGGCGTAATCGCCGGCACGGCCTGGGCGACGGGAGGCGCGGCTTTGACAACCGGCGTAACCGGTGCGCCAGTGCGGCGCAAGCCCAGATGGCCGGTGGCCGCAAGCACCGTGACTGCGGAGAGCAGCACCACAGCGGCGGTACCGAGCCACAGCCGCGCGCGCCAACTGCGTTCACCGCTGCGCGGTTCCAGCACTTCATGGGCGGCACGGCGTACCAGCGTGCCGTCCACTTGTCGCAGTTCGCCGGTGTAAGCACCCAAAAGCGCACGGTCGCACAAAATGTTGATGAGCCGCGGGACGCCCTCACTGAAGCGCCATACGGCACGCAGGCCCGAGGCCGTGAAAATCGGCGCCAGCGCACCCGCCACGTTCAAGCGGTGGTGCACGTAAGCGCGGGTGTCCTTGGGCGACAAGGGCTGCAGGTGATAACGGCCGGTGATGCGCTGCGCCAGCTGGCGCAGATCCTCGCGTGCCAGCAATTCGCGCAATTCCGGCTGGCCGACCAGGATGATCTGCAGCAGTTTCTGGCGGCTGGTCTCGAGATTGGTGAGCAGGCGCACCTGTTCCAGCACTTCGCGGCTCAGCGCCTGGGCCTCGTCAATGATGAGCACCACGCGCCGGCCGCGACTGTGCACCTGCAGCAGGTGTGCATTGAGCGCGTCGATCAGGTCCTGCGGGCTTTGCTGCGGCCCGCACTCGATGTGCAGCTCGCGGCAGATGGCACGCAGGAATTCGGGGATGCTGACGCGCGGGTTGATGATGAGCGCGGCATCCACGGTCTCCGGCAGTTTCTCCAGCAGCGAGCGCACCAGCGTGGTCTTGCCGGTGCCGACCTCGCCGGTCAGCTGGATGAAGCCGCCGCTTTCGGTGACGCCGTATATAAGGTGTGCCAGCGCTTCGCTGTGCCGGCCGGAAAGAAACAGGTAACGCGGGTCGGGCGTGATGGCGAAGGGATTGTCACTGAGCCCGAAGTAACTGGCGTACATGCGCGGAATGATGCCCTATTCCATCGGTCAGCGCAGGCCGCGCGACAAG
>JAGXAL010000161.1 GCA_018971605.1 Natronospirales bacterium | reverse complement strand
AGCCTCGTCGCACTCATATATGGGTGTTTGCCACGCTGACGCTGTCCGCCCGGTGCGTCACGGCCTGGCCGCGGGCGGCGGATCGTAACCCTGCGCCCGCAGCAGCGCCTGGCCTTCGGTGCCCTGCAGGAAGGCCACAAATGCCTGTGCCAGCTGCGGCTGGCGCGCGTTGCTCAACACCGCGGCGTAAAACACCAGCGGTTGCGCGCGCAACTGCTCGCCGTCGTCGAGCGTGAGTTGTGCCCGTGAATACCACGTTGCCTGCAGTGCCGGCTGTGAAAGGTCGATTTCTGCCGGCAAGTCCACGGTCGGCAGGTGATGGGAAAGCGCGGCACTGCGGTAACCGATGGCAGCATCAATCTGTCCCGCTTCCAGGCGCGACATCAGCGAAGCTTCGGCAAAGATCTGCGCCGGGTTCTGCAACGCGCCCGCCACCTGCTGCAGCAAGCCGGGCTGCCGGTAGTAGCGCGCCGCAAGTTGCAGCGTGAGCAGCGCGTTCACGCCCTGCGGATCCACCGCGGGATCGCTGCGCCCGAATCGCAATCCCGGTTCACGCAACACCGCGTACCATGGCTTGCGGGCGAAATCCGCGGCGTAACGGCTGCGCGGACTGTAAATCACCACCATGCGCGTGCTCGCCACCGGCACGGCCTGCGTCACGCGCCCGGCTTGTTCCAGCACCCGCAGCGGACCGGGCGTGATGCACACGAACACATCCGCCTGCATGTCTCCCGCCGCCAGCAGGCGCGCGAGCGCATAAGAGCCCTGGCCGATACCTTGATAATCCGCGTGGTGTGCACGCGCGAACGCCGGGCCAAGCGCATCATCCATCACCGCACCCATCGAACCTGCATAAGCCACGCGCAACACCGGTGCCTCACCGGCGCGCGCGCACATGCCGGCAAGCAACAACACTGAAGCCAGCCCGTACGCAGCGAGCGTGGCACGTGCCGCAGCGTGTGAATGTTTCATGAAGCATCTTTGCCATGCGGATGTTTTGGCAAACGCTGCCGCGTGCTGTCGCGCACGTCCACGTCGAACAGCACTTGCAAGACCTGACCCTGCGGCACCGGCAGCTCCAGCCGCAGGCCGTCGCGGCTCGGCAGGCGCGCGGCAAGCTCGCGCACCACGGTGTCCGGCAGTGCCACGCACCAGCCGTCCGCGTCGCGGCGCCAGCCTTGGCCTGCGGCCAGCACCAACTGGTGTTGCTCGATGCAGCCATCGGGCCAGCGCAGCTCATCGCGCAGCGTGTCGCCGGCGAGCAGCCGCGCCAGTTCCGCTTCGTCTATGCGCAGGCGCAGTGCCTGGCCCTGCAGTTGCACTTTCATCCGGCCACCTCGTTCCAGATTGCCGCAGTGTTGCAGTCGGTGAGTTGCGCCGCCTCGCCGCTCGCGAGCGCGATCTCCTCAACGCCGACAGCCTGCTCGAAGGCATGCAGCGAATGCCGGCGCGGATCGTCGGCGCGCATAAGCTCACCGAGCACGGCGCGGCTGCACGCATCCAGCCGCAGGCGCAGCGGCAGCACCTGGCCGGGGAAACGCAGGCACGGCGCCTCGGGCCGCTCGCTGCGCAACCGCCGCAGCAAAGCCGGCTGCAACAGCGGCATGTCCACGGGAATCACCAGCAACTCCGCATCGTCGGCATGCGCGGCCGCGATGCCGGCGAGACCGGCGAGCGGTCCCGCCTGCGGCTGCGCATCGGCGATGCCGCGGTATGCCGGGCGCTCGCCGCTCACCTGCACGCTGTCCACGCCGGCCTCACGTAATAGCGCAAGTTGATGTTCGATCAACGGGCGTCCCTGCCATTCGAACAGCGCCTTGTCGCGGCCCATGCGCGTGGACCTGCCGCCGGCCAGCACCACGCCGATGCACGCCAGCGCATCAGCGCGCCTGCGCATGGCCGGCGTCCGCGTGCCGCACCGCCGTCTGTGCGGCCTCACGCGGTTCGTCGCAGAGCGCGCAACCTTCGCTCCAGGCGCTGTGGCCGTCGAGGTAATGTTCCTGTTTCCAGATCGGCGCCTCGTGCTTCACCGCCTCGATCGCCAGACGGCAGGCACGGAAGGCCTCATCACGATGCGCTGTGCCCGCGGCTACCACCACCGCGAGGTCGCCGATGCCAAGCTCGCCGGTGGCGTGCGCAATATAGAGCTTCAAGGGCGCGCCCACTTCGGCACGCACGCGTGCGCCAATCGCGGCAAACACCTTGAGCGCCAGCGGTTCCAACACATCGTAGCGGATGCCGGTGACCGCGCGCCCGCGGTTCTCGCTGCGCACCCGCCCGACGAAGCTCGCGATGCCGCCGAAACGCGCGTCGCTCACGAACTCCAGCGCCGCCATCGCGTCGAGGCGCGCCACGCGCACATCCACCACGGCGACCCGCAAATCATCCATGCTCAGCCTCCGCTTACCGGCGGCAACACCGCGAGTTCGCCGCCCTCCGGCACCGCGCTGTGGTTGTGCAGAATCTCGCCGGTGCTCGCGAAGGCGGACATGCGCACCAGCCCCGCGCCGATCGCCGGTGCCTGTGCGCGCAGATGCGCCTGCAAGAGCTCGCG